>JACNHV010000234.1 GCA_014383445.1 Candidatus Desulfobacula maris | reverse complement strand
ATTTTTGTTCGATGCTAAACGCTTAACCTCCTGCAAATATCCATCAGACAGGGCTATGAGATAATTTCTTTTAACGGGCTGAACTATTACTAATAAACAAGAGAAAACAAAATAATGAAAGATTTAAAACCATGAAAGATTTAAAACCTGGACAGATTGTTACAGAGCTGGACAAATATATTATTGGTCAGAAGGATGCCAAAAAATCAGTTGCCATTGCCCTTAGAAACAGATGGAGAAGACGACAGGTTGACAAAGATCTTCAAGATGAGATCGCTCCAAAAAACATTATATTGATAGGCCCAACTGGTGTGGGAAAGACCGAAATAGCTAGAAGGCTTGCCAATTTGACGGATTCTCCTTTTTATAAAGTGGAAGCTTCCAAGTTTACCGAAGTTGGATATGTGGGCCGGGATGTTGAATCCATGATCAGGGATATTGTGGAACTGACTTTGAACGATTTAAGAACCAGGCAGCAGGATGCGGTACAGGAGAAAGCAGCCAGCATAGCCGAAGAAAGGCTTTTGGATATTTTACTGCCCCCATCTTCAAAAAATGCAGCAAGCATATCAAATGATCTTGATATTATTACAACGGGGCAGGGGGGTGATCAGGATCAACCAAAGGCATCTACCCGGGAAAAACTAAGGAAAATGCTGCGAGCCGGAAAGCTTGATTCAAGACAAATAGACCTTGAGGTTGTAGACAAATCCTCTCCCATAGTTGAGATTTTTTCCAATTCAGGTATTGAGGAGATGGGAATTAATGTCAAGGATATGCTGGGAAATTTGATGCCCAAAAATATCAAGCGACGTAAGGTAAAAATTAAAGATGCCATAAAACTTTTGACACAGGAGGAAGCAGCCCATCTTGTTGACATGGAGCAAATAAAGACAGAAGCAGTAGCAATGGTGGAGCAGTCCGGGATTATTTTTATTGATGAAATCGATAAAATTGTGGGCAAAGAAAAAAGTTATGGGCCTGAAGTTTCAAAAGAAGGGGTTCAAAGAGATCTTTTGCCCATTGTTGAAGGAAGCTCCGTTCCAACAAAGTATGGTATTGTAAAAACCGATCATATCCTGTTTATCGCTTCCGGTGCATTTCATATGTCAAAACCCTCGGACCTGATCCCGGAACTGCAGGGAAGGTTTCCCATAAGAGTAGAACTAAATTCTCTGGGTGCCCATGAATTTACAAGAATTTTAACTGAACCTAAAAATGCTCTTGTGCTTCAATATATTGCCCTGCTGAGAACAGAAGGTATAGAAATTGAGTTTACTGAATGCGCCGTTGAAAAAATTGCCGCCATTGCAGAGAAAGTCAATTCCACAACAGAGAATATCGGTGCAAGAAGGCTTCATACTATAATGGAAAAGCTTTTGGAAGATATTCTTTTTAAGGCACCTGATATAGAAGAAAAACAGATTACCATTGATGCATCTTTTGTGGAAAACCAATTAATGAGCATTGTTGAAAATGAAGATTTATCAAGGTACATCCTATGAAGAACAGTGTTGCTGAAATACTTATTGAGGCTTTGCCCTATATAAAAAGATTTTCCGGCAAGACCATTGTGGTGAAATATGGCGGTCATGCCATGAAGGATGAAAATCTTAAAAAGGATTTTGCCAATGACATCACCTTGTTAAAATACATCGGGGTGAATCCCGTTGTGGTTCATGGCGGTGGTCCCCAGATCAATAAGGTTCTGGATTCCATGGGAATTACATCCAAATTTATCCGGGGCATGAGATATACAGATGATGAAACCATGGATGTGGTTGAGATGGTTTTAGGTGGTAAAGTTAACAAGGATATTGTTTCAGGGATCAACCGGCAGGGGGGAAAAGCTGTGGGATTAACGGGAAAAGACGGCATGCTGATTACTGCAGAGAAGATGACCATATATTTTCAGGAGGATGAAAACAAACCACCTGAAATCATAGATCCCGGCATGGTGGGCAATGTGTCCAGCATTAATCCCGATATTATTCATACCCTGACTGCCAAAGGGTTTATTCCAGTTATAGCACCGGTTGGGGTTGGCAAAAATGGTGAAACATATAATATCAATGCTGATCTTGTTGCATCAAAGATTGCAGCAGCTTTAAATGCAGAACGTCTGATCCTTGTTACAGATGTGGATGGCGTGCTGGATATGGATAAAAAACTCATTTCTTCTGTGGATGCAGCAACCATTAAAGAGATGATAAGCACAGGACAGATTAAAGGTGGAATGATCCCCAAGGTTGAATGTGCATTGGATGCACTAACAAACGGTGTGAAAAAGTCTCACATTATCAACGGGAAATTGCCCCATGCTGTATTGCTTGAGTTATTTACGGATTCCGGTATTGGTACCCAGGTCTTTGTAGAATAACCTTTAAATAAAAGAGATTTGAAAGTGGATTCAATTAAAAAAACAGATAACTTTGTATTTCAAACTTATCAAAGACAAGGCAAAGCATTTGTTAAGGGCCAGGGAGTTTTTCTCTGGGATGAGGATGGAAAAAAATACACAGATTTTTTAGCCGGGATTGCTGTTGTAAGTCTTGGGCACTGCCATCCTAAAATCACAGAGGCCATTCAAAGACAGGCATCCACCCTTGTTCACGTGTCTAACCTTTTTTATACCATGCCCCAGGCAGATCTTGCATCAAAGCTTTGTGAAAAAAGTTTTGCAGACAGGGTATTTTTTGCCAATTCAGGTGCAGAGGCCAATGAGGCTGCCATAAAACTTAGCAGGCGATATTTTCAAAAAAAAGGGGAAAAGAACCGATTTAAGATCATCACCATGGAACAATCTTTTCATGGGCGGACCATGGCCACCTTGAGCGCCACAGGACAGGATAAAATCAAGGATGGATTTTATCCGCTGCTTAAAGGATTCGCTTATGTTCCCTTTAATGATATTGATGCCTTGAAAAATGAAATCGATGAAACTGTCTGTGCCATCATGTTAGAACCAGTGCAGGGAGAAGGCGGAGTTATTCCTGCAGATCCTGATTATCTTATCGCAGTAAGAGAACTTTGCAATGATAAGAAAATTTTATTGATTTTTGATGAGATTCAGTGTGGCATGGGACGATGCGGCACTCTGTTTGCACATGAACTTTATGGTATCACACCCGATATTATGACCCTTGCAAAGGCTCTTGGCAATGGTCTTCCCATAGGTGCCATGCTGGCAACCCAGGATGCGGCAACGGGGTTTGATTTTGGAAGTCATGCCACTACTTTTGGCGGAACCCCCCTTGCCACGGCAGCAGGTCTGGAGGTGGTGAATATTATCAGTAAAGAGATCTTTCTGGATAAAGTTTGTCAAATTGGTGAATATTTTAATGAAGAATTGAAAAAACTCAAAGAAAAACACACAAGAGTTCTTGATGTCAGGGGGAAAGGCCTTTTGCTGGGCATGGAACTTGATAAGGATGCCGGTTCTATAGTAGTAGAATTATTTAAAAAAGGTTTTATAATAAATGGAATCCAGGATAAAATTTTAAGATTTGTCCCACCATTAATTATAGAAAAACAAGAAATTGACAGGCTGATAAAAGAATTGGACAGCCTTTTATAATTTAGGAGATTGTTGTGAAAAAAGATTTATTATCTCTTCTGGATCTTGAAAAAGATGACTTTGAAAATCTGTTTGCCCGTGCGATCCAGTTAAAGGAAAGATATAGCAGGGGTATCCTTGATAAAGTATTGACGGGAAAGAGTCTGGGCTTGATCTTTGATAAAAAGTCAACCCGGACAAGGGTAGCCTTTGAAACAGCAATGATTCAGCTTGGGGGTCATCCCATCTACATGAGTACCCAGGATACTCAGATTTCCAGGAATGAACCGGCCAAGGATACAGCAAGGGTTCTTTCAAGATATGTTGATTGTCTTGCCATGAGAACCTTTGACCACTCTCTGGTTGAAGAGTTTGCTCAAAACTCAACCATTCCCGTGATTAATGCCCTTACGGATTCTTTTCATCCCTGCCAGATATTGAGTGATATTATGACTATAATTGAACAAAAAGGGGGATATAAGAATATAAAAATTGCCTGGGTGGGAGACGGGAATAATGTGGTTAATTCCTGGATCAATGCTGCAAGCATTCTCGGGCTTGACCTGGTTGTAGCATGTCCGGAAAATTATAGTGTAAATCCTCATATCATTGAACCGGCATTGGTTAAAGAGAAAAGCAATATTGTTTTTACAAATGATCCCAAAGAGGCGGTTAAAAATGCAGATGTGGTTTATACTGATGTCTGGGCAAGCATGGGGGATGAAGATGAATTATCTAAACGGATCATTGCCTTTAAAGGATTTCAGGTAAATAAAGACCTGTTATCCATGGCAAAAAAGGACGTGGTGGTGATGCATTGCCTGCCTGCTCACCGGGGTGAAGAAATTGCAGAAGATGTTCTGGAGGATAAGAATTGTGTGTTCTGGGATCAGGCAGAGAACAAAAGACATATGCATAAAGCCATTCTGGAAAGTTTGATTTTAGGTAATTAAAGCAAATATAATAAGGAATTCAATATACAATGAATGAAAAACTCTGGGGCGGACGATTTTCCGAAAGCACGGATGATTTGGTTGAAAAATTCAATGCATCCATTGATGTTGACAAACGGCTTTATGAAAGCGATATTGAAGGAAGCATTGCCCATGTAAAAATGATGGCTAAAGAATCCATTATACCCGAGACTGATGCCAGGACCATTATTGAAGGTCTTGAAAAGGTAAGAAAGAAAATTGAGGATAATGAAATTGCCTTTTCCGCCAGACTTGAAGACATTCATATGCATATTGAAGATGCTCTTGGAAAAGAGGTCGGCGATGTGGGGAAAAAGCTTCATACAGGACGTAGCCGTAATGATCAGGTTGCTCTGGACGTGAGGATTTATTTAAAAAAAGAGACAAGACTCATTATAGACCTTTTAACGGGTTTTCAAAAAGCCCTTGTCACAATGGCCCAAAAGCACCTGGATGTGATCATGCCCGGGTATACGCATCTTCAAAGGGCTCAACCCGTTCTGTTTTCCCATCATCTGATGGCATATTATGAAATGTTCAAACGGGATATACAAAGATTTGAAGATTGTTTTAAAAGAATTGATGTCATGCCTCTGGGTGCGGCAGCGCTTGCAGGCACGACTTATCCGTTGAATCGTGAATTTACAAGAGAACTGCTTTGTTTTTCAAAAGTTTCAGATAACAGCATTGATGCTGTGTCAGACAGGGATTTTGTCATGGAGTTCATCTCCCATGCATCCATTGCCATGATTCATTTTTCAAGGCTTTCCGAAGAGATGATTCTCTGGTCTTCCTCTGAATTTTCTTTTATTACCATCTCAGACTCTTTTACCACGGGCTCCAGTATCATGCCCCAAAAAAAGAATCCTGATGTGGCAGAACTGGTAAGAGGTAAAACAGGACGGGTTTTGGGTAACCTTGTTAATATCCTTACCCTGATGAAATCATTGCCCCTGGCATACAATAAAGATCTGCAGGAAGACAAGGAACCTTTGTTTGATACAGTGGATACGCTCAAAATCTGTACTGATGTCTATACCCGGATGTTTGGAAATATTAAGATCCATAAAGACACAATGTATAATGCCTGCAAACAGGGGTTTTTAAATGCCACTGATCTTGCTGATTATCTGGTGTCAAAGGGTATGATATTTCGACAGGCCCATTCAGTGGCAGGGCAGGCCGTTGCCCATGTCCTGGACCAGGGAAAAGAACTCGATGATATGACCATTGAAGAGTTTAAAGCCTTAAGTGAGCTGATAGAAAAAGATGTCTATGAATTTATTAAAATTGAAAAAACGATTTCAAGACGGATCACCTATGGGGGAACCGGCTTTGATAATGTTAAACAGGCAGTTAAAAAAGCAGCAGTGGAGCTTGGTTTACAATGAAAAATCAGAGAGCCGTCATTCAGTCCTTAATTGTATTGTCTGGAATCATTATCCTGACGTTTTCAGGATGCGGGAAAAAAGGCCTTCCTTTGGCGCCTGAAATAAAAGGACAAAAAATTTCAGCTCCGTTTGATTTGAAATATATTTCTGACGACAAAGAAATTATTCTCTCATGGAATCATAAGGTTGACATAGAGAAAGCTTTTGTAAAGCCCAGGGATTTTGAAATCTTTATGGCTAAAAAAACTATTGAAGCCTGTGTTGGATGTCCTTTTGAGTTTAAGACAATTGGGATTGTTTCCATGCCTTTCATGGAATTTATTTTTAAAATTGAAAAAGGGTTTAAATATTATTTCAGGGTTCAGGCCATAGGGGACGACAATATAAGAAGCGAGTATTCAAAAACGGTTCAATTTGAGTCTAAATGAAAATTGATCAGCATATTGTTTATTTAAGTATTGGTTCAAATATTGGAGACAAGAAAAAGAATCTAAATGATGCAACAGCCATCTTAAACCGCCATGATAAGATTGATGTGGTTGATGTATCATCCTTTTATAAAACAGAACCACAGAATTTTACAGACCAGGACTGGTTTGTAAACGCAGCTTTGAAAATTAGGACGGCATTGACTCCTGAAGATTTGATCGCTGTTATAAAAACCTTGGAAAAAGATCTGGATAAGGATGGGAAACCATTCAGGTTTGGTCCCAGGATTATTGATATAGATATTGTTTATTATGATAATCTAGTTCTCAAAACCAGACATCTTGAAATCCCACACCCAAGAACGCATGAAAGGTGTTTTGTATTAATACCCATTTGTGATATAGGAGCTCATACAATCCATCCGGTTTTAAATTTACGATCAGATGACTTATTAAAAAAAATAGAAAAACAAGAAACCCAGAAGGTGATTCTTTTGGATAAGGAGGTTTAAAGTGAAGTTTTTTATAGACACGGCTAATATTGACCAGATTAAAGATGCCAATGATATGGGCATGATTGACGGGGTAACCACCAACCCTTCTTTAATAGCTAAAGAAGATGGAGAGTTTAAAGAAATTATAGCTGACATTTGTAAGATTGTTAAGGGCCCTGTCAGTGCAGAAGTTATCAGCCTTGCCTATGAAGGCATGGTAAAAGAAGCAAGAGACTTGGCAAAAATAGCAGATAATATTGCCGTTAAAATCCCCATGACCGTTGAAGGATTAAAAGCTGTAAAGACCCTTTCTAATGAAGGCATTAAAACAAATGTGACATTGATTTTTTCAGCACTTCAGGCATTAATGGCAGCAAAAGCAGGTGCCACATTTGCAAGCCCATTTATCGGCCGGCTGGATGACCTTGCCCAGGAAGGAATGGGATTGATTGAAGAGATTGTTCAAATTTATGCCAATTATGATTTTGATACCCAGATTATAGTGGCCAGTATCAGAAATCCTCTCCATGTTTTGGATTCAGCCCTTCTGGGTGCAGATATTGCCACCATTCCATACGGAGTTTTAAAGAAACTTGCATCTCATCATATGACGGATAAAGGGATTGATGCCTTTATGGCAGACTGGAATAACCAGAAGGTCACACGTAAAAAGAACGGATAATTTAAGATGACAGGGTTTGATAAAATAAAAAATATTGTCCTAACACCCAATTTTATGACCTTATCCAGAATTGTTGCGGTTCCTGTGATTGTAATGCTTTTATTATATGAAACAAAAATTACAACCTTTAGTGCTGCCATTCTTTTTTCAGCAGCATCTATTACTGATTATCTTGACGGGTATCTTGCCAGGACCAGAGGATTGGTTACAAAATTAGGTAAAATCCTTGATCCTATGGCAGATAAACTTCTGGTTTCTTCAACATTGGTGATGCTGGTGTCCTTAGGATTTATGCCGGCCTGGATTGCCTGCATCATTATTGGAAGAGAACTTGCAGTGACCAGTTTAAGGTGTGTTTTGATTGAAAATTGCCAGGACGTTGCAGCTTCGTGGCTTGGAAAATATAAGACTGGTTTCCAGATCGCAGCCATAATACCATTGACCATGCATTACAATTATATCGGCATTAACTTTAATGCCATTGGTATTTTTTTTCTTTATGGCGCATTGATTTTTACTATCTGGTCCGGGCTTGATTATTTTATCAAGGCGAGAAAATTTCTTTTGTTTTAAATTGATATGGACAAATTTGATATTGACAAATTCAGTGTCTGAGTATATAAAATTCTTTTGTTTGCTGGGCGGGAATAACTCAGTGGTAGAGTGCGACCTTGCCAAGGTCGAAGTCGCGGGTTCAACTCCCGTTTCCCGCTCCATAAAACAAGGCGGCTTGGCCAAGTGGTAAGGCGACGGCCTGCAAAGCCGTTATTCTCCGGTTCAAATCCGGAAGCCGCCTCCATAATAAATTCAAGGGTCTTGGAAGTTTTTCAGGACCCTTTTTTTATGCATCTAAATTGATTCCACCCCCTCACACTACGAAATTGAGCATTTTTAGAAGAAATTTAAACTTTTCACCCCTTATCAGCGGGTGAAGTAAAATGCTGCAAGCTGATAAGGGGTGAATTTTTGATGATGTTTGACAAACAACTTCAAATTTAGTATGCGATCTTAAGCTATAATGTTCCAAGGAAAAGCCAAACATGCTGAAATAAAAGAACTTTCAAGGGAGGGGAAAATGTCAAAAAAATTTTTAGCAACTTTAATGTTGGTTGTACTAAGCTTATTTTTAGGGATAATAGATGTAAATGCTGAAGCAACTCTGGATTCAAACCTGACGATAAGCATACCGTGCGTGAATGTTAGCAGCAATTTTTTTCAATGCGATTTATTGAAATATGACAATTCAGCTGATCCAACAGGATACTATTGGCAACTTTCCAACAATGTGTTGGCAGCCAGTGATGATGGGGATTGCTCCAGCGTAGACAATAACTTAATTATTACCTTACCGACTGTTGACGTGTATGGTTCAAAATATAGTGTGATATTGAATTATTATCCTAACGCTTTGGATTCGACTGGACTTTATTGGACTTTGGGAAGTGCAACACCAAAGACTAACACAACATTTTCATTATCAAGCCAGAATTTTACAAGCAGCGGTATTATACCGTTGCTTCATGCTTGCACTTCTACTGGGGGATCAAATATTTCTCCACAGCTATCCTGGAATAATCCTCCCCAGGGCACTGCAAGTTTTGCTTTAATCATGGATGACGAAGACAGTCCTTGTGGAACCGGGGATAATGCATGCAAGCACTGGGGGGTCTTTAATATACCAAGCTCTGTAAATAGCTTTCAAGCCAACCAGGATATTGCTTCAATCAGCGGTCTAACCGAAGGAAAGAACTGGGAAGGTAATATAGGGTATGCAGGGCCATGTCCACCCAACCAGCACACCTACAAATTTACGATTTACGCATTGGGCTCTGGTATGCCCACTATCGGGGCAGGTGTGCCAATGACCAGAAGCCAGTTTTCAAATACTTATGCTTCTTATATTATAGGTTCGGCAACAATACAGGGAACTTTTACCCCTTAATTATTTTCCATGCCGGACTGAAAGAATGATCCCAGTCTTATAACCGGTAGCGGTTCCATAAAACGACTGCGTACAGAACACCAAATGAAATATATTTTATGAAACAGGAATTAAAGAAAGTGGCATAAGAAAATCTTCGGGTTCTGGCTGATTTTTTCTACGCCCTGCAGGCGCTTAAAAAGTAAGGCCAGACCAGGTAAGGGTTTCGATTTTTTATTTTTTTAAAAAAAGATTTAGAGTTTATTTTAGCATTGAAATTGTTCGGGCTTTGGGATCCACCGCAATCATGAGTAGGCCCCCGGCTTTGCCGGGGAGACTCCCTAAGTTTGACTTCTGATACATTATTTTTTCTTTGGGGTTTTTAATAAATGTATTGAAAACAAGGATGGAAACATCATATGATCGGCAAGGATTGTTAATTAACAAGCGATTTGGTGATAATTAATTAGGAGGTGTTAATAATGAAGATTTTGGTAGGATATAAGGGAACAGATGTTGGTAAGGATTTGATGGATATAGCGGTTAAGCATGCAAAGGCCTTTAATGGCGAAATTCTGATTGTAACCTCTATGAAAGGCGGAGATAAAACAGAAGGGCAGGAATTCGTTAATGCTGAAAAAAATCTTGACCAGGCAAAAGCATATTTTGATGATTTTGGGGTTAAGAGCCAAACCCATCTATTGGTCCGGGGTTTTGAAGCAGGAGAAGATATTGTGAGGTTTGCCCAGGAAAAAAATATTGATGAAATCATCATTGGTGTTCGAAGCCGTTCAAAAGTGGGGAAATTGATTTTTGGATCTACGGCCCAGGTTGTTATCCTTGATGCACATTGCCCCGTTCTCACTGTAAAATAAAGGCCTGATGGAACTTATTAAATGCTTTAAAGCACTTTCTGATAATACCCGTCTCAGGTTGCTGTATGTGTTGCAGCAATATGAGCTCAATGTTAATGAAATCGTTCTGGTTGTGGATATGATACAATCCGGTGTTTCAAGGCATTTGAAGATCCTTTTGGATTCAGGACTGTTAACATCCCGCAGGGACGGAAGCTTTACATATTATTTTGCAGCTAAAAATGACACAACCAGATCCTTGATCCAGCTGCTTGAAAAAAATCTTGGTCATAAAGATATTACCCGCCGGGACCTGGAAAAATCCAGGGAAATGATCAAGATCCGTCAATACAGAACAAAACGGTTTTTCAGACATATCGCACCCCAGTGGGATAGATTGAAAAAAGAGGTGTTTGGCAATTTTGATCTGAATTCCATGATTAAAGAAAAAGTGATTTTTAATGGCAATGTTGCAGATCTGGGTTGCGGAACCGGAGAACTTATTGAAAGACTTTCCAAAGAAATATCACATAATTTTATAGGCATTGACTATTCCCCTGAGATGCTGGAGCAGGCAAGATTAAGACTTTCAGGGATAAATAATGCAGAGTTAAGACTGGGCGAGCTTGAACATCTTCCAATGAAAAATGAAGAAATTGATACTGCCATAATGAATATGGTGTTACACCATATTTCACAACCTGAACTGCCAATTGCTGAAGCCTACAGGGTTCTTAAACCAGAAGGCCTTTTTATCCTGTCTGATTTTCAAAAACATGATCAGAAAAACATTAATGAGATCATGGGTGGCTCATGGTTTGGATTTGAAAAAGAAAAAATAAAGACCTGGCTGACAGACACAGGTTTTCATCTCAGGACGATTGATTCTTACCCTGTAAATCATGGGTTGACCATTAATGTGTTCACAGCACAAAAATAAACAATTCAAGGAGGAATTATGATCATTCCAATAATTCTGGCAGGCGGGTCAGGCACAAGGCTGTGGCCATTATCAAGACAGCTTTATCCAAAACAGCTGATTGATATATATAATGAAAAAACCATGCTGCAAAATACAGTGTTGAGGCTCCAGGGGCTTGAAATGATAGGTTCTCCCATTGTCGTATGTAATGAAGATCATCGATTTATGACAGCAGACCAATTAAAAAATATAGAGATAGACTCCCTGGCCATTATCCTGGAACCCGTCGGGAGAAATACAGCACCTGCCATTGCCCTTGCAGCTTTGAAAGCAATGCAGCATGAAGAAGATCCCATACTTCTTGTGTTGCCAGCTGATCATGTGATTGAAAAAAAACTTGATTTTCATGCCGCCATAAAGGCAGGGCTCACATATGCTGAAAAAGACTATTTGATAACATTCGGGGTTATCCCTGATTCTCCTGAAACCGGATTTGGTTATATAAAAAAGGGAAAGCTTTTGGAATCCGAGACAGGTGCTTCCAAAATTGAGAGATTTGTTGAAAAGCCAGATCTTGATACAGCCAAAAAATTATTTGATTCCGGATCATACTGCTGGAATTCAGGAATGTTTATGTTCAAGGCATCAGCAATTATAAAGGAGCTTGAAACCCTTGCACCAGATATTATGATGCCGTGTAAAGGCTTAATAGAAGCAGGTGTTCAGGATCTGGATTTTTTCCGGATAAGCCTTGAAGGATTTAAAGACATCCCGTCTGATTCCATTGATTATGCTGTAATGGAAAAAACCTCAAAAGGAATCGTGATTCCCTTTGATGCAGGGTGGAATGATTTGGGATCATTTGATGCCCTGTGGCAGGCGGGTAAAAAGGATGAAAATTTGAACGTCATAAAGGGAGATGTTCTGACCCATGATGTCAAAGGGTCATATATTAATTCTGAAAGCAGCCTTATTGCAGCGGTTGGCATTGAAAATTTTGTTATTGTGGAAACAAAGGATGCGATTCTGGTATCTCCCCGGAACCAGGTTCAGGATGTTAAAAAAATTGTAAAGCAGTTAAAGGATAATAACCGGAATGAAATTATCAGCCATAGGAAAGTTTACAGGCCCTGGGGCAGTTATGAGACAGTTGATTCCGGACACAGATTTCAGGTAAAGAGAATTACAGTTAACCCGGGAGCAAAGCTGTCACTGCAAAAGCATTTTCACCGTGCTGAGCACTGGACTGTTGTTTCAGGTGCTGCCACAGTCACCAGGGGAGAAGAGGAGATGCTTCTTAAAGAAGATGAATCCACCTATATCCCTTTAGGAACCCTGCACAGGTTAGAGAATCCCGGAAAGATACCCCTTGAGCTCATTGAAGTTCAGTCCGGCTCGTACCTGGGTGAGGATGATATTGTCAGGTTTGATGATGTTTATGGAAGAAAAAAGGATTGATTCCTTTTATAAAACAATTCTTTTATGACAAAAACTATTGCAAAGCAAATAAAAATATTTAACACTAAGATTAATTACGGAGCTGGTCCATGACTGATGAAATCTCACAAAGCATGAAAGGAAAATTTCTCCTTGCAATACCCGGGCTTCCTGATCCCAATTTTTCCCAGACAGTGACATGCATGTGTGAACATAATGAATTCGGTGCCCTTGGTTTTATTGTGAATAAAGTACATCCGCTTCTTACAGGAAGGGAATTATTTGAGGATCTGGAGATTCAATGTGACAAGAGTGTTGATACCCTTGAAATATATCTTGGCGGACCAGTCCAGCCCAGCGGAGTGTTTGTTCTTCACGGCCCTCCTTTTGAGTGGAGTGAAAGTTTAAGGGTGACAGACAAGCTGGCCTTGAGTAATTCAAGAGATATCCTTGAGGCCATTGCTCTTCAAAAAGGGCCTGACCTCTTTATGATCCTGCTGGGATGTGCTGGATGGGGGCCCCTGCAACTGGATAATGAATTGGGCGATTCAGCCTGGTTGACCTGTTCTTTATCTGAAGAAATAATTTTTTCGACAAGTACTGAATTGAAATATGAGAAAGCAATGATGATGATATGATAATTGTTTTATCAAAATGATGAAAAATAAAACAAGTCCTTTAAATTGCCTTGAAAAAATAATTAATGATGCATTAACAATTCTTCAATTGGCTGAAGACGTACCCCAAATGAAGGATGGATCATTTGATGCTTATCAGACAATCTGTCGTCAAATTCCAGAGCATATCCGGGAAGGGCGCCTGAAAATAGCCGTTGCAGGCGTTATTAAGTCTGGGAAAAGTACCTTTGTTAATTCGTTTTTGGGAAAGGAATTGGTGAAGCGCGGGGCAGGTGTTATCACCTCGATTACCACAAGAATTAGAAAAGGGAAAAAAAATCAGGCCAACCTATATTTTAAATCATGGGATGACATAAATCTTCAATTGCAAAAAGCCTTATTGCTCTTTCCCCATGATGGATCAGACAAAGAAATATTAAAGACTTTTGATATCAGAAGGAAAAATGACAGGCAATATTTGAAAAAAGCATATCAAACACTTATCAAAGATTTTCCCTACACAAAAGATGAAATAAGACCTGAAACCCTTTTGATTAAACATGCGCTTCACGGGTTTGACACATGTAAGGATCTGGTTCAGCCTGATGAGACTATTATCTGTTTTAAATCAAAGGAGTTTGACAAACATAAGTCTTATACAGCTGATCCAGAGAAAGCGTTTTATATCAAGGATGTCTGCCTTGATGTCTTTGATAAAAAAATGGATCCCAATGTTGAAATCGCTGATTGCCAGGGAGCGGATTCAACTGACCCTGCAAAGCTGGCACAGGTTTTAACCTATCTTGAATCATCAAATCTTATTGTCTATTGCGTAAGCTCTCGAATCGGATTAAGGCAGTCAGATATTATATTTTTAAAACAGATTAAAAATCTAGGGCTTCTGGAGAATATTATTTTCATCAATAATTGTGATTTAACAGAGCATGAAAATCTTGATGATCTGATTAAAATAGAAACCAGCATTAAAGAGACACTTGAATTTTTAGAGATTCATTCCAGGATATTTTCTTTTTCCTCGCTTTATAACCTCTTTTTAAGCCTTGAATCCAAATTAAATAAAAAGGATAAAAACCGGTTAAAATTCTGGCAGGAAGAAAAGAAAATCGTTCAATATTGTGATTTGAAAACACAGGAATTTAATTCTTTTTTCAAACAAATGATGGATAAAAACAGGCATGGGCTTTTAATATCAAATCATTTGAAACGCCTTGATATTATCATGGGGCAATTGGATGAAAGGATTAATATTTTCCTTGGTCTTTTGTCTTCTGATAAATTAAAGGAAGAAACTGCAAGAAAGACATTGAATAATTTACACCACAATGCCTCCCGCCTGGAAGCCATTGTTGAAAACTCCCTGGATGGGGCTGTCAGCGGTTTAAAAGAGGAAATAGAATTAAATTTAAAAAATACGTTTATCCATGATGATAAAGGCATTTTAAAAAAGGCCCGGGATTATATTTGGACAAGTTTTCTTGATGTGGAAAAATATAAATCCGGGACAAAGGAATCAGGATTCAAACAAATTTTATATTTAATGTTTCAGGACTTTAAACGAGGGCTGGATTTATATGTTATTGAAGAGGTTAAACCAGAACTGAAAAGATTTGTTCAAAACCAGGAAGAAAAAATCTTTTCCTATTTTCAATCTTTGTTTGATTCATACCAGATTGACTTGTTAAAACCTGATCATTATTCACAATTTGAAACTGAGACAGAATTGACACATCAACAAAGCGATTTTATTGATTCCATAGATATTGAAAAAATAAAAAAAATACTGGGGCTTCAATTGCCAGCCATGATATTTGAAGCAAAATACACATCTATGATCAAGACCAATGTCTTGACCGGTTTTGGCCTGCATACCATGTCCCAGATATTATCTTCTTTATTTGACAGCAAATCCAATTTTTCATTTTCTCCAGGATTAAAAAAAGCAGAATTGAAAATCAAAAAGGAAAATCAAAAAATCATAAAACATCAATTTGAACAATATCACACAAATTTGAGGGCAAATTATTTTTTGCCTTTGATTGAGGCTGCCACAAGGGATTTTAAAGAAAAAATAAATGAGCGGTTCAACCAGTATCAGTATTTTAAAGAAGAGATGGAACACCTTTTTTCTTTAAAGCACTCAGAAAAAAAGGAACAAAAAAAGAAAGTGCTTGTCATAAAACAGCGAATTCAAAGACTATCCTGTGACATTGCATCCTGCTCAGAAATATCCTGGCCTTAAACCCAGTCTTTTTTGTTAATTTTTCTGGAAATACACTCTGATAATTGATTGGGAGTTATATCAAGTTGACAGAAAATTTTATTTTCCAGGTTTAATGTGTTTTTCCACATGATCTGAATTCGGTCTTTAAATTCTTTATTGCTCCCATATCGTAATTTGATGTATTCAAGCCTTTTATTCAAGGGCACCACCTTGTTGTGCAATATCCTTTTGTCAGAATAATTGACTATTTCCTGCTCTGAGACAGGGAAATCAGTTTCATAGGAATCTAAAATGACATGTTGACGTATGATATTTCCCACTTCAGGATATCCCAGCTTGATTAGCATCAGACCGCCGGTTTCAGAGTGATTTTCCTTTGTATCAAAACTTCTGGTTTTTGTTATGTCGTGGAGCAATGCAGCTGAAGCTGCCAGCCGGGAATCAAGATCAGGAAAATGTTTTTTCAGCTTAAGGCTTAAAAATAATGTTACATTGGAAACCATGATGGAATGATCAATAATATGATCCATCATGGCCATCTTTTTTATCAGTTTAAAGCATTCTTTTTTTGACGGTATATTCATAGACCCGGTGCTTAATTGTTCAAAAGGGTAAAATAGTATTGAAGTTATACTCCTTACTGTTATTATAGAAAAGGATTTTTTTAAAGGCTGGATAAGATTAAAATGTTAAAAAAAATAATTTCAGGCGGACAAACGGGAGCAGACCAGGCAGCACTTGATGTTGCCATTAAATTCAATATTGATCATGGCGGATGGATAACAAGAGGTCGCGGAACGGAAAAAGGCCCCTTGCCAGGCAAATATCAATTAAAGGAAATGGATACAACAGACTACAGGGAAAGAACAAAACAGAATATCAATGATTCACATGGCACTATAATTATTTCACGTGGTGAACTGACGGGGGGTTCCAAACTTACCCAGAGTTATGCAAACCTTGTTGGCAAACCCAATTGTTATCTTGATCTTTTAAGCTTTGAGGAGTTTGAAGCAGCCATTATTTTAAAATCCTTTATAATGAAAAATAAAATCCAGACTTTAAATGTAGCCGGTCCAAGATTGAGCCAAAACCCCTGGATATACATGGATGTAAAAACGATTCTTGAAACCATGCTGTATCTTTATTTTCTTGATACACAAAAAGAAGAGATGATCAAAAACCATATTCCTTCAGGACCTGTTAAAGAGGCTTTCCCCCAAACTATTGAAGATGCTATGGACCTGATTTGTGATGATCTGCCCCTTAAGACAAAAATATTTATTGCTAAATTTGAACCCAAAAATATCAGCGTTCTTTATTTTGGCATGATGGAATATTTAAGGCATCGTGTCGGATTTGACAGGGAAAACAAGGCGCTTTTAAAATTATGTTCTTCTTATATGGTTGGAGATACCTGTACCATTGAAGATGCAGTTATGGAGATTTTAAAGCGTTTGAAACAAAATCTTGAAACAGATCATATATTGCGGGTGGTTAAATGATACCGATTCGAGATAATCAACCCTCCAATTGTTTTCCCGTTGTGACCTATATTTTAATAGGAATTAATCTGCTGGTATTTATGCTGCAAATTCAAATCGGGTTTAATAATGAAGTCTTTTTTTATTCCTATGGACTGGTTCCGGCCAAATACACGGTCCATGACATGGGGCAGCATTTTTCACTGGCAAATCAATTATTTTCCATTTTTTCTTATATGTTCCTGCATGGCGGTTTTTTGCATTTCATTGGAAATATGTGGTTTTTATACATATTTGGAGACAATGTTGAAGATCATTTTGGTGCATTAAGATTTTTGGGGTTTTATTTGATTTCCGGCATTATTTCAGGGTTTTTTCATTTTCTTTTAAATCCTGTATCCATGGTGCCTACCATTGGCGCAAGTGGTGCCATTGCCGGTGTTATGGGGGCTTATTTTCTGCTGTATCCAAAATCGCGAATTTTAACCATTATTCCAATCATTATTTTCCCCTGGTTTGTTGAAATACCGGCATTTATTTTTCTTGGGTTCTGGTTTTTAATCCAGTTTCTCAATGCTGCCGGCAGCAGCGCAGGATCAGGGATCGCATGGTGGGCACATATTGGAGGTTTTATAGCAGGTCTTGCTTTGGTTAAGCTGAACAAAAATCTGCCACAAACAGGAACAAAACAGAAAATAAGCCGGTTTACCGCTAAAAAGCATAGTCCACGGCTTCAGATGATTGTTACTACGGGCAGCCAGGACAGCCCTGATCTTTATGGAAATATTGATATTACCTCCATTGAAGCCATTACGGGTGCAAATAAAATGGTTACAATCCCATGGGGGTTTTATAAACCCTTGTACCGTGTTAAAATTCCTGCAGGGGTGAAGCAGGGAACCCGCTTAAAACTTTCTGGAATGGGTAAATCCATTTCAGGCGGTATAAAAGGGGACATGTATCTCAGGGTGAATGTGAAAAATGCGATTTAAAAAAATCATAAAAATAATTGCCTGGCTTTGCCTGGGATTTGTCCTTATCTGCCTTTTTTTATTTATTAATTTCCCCAATATTGTGGAGTGGCAGATCCAAAAAAGACTGGTTCAATTTTCAGATTCCAATGATGTTGAATTTGACATACAAAAAATAGGGGTTTTTAATACATTTATTTCCAAAATTCAGATCAGCAAGGCAATTTCCATTGATTCAATAAACATTGACTATGATATTAAAAATTTTTCATCCATTCATCTTACCAAGGTGACCATATCAGGTTTAAGCCTGTATGCAAGACTTGATGAGAACAATAAAATTAAATTTGATAGCCTTAAACTTCCCAACACATCAAAAGATCAAACCAGACAGCCTTATCTGTCTTTTTTGCCCTTTGTGCCGGATAAAATTGTTTTGCAGAATGCTAAAATTGTTCTACACGCCTTGAATAATGAATTTTTGATTCCATTTGATGTACTTTCAACAATTGATGCAAAGGATGGGAAAATTCTTGCAAGGGCGATGCTGTATCCTTTTGGAGAAAAAATTGAGGCCCTTGTTAACTATGATGTGATAAAGGGTGTTGAGTTTTTAAAGGTTCAAGGCAAGTCCTTTGATTTAGTACATATTAACCCATTTATTTCAAAAAAACCAAATGGGGTACAATTAAAAGGGCAGGTTGACTTTAATCTGGAAACAGATTCCCCTGAAAAGAAATGGAAAATAAATTTATCAGGGGCAAGCATTGCACAACCCATTGAGGCAAGCCTGGAAGAGTTTTCCAGCACTTTATCAATTGATAATCAAAGGATAAATGCCAGCGGTACATTCAGTCTGTCCCATTTAATGCTGCCTGTAACCCAGATGGAATATGCCGGTACAATGGATTTTAACAATGATTATTATTTTGATTTGATACTCCATAACGGCAAGACAGAACCAGAACCCTATCAAATTATTTATGAATCAATTGCCTGCACCCTGAAAAACCTGCAATTAAATGCCAGGTTTTTTGGCACACCATCCAGGGCTAACGGGCAAATCACAATTGACGTTGGCCAGGGCCGCATTCAACATCAAAAAGACAGCCTGATATTTTCTGATGCAAAAATAAGTTCAGATATGGCCATGGATTTTACGGATAAAGGAAAAGGGGTAAGTTCAAAAATCACATCAACAGCAAACAATATAATGCTCAAATCTGAACTGGCGGAGTCAAGTTTTTCTGCTGTTAATCTTTCTGGATCATTTCTTCTTGATAAAAACAATACACCTTGGGCCAGTATGATATTAAAGGCCTCCAAAGGGGAAATAACATCCCCTGAATTTAAGACCAAAGCATCTGGCTTAATCATTGAAGTGCCGATCCAATATCCAAATATTGATAAAAAAATATATGGCAGGTATTTTATTCCGGAAATTTCATACAATAATCAATATAACTTCAGCACTGCTGGTAAAATACTTCAAACAGATTTAAAAGAATTTCAGGTCAGCGGCGGGGTAAGTCTTTTGACACTGCCAGATTTAAAAACGCAATTCAGCTCAATTGTCGGGTTTAAAAAAGGCCTTTATGCATCCCTGGATTTTAAAATAGATCCTGTTAAATTAAATTATGCAGATATTGAAAAATTCATTCCACAAAAACTTCAAGTTGCAGAGGTTGATGTAACAGCTTCTGCCAAAGGCAAAGCAGAATTTTTAAATCATCAATTAAAAACTTCCATGGGTTTAAACATAAAGGATGGGAAAATCCATATCCAGGATACAAATTTCACTGCAACAGGGATCAATACAATGATGGAGTTTAATGACCTGATAGCATTGGAAACCGTTCCAGGGCAAGTTTTGACCATTGATTCAATTGAAGTGAATAAGATAAAAATAGAGAATGCAAAGATTCGATTCACCATTGAAGATGGTAAATCATGGCTTGTGGAAAATATTAGGTTCAAGTGGTGTAACGGTCTTGTTTCAACAGAATCCATAAGGTTTCCCCAGGAGAATAATGCTTATTTCCTAACCCTTTATTGTGACCGGCTGGAAATGACACAACTTTTAAAACAGATGGGTGCATTTAATGCCCAGGGAAGCGGTACTTTGAACGGAAGGATTCCCGTGATTTATTCAGATGGTAATATCTCATTTGACAATGGATTCTTGTTTTCAACTCCAGGCAAAGGCGGTAAAGTGGTGATTTCGAACTCAGACAGGATAACTTCCGGCATTCCCATGGACAACCCTCAATTTGCCCAGCTTGATCTGGCACGGGAGGCATTAAAAGATTTTGATTATCATTGGGCAAAAATTGTGTTTAACACCTTTGAAGACACACTTGATGTTAAAATGGAGCTGAATGGGAAGCCTTCAAAAGTCTTACCCTTTGAGTATAAAAAAGAGTTCGGCGGATTTGTCAGGGTTGATGCATCAAGCCCTGGATCACAATTTGAGGGGATAAAACTGGATGTAAATTTAAAACTTCCCTTTAATGATGTGATGAAATTTGGTAATAAAATAAAATCAATTTTAAATTAAAAAAGGAGAGTTTATGACCAGAAATTTATTTTTCATGGCATTGTTCCTGAGTCTTTTTATTTTTACAGGTTGTCAGACAAGCCATGAAATCAAGGTTCAGCCTGTTGAATCAACTCATCAGGTTGAAATAAAGCCTATCAAAGTAGAACCTATCCACATAACCATTGATATAAATGTCAGAGTTGAAAGGGCGCTTGATGATTTTTTCAATGACATTGAAGCTGCAGAAAACAAAATCAAAAAATAGGAGGAAGTATGAATATACACAAAATCTTTAAAATACATGTTTTGCTGATCTTTTGTCTGATTGTCTCAACCCAGATTGTGCTGGCATCTGAGATTAAAGAGAGAATGAAACAGCGTCTACCAGTGATTGCCGCTTTAAAAGCAAAAGGAATTATTGGAGAAGATAACAAAGGCTATCTTGGATTTGTCACGGGTAAAAGGGATCAGGAAGCCGTTATTGCAGCTGAGAATGCAGATAGAAAAACGGTTTACACCTATTTTGCAAAACAGCAGAACACAACAATAGATGTTGTTGAAAGTATTCAGGCCAAGCGAAAAGCAGAAATAACAGCACCAGGAGAATTTTTCCAAAATCCGGATGGGTCCTGGCATAAAAAATAGATTTTTAATCTTGTTTGTATCAAACCATCTGTCATCAAAACAAATTGCAAAAGGTTTGGTAAATAACAGCAAAATTCTTATAGCAGGCCTGATCCTGGCTACGCTGATATTGATAATCCCTGCATCCCAGGTTCGGTTAGATCCTTCTGGTTTTTCTTTTGATACTGCTGATTCTGATGGCTATAAGGACTACCTGGCATTTGTTGAATCCTTTGGCACGGACGATTATATACTTTTAGCAGTTAAAAACGATCTTAATGTATCTGATCCAAAATTTAAAAAAAGAATTCATAAGGTCAATAAGGAACTGACTGCCATAAAGTCTATTTTAAAAGTCGTCGATCTTGGTACACTAGAATCATCTGATATATTCAAATTTACAGGCACATCTCAATTCTGGGATAAAAAATTATTTGAAAGTTTGTACAAGGTTATTCCAGGACTCAGCCGAGTGATTTCCAAAGATGCAAAAACCCTTGCATTTATAGTTAAAATTGACAATGAAAATCTCAACGGGTTTGAATTGGAAACACAACTTGAGAAAATGAAACAAATCATTGTAACTGCATTTCCTGAATATCCCCGTTGCTATGCCGCAGGGATCCCTGTCCTGCGGGCTGCCTTTGAACGGTATAATTTGTTGAATGCTCTTGTGTTTGGATCTCTTGGTCTGCTCTTTGGAACCCTTCTTGCTTTTTATATTTTCAAAACCCTGTGGGCTGGTATACTGGTATTATTAACCAGTTTGGGTTCTCTGATATGGACTCTGGGAATCATGGGGTTTTTTGGCATGCCGTTGAACCTTGCCACAGGATTAAGTTTTGGATTTATTCTTGTTGTCTCCACAACAACTGTATTTCATATTATTTCAAAATATATTCAATTGATAGAAAACGATTCAAAGGACATTGCTTTGATAAAGACCTTTGAAATTGTTCTACGTCCTTGTTTCATGTGCTCTTTGACCACAGCCGCCGGTTTTTTCTGCCTGACAATAAGCCCTGTAAAAATGGTTCAACAGGCCGGGATTATCATCTCCATCGGGGTGATCCTGGCTTTTTTGTTTACGCTGGTAATAACATCCTTTTGCTTGCCACGGTTTTTTATGTCATATGAATCAATCGCCTTTAAAATAAAAAAAGATTTTCTTGAACATATTGTCAAAAATTATATGATTGCCGGCTTTAAAAAACCAGGGTTTTCTGTTTTGACAGGAATTATGGTTTTAATTTTCCTTTTAACAGGAATTCCTAAAATTAAAACTATTAAACATTTGACCAATCCAATAATTAAAACCACCCAAGAGGCGCAAGATCTTAAGTTTATTGAGCAGCATATATCGACTGCCACTTCTTTTTCCATTATCTTAACATCATTGGGGAACAGTTTTGATTCAAAAAAATTCTGGTATGATCTTTATCAATTTGAAAAAAAAATAAAATCCATCAATGGTATTCAAGGACTTGAATCATTAACACCTCTTGTTTTTCGCCTGGCCCTTAAATTGTCCCCAATCGGGATCAAGCCTGAAATTATTTTTCATCAGATCATGTCCAAAAGTTTGGAAAATGATATGTTACGATCCTATTTAGACCCGGTTTCAAAAAAACTTAGAATAATTGTTCATATTCAAAACCAGACATCGGATCAAATAGAACACATCCTTAAACAGGTTAAAAAGGATGCAGAGATTACTTTTGCGCAAGAAAACAGGGTTACCCTGTCCGGGCAGCTGATTCTTCTCAGATCCCAAACCACGGATCTTGTGTCATCTCAGATAAAAACGCTTTTCCTGGCATTCTTTATCATAACGTTGTTAATGATGTTCCAGCTTAAATCTTTTATCCTTGGGTTACTCAGTCTCATACCCAATCTGTTTCCCCTTGTCACAATTTTTGGAATAATGGGTTGGTTTAAAATCCCTCTTGATCCATTAACCATATTTGCCGCTGTAATTTCCTTTGGCTTGTCCGTGGATGATTCCATCCATTATTTAACACAATTAAAAAGGGAAATGTTCATTTCAAAAGCGAAAACCTGTATCCAGGACAGTTTGAAAGCAGCCTATGATATCACTTCCCGGGCTCTTGTCTCCACAACTGCTGTTCTTTTCTTATCCTCTCTTGGGCTTCTTTTTTCTTCATTCAGTCATGTTTTTTCTCTGGGGGTTTTAATTGCCTCGGCCTCCATCATTGCATTAATTGCCGACCTTATATTTATGCCGGCCCTTGTTCTGACATTCATGCCTTTAAACAGGCTACTATCTCTTAAAATGAAGAATCTTGTTGTGCTGACCAATAAAAAATGAAATAAACAAATCCATGATTCTTCCTTTTGATGATTTTTTAAATAAAAAAAACCTTTACCGATTTAACAGCTCTTTTAATATTGATGCGCCTTTAGAACTGATCTGGAATGAGTTGATCAATTATAAAAAATGGCCTGACTGGTGTAAAGGCCTGCAGAGAATTGAACCCCTTGATCAGTTTGACCATCTTCAAAAAGGAAATAATATCAGATCTGTCTGGAAAGGGGCGCTTCCCTATACGATTGTCGTTGATGCCGTTGTTAGGGATTTTATCCAATATTCGTTTTTATCCTTTGCTGTAACTGGTGACCTTTATGGAGAAGGAAGGTGCTATTTTTTACCATCCCGGGACAATACCATCATTAATTTTATCTGGAATGTATCCCCGACTAAATTATGGATGAAGATGAGTTCTCCATTTGCAAGATCTGTTTTTATAGAAAATCATGACCAGATAGTTGAACAGGCTGTCACAGGGTTTACAAGGAGGATTGAACAAAAATTAGGATTTTTCATGCTGAATAACCTTTTATAGCCATATTTGTATTTATTCATTGACAGATTGGATTTTAAAAGATAGAAAAAATATAAATTCAGACAGAAGTCTGTAGAAAAACAAAATTTTTTGAATAAGCAATTTAAACCACGAAGGTTGTAATATCGGTTAAAGAATACTGATGCCTTTGTGGTTTTTTTATTTTCAGGGAGGGTTGAAATGAAATGTTTTAAACGGGGTGGCTTGGTTTTGTTAATCGTCTGTTTTTCCTGGGGGCTGTCTTTTGCACATTTTGGAATGGTTATCCCTTCAGACAACATGATTATGCAGGATGATTCTAAAAAAATTGATATCAGTCTTTCTTTTTCTCATCCATTTGAAATGATTGGAATGCCACTTGTAAAACCTGAAAGTTTTTTTGTGATCAAAGATGGCAAAAAACAAGATTTAAAGGCAAGCCTTGAAGAGATAAAAGTGATGGCTCATCAAGCGTGGAAGGCTGGGTATACCATAAAAAGACCCGGGGCTTATGCTTTTGTAATGGAACCTGTGCCATACTGGGAACCGGCTGAAGATTGTTTTATTATTCACTATACAAAAATAATTGTTGCAGCCTTTGGTGATGATGAGGGCTGGGATACAGAACTGGGATTGAAAACAGAAATTGTGCCTTTATCCAAACCTTTTGGCCTTTACACCACAAACGTGTTTCAGGGAATCGTAAAACTTGATGGTAAAGCTGTGCCCTATGCAGAAATAGAAGTGGAATTTTTTAATGAAAACAGGAAAGCCAATGCACCGACTGACTATATGGTCGCACAAACCATAAAGGCCGATGGAAATGGTTTGTTTACCTATGCAGCACCCGCTGCCGGATGGTGGGGATTTGCCGCTTTAAATACATCCGATAAAAAAATGATGTACAATAATGAAGAAAAAGATATAGAGTTGGGCGCAGTTTTATGGGTTAAATTTGAGAACTGGCAGGAGAAATAGGGTGCATATATCAGAAGGCGTTCTTTCAGCTCCGGTGCTTGCCACCGGAGCTGCATTAGCACTTGCAGGAACCGGCCTGGGGCTGAAAAAAATTGATTATGATCGTATTGTTCATGTGGCCATTCTGGCCTCGGCATTTTTTGTGGCATCATTGATCCATGTGAATATCGGGCCTGCCAGTGTCCATCTTATTTTAAACGGAATTGTGGGATTATTGCTTGGAGTTGCAGCAATCCCTGCAATCCTGACTGCATTGCTGCTTCAGGCTGTCTTTTTTCAATATGGAGGCCTCACCACATTAGGGGTTAATGTTGTGGTAATGGCGGTTCCAGCAGTTCTGGCACACTATCTTTTTTTGCCGCTGCTGGGTAAATCACCCACACTTACATTTATAGCCGGGTTTCTGGCCGGTCTGTTTTCCATATTATTCTCATCCATTTTATTGGGGTTAGCCTTGTGGTTCACCAACCAGAACTTTTTTGAAACCAGCCTTGCCATTATTACAGCGTACATACCTGTAATGATAATTGAGGGGATTGTGACAGGCTTTTGTGTTACTTTTCTTTTAAAAGCATACCCTGAAATCATACCAAAGAAGAAAAAATGAAAATAAAAAAAACAATTATTATCTCACTCATTCTTGCTATGTTTCCTGCTATAGTTCTTATAAACGTTGTCTTTGCCCACAAAGTGATCATTTTTGCATGGGTGGAAGATGGCATGATTTATACAGAAAGTAGTTTTGGATCAAAAAGAAAAGTCAGAGATTGTGCCATAATAGTGCTTAATGATAAAGGCATGGTCATCCATAAGGGCCAGACAGATGGGCATGGAAACTATTCATTTAAAATTCCTGAAAATATTGAGTCAGACCTTATTTTAAAGCTTGAGGCAGGAACAGGTCATCAGGCCCAATGGAAAATTCCAAAAGATGAACTTGTTACAAAAGCATCTGAGCAGGACATCCCAACTGCAATGAAGGAAAAAGAAAAGCTGGAAAAGAGCCCTTCCATCTTAAAAATAATCACAGGCATTGTCATCATTTTTCTTCTGGCCATGGGTGTAAAGTTTTTAAAAAGGAAGACATCCTGAAATGATTGAAGAAAAATTTGCATATGGCAGTTCATTTATCCATAAGCTTGATCCACAAATACGCATCCTTGCTTTAATTGTTTTGTCCTTTGCCGCGGCACTTTGCGATAATCTTTATCTTGCTGTGATTTATTTTGTTATTTCAATTATTTTAATTTCCCTGGCTGGATTGAACCGCATCGATGTCCTTAAACGCCTAAAACCACTTTTCTGGTTTCTTTTGATGATCTGGATCATCCTTCCCTTAACATTTGACGGGGACATTATGTACCGGTTTTATTGGCTGAAAATAACATACCAGGGTTTGATATTGTGTTGTAAGATTACTATTAAATCCATCACCATAATGCTCATATTTGTCGCCCTTATTGCCACAATGACCATTGCTTCCCTTGGAAGCGGGCTTCATAGAATTCATGTGCCTGATAAAATGGTTTTTCTTATTTTGATGTCCTATCGTTACATATCTGTTATTGAGGAAGAATACAAAAGACTTCTGCGGGCTGCAAAATTCAGGGGATTTAAGCCTGGGACCAATGTGCATTCCTATAAAACATTTGCTTATATTGCCGGCATGCTCTTTGTCAGGGCATCCTTGCGGGCTCAAAGAGTACACCAGGCCATGTTGTGCAGGGGCTTTAACCAAAAATTTCATACCCTTGACGAGTACCCGCCAAATAGACTAAACTTAATTTTTTTAATGGGGATTTTTGGGGCAAGCTTAAGTCTTGTCATATTAGAAATTATTTGGGTTTAAAATTATGTGGGTTTTATTGTGACAGCCAATTCCAGTGTAATCAAGTTAGAAGATATTTCTTTTTCTTATCCAGGCTCAGATACAAAGATTTTAGACCATTTGAATCTTGAGATCAAACAAGGAGACAGGATTGGAATGATTGCTCCCAACGGGTCTGGCAAAACCACTTTGCTGCATACAATCATGGGGCTTTGCAAACCAGATTCCGGAACTATAAAAGTGTTTGAAAAGGTTTTAAATCATGAAAAAGATTTTTTACTGGTTCGCTCCAAAATCGGATTATTGTTCCAGGATTCTGATGACCAATTGTTCTGTCCAACAGTATTGGATGATGTGGCATTTGGGCCGTTAAACCTTGGTTTTTCAAGGACTGATGCCATTGATATTGCCAGAAAGACCCTTGAAAAACTTGGGATACTTTATTTTGAAAAGAGTGTGATCCACAAGCTGTCCGGCGGACAAAAAAGGTTGGTCGCACTGGCTTCAGTGCTGGCCATGGAGCCTGAAGTTTTGTTGCTTGATGAGCCCACAGCAGGGTTGGATAACAAAGTAAAGGAAAAGCTTATTCATATTCTTAACAGCCTTGATATCTCTTATTTTGTAATTTCGCATGAATTTGATTTTGCCAATGCTGTGACTGATAAAATATATTCCATGGAAAACGGCAGGATTTTAAGAGACGATGAAATCCATATTCATCGACATGAGCATATCCACAAACATGGGAAACATCCCCACATTCACAAATAAGGTAGATTCATGGAGGATACCATGCCTGTCAAAGAAATAAAAGGAACCTTAAACCGTGTTCTGGAAATCGATTTGTCCTTAAAAACATTTTCAATAATTCCAATTTCCAATCAGTTGAGACAGATGTATCTTGGAGGAAAAGGGCTTGGATTAAAATTATTGTATGACCGGTTGAAGCCTGGAATTGATCCTTTGGGTGAAGACAATTTGATCATTATCATGACAGGGGTTTTGGCCGGAACCAGTGCCCCTTGTTCTGGCCGATTCCATGCGGTTTTCAAATCGCCCCTTACAAATATTATAGGCTCTTCATCCTGTGGCGGATCTTTTGGACGTCAGCTCAAATCAAACGGGTGGGATGGAATTATCCTCAGAGGCAGATCTGATAAGCCTGTCACACTTCGTATCCATAATGATAAAGTTGATTTTTTAGATGCTGCAACTCTTTGGGGAAAAGACATTTTAGAGACCCAGGCAATTATTGGTACAGAAAAACAAGAAGCCCTTGTAATAGGACCTGCCGGAGAAAATCTTGTCAGGTTTGCCAATGCAGCATCAGGTCAAAGGTATTTTGGAAGGGGAGGCTTAGGGGCTGTCATGGGGTCGAAAAACCTTAAGGCAGTTGTTGCTTTGAATGGGCAATACAAGGTGGTTCCATTTTTCAATGACAGGTTTCAAAAAATCAAAACAAAAGCAAATAAATATATTAACCAGAACCATATGTCATTATTAATGAGGCAGTTTGGCACGGCTGCCAATGCAGGGCCGATTATTAAAAACAGGATGCTGCCCGTAAATAATTTTACCTGTGGCAATCATCCAGAAGCCATAAATATTACAGGTCAGAAGATTAAAGAAAATCACAAAACCAGTTACCACACCTGTACGCCATGCTCTATTTTTTGCGGGCATAAGGGACTGTTTAACGACAAACAGGTAAATGTCCCTGAATATGAAACCCTTGCCCTTCTGGGATCAAACTTAGGCATATTTGATCCAAACGATATTTCCAGATTTAATGAGATTTGTAATCAGAAGGGAATGGATACCATATCTGCCGGTGGAACCCTGGCATGGGTCATGGAAGCAACCCGGAAAGGGCTTGTTAAAACAGATCTTGAGTTCGGGTCTCCGGAAAGAATTGTAAAGGCATTGGAAAATATTGCAAATCTTGAAGATTTTGGCAAACAAATGGCAATGGGATCAAGAACGCTTTCAAATAAATTTGGTGGCAAAGGCTTTGCCATACAGGTGAAAGGCCTTGAAATGGCAGGGTATGACCCGAGAGGGGCCTATGGCCAGGGCCTTGGTTATGCAGTTGCCAACAGAGGGGCTTGCCACTTGTCCTCATTCCCCGTTGGTTTTGAAAATCTTCTTGGGTTTCTTGCGCCAGACACCATTCGTTCAAAGCATCGGTTTGTAAAGTTTTTTGAAAATTTTTATGCAGCCGTTAATTCATTGGATATCTGCCAGTTTACCGGTTATGGCCTGACCCTTGAAGCGCTGCTTTCAAGGATGACTCCCCATTTTGTCTTGAGGTTTTTAATGCAGAATATTCCCGTGCTTGCCATTTCTTTAGTTGATTTTTCAATATATCCAGAATTTTTTTCTACAGTTTCCGGTATTGATTTGTCTTCAAAGCAATTTTTAATGGCTGGAGAAAGAATTCATATTCTTGAAAGGCTTATGAACACAAATGAAGGTATTCGAAAAGTCCATGATACCTTGCCGGAAAGATTTCTTTTAGAAGCTCAAAAAGATGATCCTGAAAAAAGACGTGTCCCTTTAGAACCAATGCTCAAAAAGTATTATAAATTAAGAGGGTATGACGAGGATGGTATTCCAAATCAAATACTGCTGAAAAAATTGGGGATTTAAAAAAAAACCAGATCAGGAATTCGGTAAAAAGGCTGCAAGTTCCTTCTGGATACAAAAATAAATATCTTCATCGCTGCCATAGACATCAATGACATCTTTGTGATGGATCAGTTTTTCCACTATAAATGCTGTCAGGTACAGACTGGCAATGTTAGGATTTGAAATAAGAGTCCGAAAAGGCGCAACCATATAGTCAATATCAAAATCTTCTGCTTTACAAAGCGTATCTAAACATCTTGTGATTTGATTTTCAATACTGGATTTTGAGACAGTCTCAACTAATTTGGATTCAATGAGTTTCATGGAGACTTTATTGCTAAAGGAATCTATGTTGTCCCGGATTGTCGTGATGGTTCTTATTCTTTCCCGTTCTTTGGAAGATTCGATCTTAGAAAGAAGTTTTGCTTCCCTGTTTCCGGTATAAAAAAGTTTAGCCATTGAAATATCCTTAATTATCAAAAATTATAAAGTATTAATCGTGATATATATAATAAAAACAGGCTGTTTTCAAGCTAAAAATTTAAAGGTCTTCAATAATAATCTGTGCGGCGTTTGTTTGGAATTTATTGATTTTAAGCTTAAAGGCGATTTTAGGATAATAGTCAGGCAGATCATCAGGGCTGGTGATATTAAAATGAAAGGCTTCGACCTGATGCCGGCAACGGGGGTCGGCTTTTTCAAGAATCATTTTCCTGTGGCTGTTTCCAATAATATGAGAAGATCTCACGCGGATATTTTTGCACATAAAGACAGGTTCAGGGTTGGCCATACCAAAGGGCCTTAACCGGTCAATTTCTTTGGCCAGGGTGAAATTAATATCATCAAAATCCAGAATCGCATCAATAGTCAGGGTTTTTAGAAATTTTTTTTCAGAATAGATTTCTTCCATATATCGGTTTAAATTCTGACCCAGCAGCTCTAAATTGTTTTTTTTCACAGTGAGACCCGATGCCATGGCATGGCCGCCAAATTTTTCAAGCAGCACTTCACTTTCCAGAAGGGCCTGGTAAATATTAATATTATTGATACTTCGTCCGGAACCAATGGCATATTCACCTTCACTGGATAATAAAATCACGGGGCAATAGTATTTTTTTGATAATTTTGATGCGGCAATCCCTAAGACACTTGGATTCCATTTGTCATCCCATAAAAAAAGCAGTTTTTTCTTAAGCAGGTCTGGATTTTTCCCCAGGCGGTGTTCAATATTCAAGACAATTTCCTGTTCAATTCTCTGCCGTTTGATATTTAAATTATCCAGAAGTAATGCTGTTTTTTCAGCATTGTTTATATCCGTTGCCATGAGCAGTGAAACACAGATCCTGGCATGGGATATCCTGCCGGCTGCGTTTATTCTCGGGACAATTTTAAATGAGATGTCATCCGAGTCAATTTTTTTTAAATCAATTCTGGAGTTTTGTGCAATAAATTTTAATCCAAGCCTTGTTCCCTGTTTTATTTTTCTAAGCCCAGCCACACAAAGCACACGGTTTTCATTGATCAAGGGCACCATATCACCTATGGTGCCAATGGCAAACAGATCCAGATAGTCTGCGAGATTTGGTTCTGGTATATCTTCCCAGAATTTTTTTTCCCTGAAAAATTTTCTAAGCGCCATGACAAGAAAAAAAGCAACCCCAACACCGGCAAGATAGCCTAAACCTGACCTGCAGTCTTCCCTTTTAGGATCGATAACCGCCATGGCCGATGGCAGGGTAGGACCGGGTTCATGGTGATCAGTGATTATGACGTCAATATCTTCAAGATTGGCTTTTTTAACAGCTTCATTACTGTTGACACCGCAGTCAACAGTAATAATCAGATCAATTTCCTGTTCAATGGCCATTTGAATATTATCCAGTTGAAGACTATACCCCTCTTTGATCCGATGGGGAATATACCAGGATACATTAGCGTCACAATATTCAAGAAAATCACTGAGTAATGCAGTGGCAGTGACACCGTCCGCATCAAAATCGCCAAAGACAAGAATTTTTTCTTTATTTTGAACTGCTATAAGGATGCGTTCCACAGCCTTGTCCATATCCTTTAGAAGAAAAGGATCTATAAGTTTTTCAAAGCTGGGGTTTAAAAAGAAGCGGGCCTTTCCAAGACTTGTAATTCCTCTGGCGCAAAGCAGGGTTGCCAGAAGAGGATGACAGTTCAACCCTTTGGCTAAAAGCGTAACAATTTCCTGATCCGGTTCAAAATATTTGAGTCTGGTATCCATTGATTTAGTCCGATACAAGTGAAATCAATCCCTAATACCCTCCAAAACAGAATCATCGCTTCTCAAAATATTACAGGTTTCAGATCCCTGGTCAAACACAATAACAGCTTTTCCAGATTTAAGTTGGCCAAGCACCTGAGCTATCTTTGTTTCCAAGGGGACTTCGACATCTCCATAGTCAGTGCCTTCCCGGGTAACAAATTCTTCAACAATACCGTGCTGTGCTTCTGGACTTAATTGGTTGTATGGAATTTTAACAGCTGTCATTTTTCAAGATTATATCGTCAAAAGCTTCTCATCGTTTTTTAAAATATCTGTGAGTGGGACTCCCCAATATATTACTTCAATTCCAAGTTTTTTCAGATCATCGGTTACCCCTAACTGATCAGCACACGCTTTACAGGCAGTTATATGAACACCAGCTTCCAAGGCCTCCTTAATTTTTTCTTGAATCTCAGCATTTTCACTTACCAGTTTTGTTGTTGCACCCCAGACAATGAGCGTTACCTTTTCCCACCAACCTTTGAGAATGGAATTTATGGTATACATGAAAACCATTTTTTCTGCTGTTATAGGATTGTCATTGGTCCATAATACATAAAGATGTCTGCTATCACTCATTAATACTTCACTTTCAATTTTCGCAAATTTTATAATATCTTCCCAAATTAGACTTCAACCATATTTTCTATTTCCTTTAACTGTTTTTCTAAATCCTTTGATTTTTCCATTTTATTTTGTTCTTTGAGTTTTTCCATCATCGTATCGAATGCTTTTCTGAGTGAGGGTAAAACATCATTTTTAAAAGTTTCTTTTTGCTCTGAAGAAAATTCTGAAATCTGATTAATAAGGGCATCCATTTTTTTGTGGAAAGCTTCAATGTTGAAAGTATCTATATATTGTTCAAGTTGACTCAGAAGCTCGTCATTTTGTTTTTTAATAATATCCATTATTTTTTTTAACTCTTCCCCAGCGGTAGCAAATTTATATTCTAAAAAGGTAATCCCTTTTACAGAAGATCCTGATTCCAAAGGTGTTTTATCCGATGCTTCTAAAGAAGAAATAGCAACGATGTATGCATTTGAATTCTCTGAAAAAAGATTGCTCATCAAGACAAACTGTGTGGTCTCATAAATATTTTCTTTATATTTTTTATCAATAACGATTTCAACTTTGGACATTTTAGACTCAACTAAGGATACTTTTCTTACCTTCCCTATTAAGACCTTTTGATCTTTAGGGTCTCCGGTTAAATAGACTTCACTGCCTTGAATAAGATTTCTATGATTTTTATAGAGCACATCAACTACCAAGTCTCTCTGAAAAAAGGACATAATATTTGATAGCGGATTTGCTAAACAAGGGTTATTAAACCCTAAAATGATAATAACGAATAAGATTACATTTGAATATTTTTTCATTATACATTCCTTAGATTCTATTTGGTTTCGTTCATATGTCACTCTTCAATACTCCTACCCCTCTCTCGCTCAGAAATTTGATTGATTTGCTGCAGACCGGAGCATTTGTTTCCAGAATAACCGACGTATCCATGACTTTCTGTTTAATTTTTTCAACTTTTATAATGATTGTTTGTTTGGTGAGAGCCAATTTGGGTGATGCTCCTATTCTTTAGGGGACTGTTGTCGTATTGTTGAATCTATTGTGCTTGGATTGGAGTATGTTGTCAAGAAATAGATAACAGCAATCATTTTTTAAACAAGTCAGTGATGGGGATGTCACAGGAAAAAGGGGTTGACCCGGTCTTGATTTAATCTAAAAAAAGAATTTTTCAATTTTTTGAGAATATGAACAAAATTACATATCAAGGATGGGTCGCAATCCAGGCTCCGGCCTGGTTAAAATTAATTTATTATTTTAAAACCTGTATTTTTTTGTGGATACTTTTGTTTTTGCATGCCATTGCCCTGGGATGATTCATATTAACTATTTGAAGTTTTAAACAATAATGATATATTAGCTCGCTTAAACATTGGCTCGCTTAAACAAGGTATGATTGGAAATATATGAAAACAATTCATAAAGAATATTTAGTGGATAAAACCAGGATCGGATTTATAAGGTTTATTTTTGAAGGCCATGAAGGTGTGGCCATTGCAACAACCCTGGATCCTAAAACAGGTCATATCAGGCTTGCCATTGCACCGGATCGCCTGGAATCAGCCCAGATGATCGTTGAAGATTTAAAAAAGGATTTCATGTTTAATGAAGTATAGCGGATATGCCTATATATATACCATAGGCTGCCAGATGAATGTCTACGATTCTGAGAAACTGGCCTCAATTTTAAATTCTTATGGGTTTGAAAAAACTGATGATATGGATAAGGCTGACATTGTGGTTTGCAATACCTGTTCGATCCGGCACAAGGCAGAAGAAAAAGCATTCAGTTTTCTGGGCAGATTTGCCAGAATAAAAAAGAAAAAGCCTCATCTGATCACTGTAATGGCCGGGTGTGTTGCCCAGCAGGAGGGTGAAAAAGCCTTTGCCCGTGTTCCACATCTGGATATCGTTCTGGGTACCCAGGCATTTTCAAGGTTTGGCCAGATAATTGATGCGGTTAAGTCTGGCAAACAAAAAGTGGTGGATATAGAAGATTCCTCCAGGATTTATGAGGTTCTGCCGGTCACATCCTGTTTTAATGAAAATAAAATCTCAAAATTTGTCACCATTATGCAGGGGTGTGATAATTTTTGCACCTATTGCGTGGTCCCCTATGTCCGGGGCAGAGAAAGAAGCCGACTGCCGGAAAGCATTGTAGAAGAGATCACCTTGCTTGCTTCTGCAGGTGTTAAGGAAATTACCCTGTTGGGGCAGAATGTTAATTCCTACGGCCAGAAAGAAGGCCAGATATCTTTTCCGCAACTTTTGACAACGGTAAATGAAATAAAGGGAATTTACAGAATCCGATTTGCAACATCCCATCCTAAAGATCTTTCAAATGACCTTATTTATGCCATCCGGGATCTGGATAAAGTTTGCAACCATCTTCACCTGCCAATACAGTCTGGATCCAATAAAATTCTTAAAAAGATGAACCGGGGGTATACCCGGGAGAAATACCTGGACCAGATTGTAAGCTTAAAAAAGGAATGTCCTGATATTGCCCTTTCAACAGATATCATTGTGGGGTTCCCTTATGAAACCCGGGAAGATTTTAATGATACAATGAATCTTTTGCGTGAAATACAGTTTGATTCCATATTTGCTTTTGCCTATTCTGATCGCTCATCTGCCCCAGCAGCAAGGTTTTCTAATCAGGTTGCTGAGGAGGAAAAACGGGAAAGATTAAATAATTTATTAGAATTACAGGAATATTATACGGAAAAAAATAACAAAGAATTGGTTGGGAAGATATTGGATGTTCTTGTTGAAGGCAAAAGCGGGAAGAAGAGGGATGGATTTGATCATGCCGCAAAGAACATGGAGCAGATGGTGGGAAGGACTGAGTCCAATAAAATCGTGCATTTCCCTTCCAAAGATGTCATTATTGGCGATATGATCAAAATTAGAATTGAAAATGCATACCCCCATTCATTGTGGGGACATCCCCTGGGAGTGCAAGATAAATGAAAAACAAACCTGTGAAGGTCGGGCGAAATACCCTGTGTCCATGTGGAAGCGGGGAAAAATATAAAAACTGCTGCAGAAATAAAAAAATGAAAATCAGTCTAAAGGAAGAATACAAAAAGCGATATGATATTTGTTTGAAAGAACCACACCAGATCCAGGGTATTAAAAAATGCGGAGAGCTTTTAATGTCAATTCTCAATCAGGTTGAGAAAATGATAAAACCTGGGCTTGCAACAGAAGCGATTAATACCTTTGTACATGAGGAAACCATTAAGGCTGGGGCGATTCCAGCACCCTTAAATTACAGGGGCTTTCCTAAAAGCGTGTGTGTTTCAGTCAATGAAGTTATCTGTCACGGCATTCCAGGTGATCGTGTCTTAAAAGATGGGGACATTGTCAATGTGGATATCACACCCATTTTGGACGGGTATTACGCTGATGCCAGTAAAACCTTTTTTGTGGGAACCCCGACAAAACAGGGACAGAAAATCGTGAGTGTGGCTGCCGAATCCTTGAAAAGAGGGATTGAAGCAATAGCCCCGGGTGCTAGATTGGGCGATATCGGTTATGCCATTCAAAGTTATGCAGAGTCCCAGAGCTGTTCCGTGGTTCGTGAGTTTGTCGGTCATGGCGTAGGCATTGATTTCCATGAGCAGCCCCAGGTTCTTCATTTTGGAACCAGGGAAAAAGGTGTCCCTCTTGTTCCGGGTATGGTGTTTACAATCGAGCCCATGATCAATCTTGGCAAAAAAGAGCTCCATGTGCTTGAAGACCGGTGGACAGCCGTCACCAATGATGGGTCCTTATCTGCGCAGTTTGAGCAGACCCTGCTTGTAACTGAAAATGGATGGGAAAGTCTTACACCCTATGAACTTTAAAAAAAGGGAACTGATTCAAGGTCAGGGTTCAGACTCTATATAGATTATTTTATACCGGCAATGGCAATGGTTTTTATCCTTTTAATAAATTTTTTGATCAGGTTGCTATCTGTAATATGGGTATAAATCTCACCATCTGGATAAACTCCCCGGATTTTCTCATCATGGAGAAACCATTGAAGCAGTTCTTCTGATAAGGCCTGTCTGTCCAAGGAAGAGGCTTTTTTCTGGCCACAAAAAGGCTTGGATTCAGGTATTTCCCCCTTTGTGTCAATCAAATGTTTTATAAAATTTAAGATTCTTGAAAGCCTTAACAGGGTTACAGCTTCTATTCTTGATGTTGTATCATTTAAAGGCAGTGCTGTTGACCGCATCAGGGAAAACCTGTCCGGCAGAAGATGATTTGCCTCACAAAACTGATAATCCAGGCTTCCTGGTGCTGGATAATAAATCGATAATCCTGCAAGGGTCCTTTTTTGTGCCAGGTATAAAAGATCTTCCAGAGAACTTTGTGCACTTTGACCCGGTGCTGCAGCAATAATATATGAAACACAGTCAAGTTTATATTTTTTTGCAAGAAAAAGTGCATGTTCAAAAGAGGCTCTTACATCAGGCCGGTTAAATTTTTTCAATTGTTCTTCTGATGTTGATCCCAGAGAAAGGTTGAGGGTCTTAAATCCTGATTCTTTCATTAATGAAACCATGTCTTCATCAATTGCAGGGGGATAAAGGCCGTTCATGGCCCGAAGCTCGACATTTTTATTTGCAGACAGCTTTTTTATCTGAGAGAAAAGCGCCATAAACCATGGCTTGTTTAAACACAGATTTTCATCTTCAAAATCAATAAATCCAATGTCATGGATTTTGGCCTGAAGCTCAATCTCCCTGATTACATCCTCAACTTTCCGCTGTCTGAATGGTGCATGGGATGATGAAGCAGATACAGAACAATATGAACACTGCATGGGACATCCTCTGCTTGAAACAATCATGGTGGAAAGTCTGTTTTTCCGTTGGTAATAATCATGATTGATCAGGTCTGAGGCAGGCAGAGGAAGATTGTTAATATCTGTAATCCAGGATGGATTCGAAATATGGATAGAATTGTTTTGTTTAAAGGCAATTCCAGGTATTTGTTTTAAATCTGAACCATTCTTTAATGCTTCGCAAAGAAGACCCATACTGGTTTCACCCTCTCCTTGCAGAACAAAATCAATTTGCTGGCAGTTTAATACTTTTTCAGGAAACAAGGTGGGGTGGTGACCGCCTAATACAATTTTACAATGGGGATAAAATTTTTTAATGGTTTGAGCGGTTTTTAATGCCTCGTTACAATAAGCTGTAAACAAAGAGGATATGCCCACAATAAAAGGTTGTTTTTCTCTGATTTTTGTCCCGATATATTCATAGGAATATCCAAAATGTTTAAACTCATGGAACAGGGAAAAAGCAGCGGCATCCTTTTTGCCATAAAATGGTAAAAGAAAAGAAAATTCATCCGGATATGCAATGGTTTTTGATTTGTCTGTTGCAAGGGAATCAAGAATTTCAACATTAAAGCCTTTTTCCCTGATACATGCAGCAATGGAGGCAAGTCCATAGGGTATGGTTCTTTTTTTTGTCAGATAAAAATCTTCCAGGGGCGGTTGAACCAGAATTACCTTCATTATGGGGACACCTTACTTAATTGAAAGTGGTAAAATTTGCGCCCAACGCAGAGATTGGGAAAAATTGCCTGTTTCTGGTCAACCACTATTTAACCCTGGGAAATTTTAAAATTGGCAGCAGGGAGACAATAGGTATAAAGGCAGAATAAAAAAGCACATTTTCAAGGCCGTAAATGTCTGCCAGTTTTCCAATAAAAGGTGACAGGGCGCCTCCCAGGCCATAGGCAAGTCCCATCATGATGCTGGATACCATGGATCTTGATTTAGGGGCTAATTTTTGCGCCATTAAAACACCGAGAGGAAGGGATGCCAGGGCAGCAAATCCGGCTAAAAAAGATCCAAGGTAAACAAAGGGTCCAGGAAGATAAAGATACAATAAAAGTGCAGGGGCCATCAAAGCATGGGAAATAAAAAAGATTTTTTTAATATCTGTTCGGTCAGCAAGATAACCTGCCAGTAGGCCGCTGAAAGTACCTGCCATAATAAAGATAGAAAAAATAACTCCCACAGAAACAAGGTCATGACCTTTATCAGTAAGATAAATAGGCATAAAAGTCATAAAGGTCTGCCCGGTGACGGCTCGAAGTACCATTGTAAGCCATATCAGGAAAATGGGTTTATATACCTTGCCAAGGGTGTCTTTAATGGAGCCTATAAATCCTAATTGTGAGAGGTTCTCGCTTACAGGAGCCGGCAGATATTTTATACAGAAAAAAAAGGCAATGGCACCTATAATAATCGTATAGGGCATTTGTTCAAGGCCGAAACAAGTCACATACCAGGTGACAAATACTGGTCCCACAGCAAAGGCAAGGGTTCCGCCCGTATTGAAAATTGAAAGAGAAAATCCCGTGCGGTGGCCTGAATATAATGGCACCATTCCGGTTGTGGAGGGGTGAAACATGGATGATCCAATGGAACCCAGACAAAGGATGATAAGTAAGATCCAAAAATTTGGAGCAATTCCTGAAAAGGGAATAAAGAAAAAAGCAAAAAAGAGTCCTGCAAAAACAAAACTTCTTGTTTCATACCGATCTGCAAGATAGCCTGTGACCGGCTGTACAATAAAGGCAAGAAGCCTGACCATTCCGGTAATTAAACCAACCTGGGCAAGGGTTAACCCAAGCTTGTCAACAAAAGCGGGTAATAAGGGCGTAAAAAAAGATGAATAAAAATCGCCGGTAAAATGAATCAGGGTTAAAATAAAAATTATTCTGTAATTAACCTTGTTTTCAGGGGAATCAGATTGTGTCATGGTGGTTTGGTTTTTAAAAGGCAACCTTTACATATTTTGGCGTAAACCTAAGATGGTTTCTTTGTAATCTGCTGTGTTAAAGATGGCAGATCCTGCAACAAAAGAGGTGGCACCTGCCATGGAGACCGCCTTTATGGTGCTGTTATTGATCCCGCCATCCACCTGGATAATGGCATTGGAATTTTTTTCTTTAAGCAGTTTAGATAAGGCTTTTATTTTATCAATACTTGATTCAATGAATTTCTGGCCGCCAAATCCTGGATTCACACTCATGATCAAAACAAAATCAAGCTGATCTATAACCCATTCTATGGAAGATAGGGGTGTTGCGGGATTTAATGCCACCCCAGCCTTTACACCAAGGCTTTTAATGAGTTGAAGACTCCTGTGAAGGTGAGGGCAGGCTTCCTGGTGAACTGAAATATAACTGGCCCCGGCTTTTGCAAATTCCGGAATGATCAGGTCTGGTGTTTCAATCATTAAGTGAACGTCCAGAACAAGGTTGGTGGTTCTTTTGCATGCTTCTACAATGACTGGACCATAGGTGATGTTGGGTACAAATTGTCCATCCATAACATCAATATGTATCCAGTTGGCTCCTGCCTGTTCAACACTTGTTAATTCTTCACCGAGCCGGGTAAAATCGGCTGATAGAATTGAAGGGGCAATGATTCCCATAAGTTCATATCTCCTGTATTGTTATCCTCTTTCCAAGGATCAATTATTATTGTTTTTTCAAACCTGTGGTCAATAAATATATTAATTTCCGTATGAATTCCAGAAGGGACTAAAATGTTAATATCTTCGCCTGGTTTCATGTATTCATTGTAAAGATCAATAATAGGTCCGAACATGTCAGTTTCAACCTTGACATGCTGTTTTAAAAACCCGGGACCTAAAGAATATGTTACAAGGATGACCCGGCTTAATTTATCCGGGTCCATTATTTTATTGTTTTCTGGGCTGTTCACAACAAGAGTTATGGGTGTGTCCCCCGTCACATAGCTGCCGTAATGGGGCGTAAAAGATAAAATAGTTCCCTTATCCTTATTCAGATCCTTCTTTGAAATAATTTCTGAAATATGAAGATTGTGATTCTTTATAATTGCAGCTGCTTTTTCCAGTCGTAATCCTTTTATATCCGGCATAACCATGCCTATGGGATTGGCTCCCCGGCTGACAAGCAGATGGCAGAAAGATTCTTTTAAGGCAAAGGAAAACGGGACTGGATACTGTTCAATAATATAATCTTTTGGAGTTTTTGAAGAATAGGTAAACGATACATATCCTTTTTTAAATTCATTTTTTTCAAGGAGAATCAAGGCCTGTTTAAAAGGGATTTGTCTTAAATCCGGAACGCTGTTTTCTTTTGGTCCTTTTGAAATATAAATAATGACATCCCTGCCCTTTTTTATGGTGGCACCAGGCTTTGGGTCCTGGGAAATAACATTATGCCTGGGAATCTTATCATCATACAGTGTCCCATGCAGTTTTGCGTTTAATCCCATGCTGGTCAGGGTTTCTAAAACATATATAATGTTTTTGCCGGTTAATTCAGGCAAAATGATTTCATCTGCGCTTTGCGTAAAAACACGGACTGAGTAATAGGCAATGGTGCCGGCCATGCAAAATACCATTGAAAAAATAAGTGTGTATTTTAAAAATGATTTCACCTGGGGTTTTTGGATTTCCTTTTTAGTCGGACGGCAAAAAAACCATCCATATTATTTGCATCAGGATATGTTTTCAAAAATCCCTGCTCTGAGATTAATCCAGATATTAAACTGGTTTTTAATTTATAATAATTACCAGATTCAAAATCTTTATCAATTGAAAAATCTTTTCTTTTTTCTAAAAATGTATAAACAACATCATCATTTTCTTCTTTTTCACAGGAACACACGGCATAGACAAGAAGCCCGCCCGGTTTAACCAGGTTTGCTGCAGCATTGAGCATTTTTTTTTGTTGTGATGAAAGCCGGGCAATATCATTTTTTGAGCATTTCCATTTTGTGTCAGGATTACGTCGGATTACTCCAAGCCCTGTACAGGGGGCATCAATCAGGACACGATCAAAATAAAAGTCAAAATCTTTAACAGTGGTTTTTAACAGGTTCAAAGGTTTTGTCTGGATAATATCAATGCCCAGCCTTTTTGATTCCAATTGAAGGGATTCAAGTTTTTTGGACTCAATATCTGCTGCAATAATTATCCCTTTGTTTTCCATGAGCTGGGCAATATGCCCTGTTTTTCCTCCAAGACCTGCACAGGCATCCAGAATTTTCTCTCCCGGCTTGGGTGCCAGAAAATGGGTAACAATCTGTGTTGCTTCATCCTGGACTTGAAATAATCCAAGTTTAAATTCTTCAAATTCATGGATAGGTATACTGGGGTTGGTAAAGCTGATTCCCTGTGAAGCATAATCAGTCAGCCGGATGTTTTTTGCGACCAAAGAAAGGCTTTTGGCAAGGGATTGTCTATCACTTTTTAAAGTATTGGTTCTCAGCGTGATCTGAGGAATGGTATTGATTTGCTGGCAAAGCAAGCATGTTTTTTCAAATCCAAAAGCATGATTCCATTTTTTGGAAAGCCATAAAGGTAGGGAAAATTTTACGGAAATATATTTGGATCTATTATCTTTTACGTCTGGAAAAGGGACCTTTGAAAAATTGTCTGCAGCGTTTCTTAACACGGCATTAATAAATCCAGCAGCTTTTTTGTCTAAACGTTTTTTTGCAATATTAACTATTGTGCTAATCGCGGCAAAGACAGGGATCCTGTCCATATTTAAAATTTGAAAAAGAGCTATCCTTAATAAATATAAAGTTGTTATATTTAATTTTTCCAAAGGTGTATTTGAAAATGCACGAAGTATCCAGTCAATGGATTCTCGTTGACGAAGAACTCCAAATATCAGCGCATTGCAAAGACTTCTATCATTTTTGGAAAGAGAGGATATCTCTTTTGAATGATTTTCCAGACTTTTGTCAAGGTTATGAAATGAAGTGTCCCAGGAAACCAGAACGGTTACAGCTATGTGTCTGGGGTCGCTAATCATGCAAGATCAAATCTTACAAAAGGATCAATTTTGTGGCCGCATAAAAATTGTCTGGCCTTCAATCGTTTCCCAGATGTTCCCATCAGCTCCAGAATAATAAGGCTGCCTTTGCCCGTGGCAACATGAATCCCTTGTTTGTCGCATTGAAAAATAACGCCGGGCTCATGACGGGTCTGGATATCAGAGACAGGCGTAACAGAGGGAGTGGCTTTATAAATTTTGATTATTTTAGTCCCAAGAAGGCTGAATGCTCCGGGCCAGGGGGTCATGGCGTTAATGTGGGCACAGATCTGCTCGCTGGAAAGATTCCAGTCAATTTTGCCATCGCCTTTTTTTAGCATTTTTACATAAGTTGCCTTTGAATGATCCTGGGGAGCTGGGTCAAGACGATTGTCCAGAATGGCATGAAGAGTTTTTACGATAAGATCAGCACCCATTAGTCCCAGTCTTTCATGGATATCATGGGCAGTATCCTGTTTAGATATAGGGGTTGAAGATGACAGCAAAAGGTCTCCTGCATCCATTTTTTTGGCCATTACCATGGTGGTGACCCCCGTTGTCCTGTCCATATTCAGAATAGATGCCTGGATAGGAGAAGCTCCCCTGTATCTGGGTAAAAGGGATGCATGGATATTAATGGGCATTATTTTAGGAATGTTTAAAATCTCCTGTGAAAGGATCTGACCAAAGGCTGCTACAACAAAAAAATCAGGATTAAGGGATAAAAGCTTGTCCCGGGCTTCTTTGGTATTGATATTTTCCGGTTGAAAAATATCAAGTCCCAGGTTCAGTGCAGCCGTCTTAACAGGTGAGGGCGAAAGTTTTTTCCCTCTGCCCTTTGGCCTGTCAGGCTGGGTGACCACAAGGCTGATAAAAAAATCATCCTGTGCTGCCAGTTTCTGCAAAGCAGGCACACTGAAATCAGGAGTTCCCATGTAGATTATATGGGTCCTGGATCTCACTGATCATCCTGCATTTTTGCCAGTTTTTTTTTATACATGGTTCTTTTTAAGACGCTGATCCTGTCGATAAATAAGATGCCATCAAGATGATCGATTTCATGCTGCATGATGATTGCAAGAATACCTTCTGCCTCAAAGTCAAGCGGGTTGCCTTCAATATCAAGTGCCTGAACTGTCACCTTTTCATATCGTTTTACATCTGAGTTATAGTCAACAACGCTTAAACAGGCCTCTTTTTCTGAAATAATACTGCCTGAACCAGCCATGATTTCCGGGTTTATTAATGCTGTAAATTCTTGAACCAGGTCATCCTTATCTGGATTTGCTGCATTAGAGTCATAAACAATAACCCTTTTGTTTACGCCTACCTGTGGGCTGGCAAGCCCAACCCCCGGTGCATTGAACATGGTTTCCCCCATGTCGGCAATCAAATTTTTTATTTCCTCATCAATGGTGTCAACCTTAATAGATGGCTGCAATAAGGATTTTTCAGGATATGTTAAGATTTTTCGAATAGCCATTTTTTTCTAAAATGTCCTTTGCAATTTTAATATCTTTTTCAATCTGCCGGGAAAGTTCCTGAATACTGGAAAATTTTTTTTCATCCCTTAGTTTTTTAACCATATTGACACGGATTCTGGTATCATAAATGTCATGGTTAAAATCAAGGATATGAACTTCAATGGTAAACATCTGGTCACCAAATGTCGGTGCAAATCCAATATTGGCAACTCCCCAGAAATTGCCTTTAGTCGTTTCCACATTAACAGCATAAACACCTATTTTGGGACAGAGCTCATCATGAAGTTTGATATTGGCAGTGGGAAATCCCAGCTGACTTCCTCCACGTTTCCGGCCCTTGATAACTTTTCCCCGGATTTGATAGTGCCGGCCAAGGTATTTCATGGCCTGGTCAACCTTTCCTTGCATGACGATTTCACGTATTCTTGTGCTGCTGATCCGTTCAAGATCTTGATCTGTATTATTTATCCAGGGAGACACAATGGTTTCAAATCCCAGCCGGCCTTCTTCTTCTTTTAAAAGTTCAATATTTCCCAGCCTGTCTTTTCCAAATAAATAGTCTGCACCAATAATGATCGATTTCATCCCGATTTTATTCACAAGAATTTTTTCAATAAAATCATGGGCAGTAATGGCGGCAAATGCCTTATCAAATGGGATACACAATAATATGTCGATTCCGCACTTTTCAATGAGTTCGATTTTCTGGTCTCGTCTTGTAATCAAGGCAGGCCCTGAAATTCCCAATGCTTTCAAGGGGTGAGGATCAAAGGTCATGGCAACAGATGTACCATTGATTTGTTCTGCTTTTTCCATCACTTGTCGAAAAAGGCTTTGATGCCCTTTATGAACCCCGTCAAAGTTACCTATGGTAATGACAGTGTTTTTAAAGGGATGGTTAATTTGATCTATATTTTCAATTAATTCCATGGTTACCTTTTAAATTTGGAACAATAATCTTGACAAAATTTATAAACAAATATATATAGCCTAACTGTCATTTTTAAGCAATCCTTAATTGCCCAGCCAAGGGCAATTTAAGGACAGTTTAGTGCCGAAGTGGCGGAATTGGTAGACGCACCAGTTTCAGGGACTGGCGAGCGTATGCTTGTGGGAGTTCGAATCTCCCCTTCGGCACCAGACAACACCTTCTGGAAATAAAAAGGCAGAGTCATTGCTGACTCTGCCCATATCTTTTTAAATGATAGTTATCTTTTTTTACAACGGCTATTTAAAACCGATCTTCGGTCTTTACCGGCTCTTCTTTCAGGGGAATACTCGGCACATGAAAATATCCGCCGATCATTCTTCACTGAACGCCTGCCATCATTATCCCGTAATAAAGCTTTCTTATCCATGGGGATTTATTTTTGAAGTTTTCTTCTACTGACTCCAGCAATGCCTAACATGCCAAGACCAAATAGGAGCATTGTTGCTGGTTCGGGGACTGGAGCTGTTTCAAAAGTGGCTTTAATATATAATTCTTGAAAATTTATACTACTAAAATTATCTTTATCCCAAATCCAGCTTGCTCCTGCGTCTATGCCTGCTACCGGACTCCAAATATTAGGATCCGTCGAAGCATTCGTTCCAAAGGTTGTAGCGTTATACCAACCCCATGCGCTGTCATTAAAATTAGTGGTGTTCCCATTCAAATTGTTTGAAATTTTCCAACTGGAAGATGTCAAAATTAATTCCGGACCGAGATCAATTTGAGCTAAAAATCCTGCTGGATTGCCATCGCTCTGATCACCAACGTTTTGAACCTGCCAAACAAGTTGATATTCATGACCGGGCAAAAGATCCAAGACCTCGGTATCTGCTATCTGCCAAGTATCATAATTACTATTTTTACTTAAACTATCAGGAGATCCACCGTTCTGATACCAGCCACCAACTATATTATCTGCGGTGTAGGTGATACTGACTGGTATTGCCCATGCCATGCAATTAAATACTAATAAGAAAAACAATGCATACAATAAAATAAATTTTTTTTTCATGATTAAATCTCCTTTTTATTTAACGCAACCAGGCTATCTCACCATAAGACCCTTTGGCTTTCCGTCCCTGCTTTACAACAGGTTTGGCATTTTTACATGATTATTAGGAATAATAAGCAAAAAATATACCATGCGCTGATAACACTCCAAGAGGCCCAATTAGCCTATATAGGTATTTTTACCTATGGAAAAAATGTAATATAAATTGGTAAAAAAATTCCCATTATTAAGAGAGTATTTAATTTTTTTCTTGTTTCCATGCGTAATTTTCAGGCTTTGTCTGTGCCTGTAAAAATGTAATTTTACTTGACTTTTCACATGGTTTTTTATATAAGTCGTTTTCGTTCCCAAACTTGTTGATATCAAGTTTGGCAGCAAAGGTTAAACTCCCTGTGTTCAAAGGAGTTTAAAGGTTTGTGTTAAGACAACACACCCAGAGAATTAAGCCGAAGTGGTGGAATTGGTAGACACGCTAGACTTAGGATCTAGTACCGCGAGGTGTGGAGGTTCAAGTCCTCTCTTCGGTACCATTTAAATAAATTAAGGCTTTGCAGAGAATCAAGCTTTTTTTTGCAAAGCTTTTTTTTTGTTTGATTTATAAATATTGTCTCGAACCGATATAATATTTTTTAAAATAGGGGTGGTCTAATCTTTCAAAACTAACATGGCCACCTTTTCCGGGTGCATGGATCAAAACGCCGTCGCCAAGATAAATCCCAACATGAAGGCCGCCTTTTTTTTGGGTGCCTTTAAAAAAGACAAGGTCTCCGACCTGCAACTTGTTTTTTTTTACAAATTGGCCGCTGGCAAGCTGGTCTTTGGTAGTCCTTGGGATAACAATCCCTGCTTTTTTATAGGTGTAACTGGCCAGGCCGCTGCAGTCAAATCCTGTTTCCGGAGATTGTCCACCCCATTTATATGGAATGCCAATGCTCTGAATGGCATAATGGGCGATAATTTCTCTTTGCCGTGATATTTGTACCGGGGGAAGATGCCGATCTGTATCCTGAAGGCTTGATTCTGGCTTTGGTGGTGGGGCATGTTGTTTATGATCAATTTGTTTATGTGCTGCGCATGAAAATGATAAAACTATCAACATCAGGCAGGAAAAAGATTTTTTATATTTATTCATTTATCGGTCCTGCAACTATTGTTTAAAAGAGATTTGTCCTTAATAAATTTATTTGTATTGATTCTTTGTTTGTTGTATTAACAATTAACAAAAAATAACAGGAATTACAAATTATGTTTTTATAAATTTATTCAAAAGGGGGAAGATGATGTTTACTATTGATAATTCAATACTGTTGCTGATTGATGTTCAAGGACAGCTGGCCCAGTTAATGCATGAAAGAGATAAATTGTTTAAATCACTTGGGAATCTGATTCAGGGGATGGAAATACTTGGCGTGCCTGTCATATGGATGGAACAGATCCCAAAGAATTTGGGACCAACTACAGAAGCTGTTTCCAAATATTTGACAGACAATGCGCCCATTGAAAAATTTTCATTTTCATGCTGTGGTGAACCTCGATTTATGGAAGAATTCAAAAAAGCCGGGAGAACCCAGGTCCTTTTAACTGGCATTGAGACCCATATCTGTGTATTTCAGACTGGATATGACTTGATCAACAAACAAGACTGCCAGGTCCAGGTGGTAACAGATTGTGTTTCTTCCAGAACAAAAGAAAACAAGGAAATCGGCATCCAGAGGATTGTTCAGTCCGGCGGTCAGGTTACCTGTGTGGAAATGGTATTTTTTGAATTGTTGCGGGCTGCCCAGGGTGATAAATTCAAGCAGATTATAAAATTGATCAAATAGGTTTGGTACAATAAAGGGTGGTTTTGTATTAAGTCCTTAAATTTATAAAAGATTTGTATTGAATTAAAAAAATATTGAACAAAAAAATATTTGACAAAAAAAATTGATTTGTGTATTTTATACGATTAGTTTTTATGGGGTTTATTCATATATGAGTTGGTTATAACTGATCTGAAAGCAATTCAAGGATTTTCATATGGATCGAAAGGCAAACGTTTCCCGAAAAACAAAAGAGACTGCAATAAACATTGGTTTTAATTTAGATGGTTCAGGCAAGGCAGATATTTCAACGGGAATTCCTTTTTTTGACCATATGCTTACAGCTTTCACAGTCCATGGTTTTTTTGATCTAGAGGTCACTGCCAAAGGAGACCTTGACGTTGATTATCACCATACGGTTGAGGATATCGGTCTGGTCTTTGGACAGGCGCTTTCAAAAGCGCTTGAAAATAAAAAATCGATTATCCGGTTTGGCGATAGCTGTGTTCCAATGGATGAAGCCTTGTCAAGGGTTACCATCGATATGTCAAACAGACCCTATCTTGTTTACAATTTTCCAAGCGATCTTAAAGTAAAAGGAACATTTGATACCTGTCTTGCCAAAGAATTTTTCCAGGCATTTTGTGTTCAAGGGGCCATTAACCTTCATATTAATTCGTATTATGGTGAAAATGAGCATCATGTTCTTGAATCGATTTTTAAAGCCTTTGGAAAATCTTTGCATATGGCCACCAGAACTGATGAAAGAATTTCCAATGTCCTGTCCAGCAAGGGAAGTCTTTAAAAATTGTTTACTCACTTCCAATGGAACAAAAATTAAAAGTACAGTGAGCGTAAATGCAAATCATCCCGGCTGTTGATATTAAACAAGGCAAATGTGTCCGGCTGTTACAGGGCCGGATGGAAGATACCACTCATTACTCAGATGATCCCGTAATGATGGCTCAAAGATGGGAGGCTTGCGGCGCGAGTCTTATCCATGTAGTGGATCTTGATGGTGCTTTTGCAAAACAGGTAAAAAATCTTAAGACCATACAGGATATTTTAGCCGGCATAAATATCCCCATACAGGTGGGTGGAGGTATCAGAGATCTTACAACCATTGAAATGTATTTGGATGCAGGTGTGTCAAAGGTTATTATTGGAAGTGAAGCGCTTTATCATCCAGGATTTGTAAAAGATTCCTGCAGGCTGTTTCCAGGCAAAATTGTCGTTGGGATTGATGCCAGAAATGGCCGGGTTGCAGTGGAAGGTTGGAGCCGGACGTCTGAAACTCTTGCAATTGATCTGGCAAAAGAATTTGAGTTTTGCGGTGTTTCAGCAATCAATTTTACTGATATACACAAGGACGGCATGCAGACCGGCCCTAACATTGAAGAAACAGCTGCTTTAGCTTGCGCGGTGTCAATACCCATCGTGGCATCCGGTGGAGTAAGTACACTTCAGGATATTAAAAATCTTCTTGAAATAGAAAGTAAAGGTGTGACCGGAGTTATAACCGGAAGGGCACTTTATGAAGGAACCCTTGATTTAAAAGAAGCCATCAGGATTGCAAAATAATAATTATCTATAAAGATAATTATTGACATGTAATTTTAAATACTTAGCTTGTTTTACTTGATAAATCGTTAAATTTTGGAGTCAGCACCGCTAAGATGTATATTCCTGAGGAAAAAGTTTCAGAGATTTTAAATGCTTCAGATATTGTTGATGTCATTTCAGAATCTGTTATTTTAAAAAAATCTGGAAGAAATTTTTTTGGCTTATGCCCGTTTCACTCTGAAAAAACCCCTTCTTTTTCTGTAAATGCAGGCAAACAGATCTTCCATTGTTTTGGCTGCAGTGCTGGGGGAAATGTATTGTCCTATGTAATGAAATATCATGGAACTACGTTTCCTGAGGCTGCAAAAATGATGGCCCGCAAGTATAATATAACAATAGAAACCAAGGAAATTGATCCTGCAATAAAAAGACAGCTTCATCTCAAAGAGAATCTGTTCCGGTTGAATAAAATAGTTATGGGAACTTATTTTGATGAACTGAAAAATTCAAAGACAGGGGAGATTGCAAGACAATACCTTAACGACAGAGGGATTTTAGACAATACGATTGAGCTGTTCAGATTGGGATTTTCACCAGATAACTGGGACACCATTGTTAAGGTTTTAAAAGAGCGGAAAATTTCTAAAAACATTGCAGTCCAAAGCGGTCTGATTTTGGAAAGAAAGCAGAATAATGGGTATTATGACCGGTTTAGAAATCGTATCATGTTTCCCATTTTTGATATAAATATGCAGGTGGCAGGGTTTGGCGGCAGAGTGATGGATGATGCCATGCCAAAATATATGAATTCCCCTGAAACGCCGGTATATAACAAAAGTCGTATCCTTTACGGCCTCCATGCGTCAAAACAATTTTGCCGACAGGAAGGTTTAGTCTACATTGTTGAAGGATATTTTGATTTTTTATCCCTTTATCAACACGGTATTAAAAACACAGTGGCAAGTCTTGGTACAGCATTAACTGCTGATCATGTCAGGATACTTAAAGGATATGCTCCCAGGATGGTATTGGTTTTTGACTCTGATACAGCTGGAATTAATGCTGCCAAAAGAAGTGTTAAAATTTTCATGAATGAGGGTGTTGATACCAGAATTCTTGTGCTTCCACAAGGAAATGATCCAGATTCCTATGTGGTAAAACATGGACAAAAGGCATTTAATGAACTGGCTTTAAATGCCAAAACCATGATGCAGTTTCTATTACAGGTTTCCATTGATGCACATGGGCTGTCTGTGGAAGGCCGGATTCGGATTTTAGAGGATATGAAAAAGCAGCTGATTTTGATTCAAGACAGCGCATTAAGATCTTTATATGTAAAAGAGCTTGCCGAAACCCTGAATATTGATGAAAAAGCTGTTTTGGAGAAGGTCAGGGAGCAATATTTAAGTCATCCCGAAAAAAAATCCTTTTTAAGTGAAGGGAAAAAACAGGATGCCAAACTGGAATCTGATCGAAGAGAAGAACAGATGATTTCACTGATGCTGAACTATCCGGAAATCATAGACGAAATTAAAGACAAAGAGGTTTTAGATTATTTTTATTCTGAAAAATTAAAATGTCTGGCACGGAAAATTTTAAGTATGGATCCCAAAAAAGAAGCCTTCATTACAAATGTTATGGCTGGTATGGAAAATACTGAGGATCAGGAACTTATTGCTTCCTATGCCATGGATGATTTTTTTTCAGAACAGGATATTCATCAAACTGCTTTATCTATAATCCATAGAATTATCAGAGTAAGAAAAAAACAGGAAAACACTTTAACAACTAAAATTATAAGTGCGGAAAAGGGCTGTGATTCTGATTTAATGGATCTGTTAAAACAAAAGCAGGCAGAGATTCAGCAATTACATGATCAATTATAACTTTAAGTTAAGGATTGGAAATTATATAAATTGAACAGAAATTGCGTTTAAGTAATTTCATTTCCGATCCTAAGCCTTTGGGAGGCATTTTATGGCAGTAAAGACAAATACGTCTGGAGAGAATGTTGTGATTAGTAAAAAAGAATTAAAAAAACTGATTAAAAAAGGTGAAAAAACCGGTTCCCTCTCTTTTGCCGAAATTAATGATGCAATTTCCGATGATTTAAAATCATTGGAACAAATAGAAGATATTGTTATGCAGCTTAAAGAGCTTGGGATAGAACTTGTGGATAAGGAAAAAGAAAAAAGAATAAAGGCCACAAAGAAAAGTGCTGCAAAAGTAACAACTAAGACAGCTGCTAAGACAGCAGCAAATAAAACAGCAACTAAAACAGATGTTACAACAGCAACTAAAAAGGTTGCTAAAGGTAAAATTAGAAAAGTTTCTGGAAAAGAAAAGAATGAAGAAACTATTAATAAAGAAATTACCAAAGCCATTCTTTCTCCTAAAAAAGATAGTTCTGATATTGAGTTTGGCGCTGTTACAGATCCTGTGAAAATGTATCTCAAGGAAATGGGGATGGTCACTTTACTCAGCCGTGAAGGTGAGATTGAAATTGCCAAAAAAATTGAGAAAGGGGAGCATGATATTCTGCGAACTATGCTGGACTGTCCCATATCATTATCCACGATTTTCATCTATGGCGCCAGGATGGAAAAAAAATCCGTGCGGCCCAAGCATGTTTTAAGGGATGTGGATGAAGGGGATGGAGTTGTTGATGAGGTTTCCAAACAGGAAAAATTTTTAAACTCTTTAAAAGTAATAAAAGATATTCACCGGGAAACCCTTAAAAAAAGAGATCTGTTGCTCCTGGAGAAAAAAAAATCTAAAAAATATGAGACTTACGCAAGCGAGATATTTAATAACACGGAAACCATATTTGAGGAATTAAAAAAATGGCGGTTTGAATCCAATGTTATTGATACTATTGAAAAAAGCATTAGAAACACCATTGCCTGGTTTGATAAAGTGGACGCGCTATTTGAAGACTGTGCTAAAACCTTTAAAGTCAAACCCAAAACAATGCTTGATCAAGTTTGTGATGAAAAAACCTTTGTAAAGTGGGCATCTGACAGGTCTGATATTAACATAGAGCGAGCCAGAATATTATACCAGGATATCTGTTCCCTTTTAAACCAGGTTTCTTTACGAAAAGATGTCATAAAAGGAGATTCAATTTTTTTAAGGCAGATTACGGATACTATTGACAAAGGGCGCAGGGATGCTGACTTTGCAAAAAGAGAATTGGTAAGGGCAAATTTAAGACTGGTGGTCAGTATTGCAAAAAAATATACAAACAGAGGATTACAATTTCTTGACTTGATTCAGGAAGGTAACATCGGATTGATGAAGGCAGTGGATAAATTTGAATACAGAAGAGGATATAAATTTTCCACATATGCCACATGGTGGATCAGGCAGGCCATCACAAGAGCCATCGCAGATCAGGCCAGAACCATAAGGATCCCTGTCCATATGATTGAAACCATAAACAAGCTGATTCGAACATCCCGATACCTTGTGCAGGAAATGGGCAAGGAGCCCTCTCCGGAGGAAATCGCAGAAAAGATGGAAATCCCCATTGAAAAAGTTAGACGGGTTTTAAAGATTGCAAAAGAACCTATCTCTCTTGAGACCCCTATTGGAGAGGAAGAAGACAGCCATCTGGGTGATTTTATTGAAGATAAAAAGTTTGCCATTCCCTCGGATGCAGCCATTGATTTCAGCCTGGCAGAACAAACCAGGAAGATCCTGGCCACTTTGACACCCAGGGAGGAAAAAGTCCTTCGCATGAGGTTTGGCATTGGTGAAAAATCAGATCACACCCTGGAAGAAGTGGGCAAGGATTTTACAGTGACAAGGGAGCGTATCCGTCAGATTGAGGCAAAAGCATTAAGAAAGCTGCGACATCCGACAAGAAGTAAAAAACTCAAGACCTTTATTGAAAATTAAATTGGTTGAGAATTAAATCTTGACACAAAAACTGTTTTTTTATATATATTGCAAGTTTATGTGAATAAAAGGGCCCATAGCTCAGTTTGGCAGAGCCACCGGCTCATAACCGGTCGGTCCCTGGTTCGAACCCAGGTGGGCCCACCAATTAAACAGTAAGGGCATGTTTGATGAGCAGAATTAAAAACCAAAAAGGATATTCTATTTATATATGAATGTGCCTGAAGAATATCGATTGGATATACAAAATCAAAAGCGTGGTAAAATACCACGCTTTTTTTATTTGCAGCCGGGTTTATCATGGTGAAAACAAAAGATATACTGGAATTCCTTAATATTATTGCCCCTTTTGATATTGCTGAAGACTGGGATAATTCAGGACTTCAGGTCGGCAATTTGAACTGGGATGTAAAAAAAGTGATGATTGCCCTTGATGTTTCCATGCCCTTGATGATAGCTGCAAAAAAAGCCCATTGTGATCTTGTGCTCACCCACCATCCCTTAATGATCACGCCTGCAAAATCCATTGATTTTAATCGAATGCCTGGCAAAGCCATTGAAATTGCTGCAAGATATGGTATCAGTATCCTCTCTGCCCATACAAATCTTGACAAGGCTAATGATGGTTTAAATGATTATTTTGCAACAAAGATCGGCCTGGAAAAAACAAAAGTTTTTTTTATGGAGAATTCTTCATCAATGCAATTAGGTGAAATGATCGGCATTGGCAGGATCGGATACCTTAAATCCCAGGCGCCGCTTAAACAGGTGGTTCATCAAATAAAAGAAAAGCTTGCTTTGAGCCATCTTCGAGTAACAGGAGATTTGGATTTGCCTGTAAGTTGCGTTGCAGTCTGCACTGGCAGCGGCGGTTCTCTAGTTGATGAATTTTTAAGATCCAAGGCAGAAGCATATATCACAGGCGATATTAAATATCATGAAGCAAGACGTGTTGAAGAATATTCAAAGGGTCTGATTGATGTGGGCCATTTTGGTTCTGAACATATGGCTGTTGATCTGCTTTTTGAAAAATTAAGTCAGGCGATCTTCAAAGCCGGACTGAATATAACAATAGAAAAGTTTACAAAAGAAAAAGATCCATTTATTATAGTTTAAGGATAAAATATTATGAATGATGATATTCCCACTAAACCAGATATTGAAGCCCTGGTCAAACTTCAGGAAGCTGAGACTCAGATTGTCAGGCTTAATGATGTCATGATTAAGGTTGAAAAGGAAAAAGAAAAATTAAGCGCAAAATTAAACCAGTTTGGAAATGCCCTGGAAGAAAACAAAGAACATCTTTCACGTGCCACGGAAGCCTGCCGGGATTGTGAAAGAGAAATTCAAGTTGTTGATGATCGGATTATTAAAAGCAATGAAAAATTGAGGATGGTAAAGACCAATAAAGAATATAATCTTTTTTTAAGAGAAGTGGACGATAATAAAAAACGCAAAGATGTTTTGGAAACTGAATTATTGGAACTGCTTGATGAAAAAGAAAAAATAGAAAAAATTGTTCAGGAAAGTGAAAAAGAATTCCATCTTCTTAAGGATCAAATAGAAGAAGAACAAAAAGATATTGAAAAAAAATCTATTGATGACAGAGAGCTTCTTGATGAATATATTGCCCAGCAGAATGAAATCAGCAAAACCCTTGACCCTTCATTGATGAACAGGTTTGCAAAAATATCAAAAATGAATAATGGCTCGGCTGTTATATATGTGGAAGACGCGGTGTGTATGGGGTGCTTTATGAACGTACCACCTCAATTATATATTGAAATACAGCGTGGTAATTCATTGATTTCCTGTCCGCAATGCAGTAGAATCCTTTATCACATAAATAGGTAAAAATTCGGCCTGACCAGGCAAAACGATCGCTGGGTTTTTAAACCTGGAGGAAAGTCCGAACACCACAGGACAGGACGCTCCATAACGTGGAGTCACGGTGACGTGAAGGAAAGTGCAACAGAGAGTAGACCGCCTCGCTACTCAGTTTGTTGAATAACATGAAGGACCCTTTTTAAGTTGTTCATCGAACTGAGTAGCGAGGTAAGGGTGAAACGGTGCGGTAAGAGCGCACCAGTTTTCCAGGTGACTGGAAAAGCTTGGTAAACCCCGTCCGGTGCAAGACCAAATAGGAAAATGTTTGAGGGTTGTCCGCCCAAGTTTTCGGGTAGGTCGCATGAGGTGTGCGGCAACGTACATCCAAGATGAATGATCGTTGATCTGTTTGCGGTAACAAGAGCAGATAACAAAATTCGGCTTATCAACTGGTCAGGCCGAATCTTTATTTTTAATGTTGGAAAATGGATTATGAATTTTACTTGCGACATCTCTTTTAAGGAAAAAGCCAATATTTTTTCTTTTGAATATCTAAAATGTATTTTATTTGTTTTTGAACTTGATGATGACGAGTATCTGTTTACAAAAAAAATATATTCAAAGCTTATTTCAACATCTCATATTCTTGAAGATTTTTTAGATTTTCATGGGGCTAAAAAAAATAAAGAATGGGTGTTTTATCGCGAATTGTCTGCAACAATCCGGCATCTTTCAATGGCCTGCTATTCCCAAAGACATATTCTCAATCGGTTTAAATTTTATTCTTTTGAAGCGAACCAGCATAAGACCTTTAAACTTGAAGCCTTTGATACACTAAAAATTTTACAGCAATCCATAAAACTGGCTGCACCTGTTATTTTAGAGGAAGCTCGCCGTCTGAAGATCAATATTCCGGTCAATAGGTATGATCTTAGTTATTTTCCAGGGATTTCATCTGTACAGCAGCTGGATCACAATATCGATGATTTTAATTCCAAAGACCAGCAAAGAGAAAACTTGACCCGGATTGCCAGTGAATTTTTAGAAATTGTTAAAGATTTTGATCAATTTGAATTTTATGAGCGGTATGATTTAAAAAAAATAAAGGAACTTGTGCCGGATAAAATCAATGAGGTCATCATTAGACGATATGAAATGTTGATTCATAACATCCAGTCTTCCTTTGATTCCTATGTTGTAAATACAAAATCATCCTCAGAAAATTTAAAGCTTGAACAACTTAGAAGTCATTTTTCCATTGTATTTCATATGCTCCAGGTAACGGGCAGTTTGTTGCATTTTTATGAACGCCATTTGCATGATATCGGGTTTAAGGATGTATATAAAACTGTCAGTGAATCTTTATCCGATGTTATTGATCCAGATGTTGTGCTGGATCGGGCTGTAAATTTTGGATTGTTTTATGCCTGGAAATTTTTGTCTTCAGGAAAAGCCCTTGCATCGAAAATATTGAATGAAAACATGGAAACCTCTGTTATTGAGGTTGGAATACCTAAAGACCGCGGATTTCACAGTCGTCCAAGCCTTTTAGTGGCAAAAATTGTTCAGCATTATGGTGGTGAAGTCAAAATGCTTGTAAATAGTGATGTTTTTGATGCTGCAAGTGTCCTGGATATTCAATGGGCTGGTGGGAAAATAAAAAAAGAAGAAATCGAAATTGTTCAATTTAAGGGCGATTTGCGGGCATTAAAGGATCTGAAAACCCTTGCTGCAGTGAATTATGGAGAAGACCATATGGGTAAGGGAATTCCCTTGCCAAAAGAATTGTCTTATTTAATTTAAAATGCATCCATCTCAAAATTTTGTCATAGTTGTTGCCGCAGGGAAGGGCTTGCGAATGGGCTCAGAGATTAAAAAGCAGTATCTTTATCTTGACAAAATCCCAATTCTCAGTCGAACCATCATGGCCTTTGACAGCTGTGACCAGGTCCATGAAATTGTCCTTGTTATTCCAAAACAAGACCATGAGTATTGTAAAAAACATATTATCGATCCATTTGGCTTTGCAAAAAAAATTCATCTGGTTGAAGGTGGGAATAAAAGACAGGACTCTGTATTAAATGGTCTGAAAAGGGTCAATGATAGAATAAATATTGATAAAGAAACCATTGTATTGATTCATGATGGGGTCCGCCCCTTTGTAAATCAAAATATAATTAAAGCGTGTATCCAGAAGACCATTGAATATGGTGCCTGTATTCCTGGTGTTAAAATAACAGAGACTGTTAAACAGGTCTGCCCGGATTCAAGTATTCAAAAAACATTGAACAGGCAGTTTCTCTATACTGCACAAACACCCCAGACATTCAAACTGGACTTGATTCTGCGGGCATTTGATTATGCTATTAAAACTTGTTTTTCAGGTACGGATGACGCTTCTTTAGTAGAACACTTAGGTGAAAAAGTGGTTATCATAAAAGGGTCTAGCCTGAACATTAAAATCACGACACAAGAGGACCTTATTCTGGGAAAACATATGTTAAACAGAATTGAAATTGAGTAAAATAGTGGGTAAATTATTTGACTCTATTTTTTAATATTGTTATATTTAAAAACAAGTACAAATACAAATCGTAATTCGCTGCGCTCATCTTGATAAATGGTAATGTAATTTCTAAATAAATTTTAGTTTTCTGTCTTTGGCAGAAAATAAAATTCCAACCAAATTTTGAATGGCAGCATAAGCCTCCTTGCTGCCCAGAGGAGGGTAAAATGGCCGGCAAAACAAATCCAAAGTCTTTAATAAGTCATGTCGATGCAGTTAAAAAAGGAAAGTTATTATTTGAAGATGCCTTTGGGGGGGTCGCAAGGATGATCCTTGATGCAGGCATTCAAAAAATTACAGTTAAAGGTAAAACAACCTACCAGTTTGATCTATTCAGCCAGGGGAAAAAACATCTGGTGGGTATGTACGATGAAATAAACAGTTTTGTTTCATTTGTGAAAGATGCTTCAGAAGGTGGTTCTTCAAGGGAAATGGCCTTTGTCCTGGTGGGTGAACCCGGCAATGGGAAAACTTTTTTTGTTGATTACCTTTGTGCGCGATACAGAGAATTCTTAAGTATCCCCCAAAATAAAAAATACACATTCAGGTTTATTAATCTGGATCAGATCGGAGGCTATGGCAAGATTAACTTTATTGAATCCCAGACTTATGAAGATCCCATGATTCTGGCCATGAGTCTTTGTGAAACCCAAGACCAATCTAAAGAGGTTTTTTCTAAAAAATTTAAATTTACTGAAAAACAGACAGAGGATCTTTATGATAAATATCGTCCTCTGGGTGCCTGTTCTGCTTATATCTTTAATCAGATCCGGGAGTATACAAACAATGATATTACAAAGATGTTGTCCTTTATTGAAATTACACCGGTTCCATTAATTGAAAGTCTGGGCACAATAACAGGCAAATATCCTGCAAAGGATAAGATTACCTCATCTGCTGTGGATCTCATGGGAGAAGAATCTATTCAAAGGCTGCTTCATATTTCAGATTCAAACAACCCTTATCGATTTGATTTAAGAAGAGGAGCATTGGCAAGAGTTGCGGGCGGCGGCATCCATTTCAGCGACGAGATTTATAAAAATAAAAAGGATCTGGTTCAGGTTTATCTTGGGGTTATTCAAAACCGGATGATTGAAATGGACGGGTTCAAGTGGCCCATTGACACGCTGATTATCGCCACCAGCAATAATTCTGAATTTGACACTTTCCTTTCCGAAAAAGAAGAAGCACCGATAATTGACCGGTGCAGAATCTGTTATGTTGCACATAATACAGATTATAAGATTCAGAAAACATTAACAGAATATGCCATTGGAACCGATACAAAACGCTCTCTTGATTCAAAAATACTGCACCAGGATCCAAATTTGAATTATGCAGCTTCTGTCGGTGTTGTTCTCACAAGATTGCCCAGATCTGATAAGTTAACTCCCATTGAAATTATGAAACTTGCAGCAGGAGAGGTGGCCGGAGAAAAGAGTCTCAAAACCCTTGCCGAGTTGATTGATATGTTAAACCAGGACACAGATATCACCAAACGGTTTGGCCAGAAAGGCATGGGGCAAAGAAATCTTGGTCGGGCTGTCCAGCTTTTATTGGAAAGCTCTGAAACCAATGAAGGTCAGTGCATGTTTGCCCTGGATATTTTTAAGGCCCTTGAAAGAACGGTTCTTGATTATGTCCAGGAGCCTTCTGACCGGGCAAAATTCAAAGAAGATTTGAAAATTGCAAGGGGCCTTTATCGTGAAAGAATTATGACTGAAATGTTCAACGCCTATATGGATGAACCTTTGGCAATTAAAAAAGATGTGCTGAATTATGTAAATATGATCATTGGCGTTGATGCAGAACACTTAGGTCCCGACATGATGTGGAAATATAAGGATCCCCAGACCGGCGAACTTAAAGCGCTTAAAATAGATGAACGATATATTAAAAATGTTGAAGAACGGCTAGGATTGAAGACTGAGGAGCAAAGGGCATCTTTTAGAAACTCCATCAGAAAGATTTATGGGCAAAAGCTTTCTGTGGATGCAAACTATGATTTCATGGACAATCTTGATCTGGTTAAGGCAATTACCGATGTCAGGCTTAAATCTGACATTGCCGGAGCCGGCTCATTAATCGGTGCCCTTGCCAACAGAACCAATGAAGAAAATCAAAAGCTCTATGACAGAATGACTTATACCATGAATGAAAAACTGGGGTACTGCAGAACCTGTGCTCAGAAAACCATCGAATACTTCTGCAGCCAGGAGGACGACAAATAATGTTTTGGAAAAATGGCGGTTTTCGCTATGCCTGAAATAGACAAGGGAGGAAAAAGAGATGATAACCCTTGATGAGCTTCTTGAAAAAGACAGAAGAAGAGAAGAAGACGGATTTAAACGGAAAATTCGTATCGGAAGAATTGTCAAACCAGGATCTGGTGGAAAAGATAAGATCATCATTGTCCCGACAACGGTTGAAG
>JACNHV010000142.1 GCA_014383445.1 Candidatus Desulfobacula maris | reverse complement strand
AACCAATTGTTGAAGTCAAAACCACATAGGAGATTCCTTGGGGAAAAGAAACCATATTATTTGTGGATGAAGAAAAGGCGAAAGAATTGGGGTTGGCAGCCTATGTCATGAAACCAATCAACATGTCAGAAGTTGCCCAGACCATTCGGAAGGTACTGGATAAAAAGTAATCCCTTTTAAGGTTAATGGCGACAGGCCTTGCAGCTCCAGTCTTTTAAAATTACAGAATAGCAGGGGTATTCTTCTAATTTTTTGAATCATGGAATGATCCCATATCTTGTGCTTGGGAAGAACATTATTTTGACACCTGGCATTAAATTATATAAACTAAAACCGGTGTCATAAGCCATTTTTACCCATTATCTTTTATAATATATTCATCCCATTTTGAAAATTTTTTCCGGGGTACGAACAAAATGATACAAAAAATTTTAGGGAGCCCTGAAACTCAATCTCCAATAAACGTTATAGCAACCTTTTGAAATTCAGATTAAGGCTATCCCATATAATGGAATTTTGAATCAGAAACTGAAAAATTTATCTATACCAGATGTAGTATTTTGAAAATATTCAAAAAGCCTTACTGGTGAAAGAAGCACTCGGTAATTTTTACCGACAACAGAGAAAAAGGAGAAAGATGAACAAAGAAACCGGATTAACCTCAAGGGAACGTGTAATCAAGGCCTTAAATCATCAGGAGCCTGACAGGGTTCCAATTGATTTCGGGGGTACTGACGCCACAAGCATTCATCTGGGGCCGCATAAAAAATTGGCAGCCCTCCTGGGGTGTCCCATTGAAAAACCCATATTTCTGCATGATCTCATGCAGCAGCAAACCGAAGTATCCATGGAAATGGCAGGCAGACTGTATTCGGATGCACGGTTCATCTACATTGGGTATCCAAAGGAATGGAGAGATGACCTTGCCTACGACGGCACATCGGTTAAAGTGCCCCGGGGGTTTGTTCCGCAGATACAGGAGAATGGGGATCTCCTGGTGATGGATGCATCCGGATATCCTTCCATGAAAATGCCCAAGGATGGATTTTTCTTTGACTTTCCCTTTCATAAGTTATCCGAATGCCGGAGCATCGCTGATATTGAAGGTTACCGGGCAGACATCGAATCCTTTGACCTTTCGTCCTGGCACGATTGTAGCTATAAAGAGATGGGGCAAAAGGCAAAGAAGATCAGGCAGGGCACGGATAAATACATAACCGGTCTCTTTTACGGCCACGTTTTTCAGGCAGGCCAGGTCCTGCGCGGCTGGTCGCAGTTCCCCCTTGATTTGGCCGAAAATCCGGGGCTGGCCCAGGCCCTGATGGAGATACTCGTGGACGGCCATATTAAAAATTTTGACCAATGGTATGCCCACGTCGGTCCATTTGTGGATGCAATTGAGATGACAGATGACATGGGCATGCAGTTGTCAACCTGGACCAGCCCTTCCATGTACCGAACCCAGATAAAGCCACATCACCAACGCCTCTTTGGCCATATCCGGGAAACAGCACCGGACTTGACACTTTTTTTTCATTCCTGTGGTTCCATCTATGACATTATTCCGGATTTCATCGAAATGGGGGTACAGGTGCTTAATCCGGTTCAATACACGGCCAATAAGATGGAACTGGTCCGCCTGAAGAAAGAATTCGGCAAAGATCTTTCCTTCTGGGGCGGTGGATGTGACTCCCAAAATATCCTGGTTTACGGTAGCCCTGAGCAAGTGGAGGAAGAGGTGAAAAAAAATCTTTCGATTATGGCGTCCGGCGGCGGATATGTCTTTGCCTCCATTCATAATATTACCGAAGGAGTACCGGCCCATAACATCCGGGCCATGTTCGAGACTGCCCGCCAATTTGGTGCTTATTAATAATTTGAGAATAAATTGAATAGTCCCTGCTGAAAAAGGTTCAATTATGTTCAGGATCAAGGCGAATGAAAATTTTGAGGGTTACAATTTTCATCCAACGCAGAAATTGGGCAAAAGGGATCATTTTTCAGCAGGGAATAAAGGGCTTATAGTGCAACAATTTGTATAGATAAAAAAATCGTGATGCAAGATGAGTCTTGTGTCTATATGGGGTTTATGGTGTGAACAACATATGTTCACTGGTGTTTTAAAATTCAGTCCAAGCAAAATTTGGTAACCCCAATATGTAGTGTATGACACTTTCTCAGTTTTGAATTTTTATTCAATTTTATGACCCAATGGCGGTGCCACAGCCTATTTTACCACTGTAATTTTTTATACCAAAAACATTTTAACCGAGCTTAAAAATTATTATCCAGGGAAGTTGAACAACAATCAAGTTGGTCTCCAATAAGCGTTATAGCAACCTTTTGAAATTCAGATTAAGGCTATCCCATATATTGTAATTTCAAATCTGAAATTGAAAATTCTGTTCATACTACATCTTGTATCGCGATAAATATTTAAAAATTTGGGCTGGTAGATGAAGCGCCCGGTAATTTGTCTAATTTGACTCCTGACAGATAATACCATAGTAGTCGTGAGTAAAAAAATACGCGATGAAAATTTATTATTGCCGGGAAGTTGATGTATCTAACTGAATAATTTTTGTTCAAGCTCTTTCTTTCAATACATCATGAAGGTGTAAAAAAGTATTGACATTAAATTTTATTTTATATATTGAATTTTGTATACAAAATTCAATATTATTTCAAGAATGGTCTCTATAAAAAGGAAATATGGTATGAAAAATTTAGGCGCGGAGTATGAAAATCTGGATCAAAAAGTATACCAAGTTATAAAAGACCTGATTGAAGACCGAACTCTATTGCCGGGCCAAAAGATCCCCCAGGAAAAACTCGCCAAGGATTTGGGAATCAGTCGAACGCCATTAATAAGCGCTTTAAAATTTCTGGAACATGAAAAACTGATTGAAGTCCAACCCAGACGAGGGTTTTTTGTAAGGTTGTTTACGACTAAAGAGATGATCGGTATTTTTGAAATCCGTGAAGTCTTAGAAGGTCTCGCTGCACGGCGGGCAGCCCAGTGTATCACTGATGAAAACTGTAAGATTTTAAGCCAAATTTTTTCAGAGTTTAAAGATCAGAAACACATTACGGATATTTCAGCCTATGCCAAAGCAGACAGAAAATTTCACACCATGATTACAAAAACAGCTTCGAGAGAATTTTTAACCACCATGCTTCAAACATTCAATATTATCAGTCTTGCCTATCAGAATGTACCTAGAGAAGGGCTGATAATGCACCCTGATGATACCATGAAAGATCACACACAAATCATTGAGGCCATCTGCAACAGGGATCCAGAAAAAGCAGAAAACCTTATGAAATTACATTTTAAGAAATCCATCGATATTTTAGAGCAACAGATCGATGGTTAATCCATACATTTCATATTAAAGGAGGTGGTTTTTAAAAAAACATGGCAGTTAATGCAGATAAAGGGTCTGCAAGCAACCCAGTGGACTGGGGATCATCAATAATTAGCTTTTTGGAGACGTATAAACATGAAAAAAATTTTACTCATTAGTTTGGCTATGGTGTTTGCATTGGCACCAGGTGTCTGGGCCGGGAAAGCATTTCCCAGCAGAAACATTACAGCAGCAGTTGTCTGGGGTGCCGGTGGCGGAACCGATACCTGTGTCAGGATAATTACAGCTGAAATGCAACAATTTCTGGGTGTTAATATCAATGTCATCAATAAAACGGGTGGGGTGGCAGGCTCTATCGGAATGAGCCATGCATTTGGTCAGAAACATGACGGCTATACCCTTTGCGGGCTGTCTGAGTCAAATGTTACAGCCGGCGTTCAAGGCGGCTGGGATAAAAAATTTGATGTCTGGGATACCTTTATCGTTGGCGGATCTCCAGATGTCCTCTCTGTTACTGCAGATTCCCCCTATAAAACCATTCAGGATCTCATCGAGGCTGCCAAAAAAGATCCAAAATCTATCAAAGCCGCTGCAAGTGGTGCAGGTTCCATTCATCATTTAAACCTTCTGGCCGTTGAAAACGGTTCCGGTGCAAAGTTTAATTTTATCCCCTATAAAGGCTCTGCCCCTGCCCAGAATGCTGCCATGACCGGAGAAGTCAATGTTGTTATCACTTCACTGGCTGAGCAGCAGCAACTGCTCCGGGGGGGGAAACTTCGTGCCCTTGGCATGCTGATACCAAATAGTTTTGATGTTGCCGATCTGGGAACCATTCCATCTGCATTTGATGCCTATCCCGGACTTTCAAAATACCTGCCCATCTCCCAGGCCATTGGATTTGCCGTACCAGCGGATGTTCCGGCAGATGTCAAGGCTGTTCTCGTGGATGCATTTAAAAAAGGGATGGCCACAGAAAAAGTGAAAACATGGGCCAAGGAAAACTACTATCAGCTTTCCGGAAAAACAGGGGCAGAATCAAAAGCCGTGTTTGATGCCCTGGAATCCAATTTTGCCTGGACCTTATGGGATCTTGGTGCAGCCACAATTGATCCTGCAAGCCTTGGAATTCCAAAACCATGATCAAAAAAAAAGTGTGTGAAAGAGGGGCTGGTGTCAAATGACACCAGCCAGGGACCGGACTTATTAGTCCACACCAATGAACGATAAGTCCGGCTCTTAACATAAGCTTATAAACAAAAATTAAGGATTATTCAACCATGATGGACAAAGACAAACTCAGGAAAGCAGATATATTTTCAGGCAGCCTGATCTTTCTGACCGGCCTATTTATCGTCAGCCAGTCATTGAAAATGCCCATGAAAGACTCCTGGGGTGGCGTACAGAACGTCTGGTTTGTATCTCCTGCCATATTCCCTTTGTTTGTCGGTGCCATTATCATGCTCCTGGGCGGAATGCTGATCAGAACGGCTGTAAAGGAAGTCGGAATAAAAGCATTGAAAACTTTAAGTTCTTTTATTCTCTCTCGTGATTTTCTTCAATTTTTAAAGCTTGAAAAAAATTTAAGGTTTTATGCTGTTGTCTTTATTCTTTTTAGTTTTGTCTTTTTATTCATTCCGCGGGTTGATTTCTTTCTGGCTGCCATTGAATTTTTACTGGTATTTATCACCATGTTTTATCTAAATGACCGGACCATGTTGGTTAAACTGTTCCTGTTTTATGCAGCCCAGGTTCTCATATTCATCCTTTTTTTAATAACCGGATTAAACACATTTTTTTCCGTTTATGCCAATTACCCTGGGGACTGGCTGGTTCTTTCTTATATTCTAAGTTTTGCCGTGTATGTTTACCAACTGACAAAGGACAATCCTGAATTCAAGAAAAAATATAGAATCAGCCTTATCATTGCTGTCATTTCACCGCTGCTTGTGGGGATGATCTTTAAATATCTTTTGTTGGTTCCCATGCCTTTTGAAGGTATGTTGGTCGAACTTTTGGACCTTGTCTGGTACATGTAATTTTAAGACTTTAAGAGGTGTGTTTTGGTACTGTTATTCGAACGACTTGGGTCATTTTTTGATATTGTTCTGGGTCTTGCAACCCATCCTGAATCCTTGGCCATACTGTTTGGTTCAGTGTTGCTGGGCATCATTTTCGGCGCCATGCCGGGATTGACATCCACTCTTGGTGTTGCCCTTTTAACGGCACTCACCTACAGCATGGATACCAACCTTGCCATGGTCTGTCTTTTGTCCATCTATGTCGGTGGAACCTATGGCGGATCCTATGCCTCTATTTTGATCAATATCCCGGGTACGGCTGCTTCGGCGGCAACCGCACTGGACGGTTATCCTCTGGCCTGCAAAGGGGAAGGTGGCCGGGCCATCGGTCTTACCACTACGGCATCCGCCATCGGCACAATCATCAGCATGCTCTTTGTGGTCAGCATTTCACCGATCATCTCCAGGTTTGCCCTGCAGTTTACCTCTTTTGAATTCTTTTTACTGGCCTTTTTCGGTATCCTGATCAGCGGAACCCTCACAAGTCCCGATCTTGTTATCAAGGGATGGATTGCCGGATTTTTAGGTCTGTTTCTTGCCTGTATCGGAAGGGATCAACTCCAGTTTTACCCCAGATTTACATACGGGTTTGCAGAGCTTGAATCCGGCATAGAGGTTGTTCCCGTGCTGATCGGTGCCTTTGGCATCCCACAGATTATCGGAGTGCTCAAAGATAAAGTCCATATTGGGAAAGCCAAGGAACTCCAGCGGATTCTCCCTGAATTTGGTACTGTTTTGAAAAATATTCCGGCCATTGTTCGGTCTGCTCTTATCGGGGTCGGTATCGGTTCAGTCCCAGGGATCGGGGAAGACATTGCCGGATGGGTCTCCTATGGAACAGCTAAGAATACTTCCAAGCACCCTGAAACCTTTGGGAAAGGAGAACTCCAGGGGGTGATTGCCAGTGAAACCGCCAATAATGCATGTGTCGGCGGTGCCATGATTCCTTTGCTGAACCTGGGTATCCCGGGAAGTCCGCCGGCAGCAATGCTTTTGGGAGCTCTTATGCTCCATGGTGTCACACCGGGTCCCATGATAACTTTTGAACATCCCACATTTATTCTGGAAGTAGCTGCTATTCTCCTTCTGGCATCCGTTGCCATGTGGATTACCGGAATGGTTCTGGCAAAACAGGTTGTCAAAGTGCTTAAAATTCCAACGCAGATTTTCATGCCGATAATCGGCATGCTCTGCATTATCGGCTCATATTCTCTCGGGTTAAACATCTTTAATCTATATTTGATGCTGCCTGTAGGGATTATCTGTTATTTTTTAACTGAAATGGGATATCCTATTGCACCCCTTGTCATAGGAGTGATCTTAGGGCCCATGGCCGATGAAAATATCAGAAGAGCGCTCATGGTTTCTCAAGGCAGTTTTATGCCGGTTTTCACACGTCCGGTTTCTTTGATCCTGTTTTTAATCATCGTCTGGACCATTGCAAGTCAGCTGCCCTGGTATAAAAGGAAAATAGCCCAGTTAAAACAATCTTTTTTTAAAAAAAAATAACGCATTTGAAAACTATATATTCGGAGACATTTTATGCTTAAAATGGCAATTATTACAGGGTTCCTGTCTCAAACAAAAGATCGCTTTCATGAATATAACACCCAGATAAGTCTGGATGAAAAATTCAAACTCATGAACACTATTGAGGGATATAACGGGGTTGAGATTGTCTTTCCTTATGAGGTCAAAGATGCAACACCCACCAAAGCGGCTTTGGCCAAGTACAATCTCAATGTGGCAGCAGTCAATGTCAATGTCAAAGCAGAGCCGGAATTTCGAAACGGCGGGCTTACATCAACCCTGGCAGACGTCCGCGCAAAAGCAGTCACCTTTATTAAACAGGCCAAAGATTTCGCATATGACATCGGTGCAGACAAGGTCACCTGCTGCCCTTTGGGAGACGGATATGAATTTTCATTCCAGTATGACTATGCCGCAGCCTGGAAGAACATGGTTAATAGCTTTGGTGAAGCGGCTTCCTATAAAAATGAAATCCCCTTGTTCATCGAATATAAACCCAGTGAAACCCGGGGGAAATGTTTTGTTGATACGGCGGCCAAAGCCATATGTCTTCTCAATGATATTAAAGTTGCCAATATGGGCGTCACCCTTGATTTCGGTCATTCCATCTATGGGAATGAAAACCCGGCAGAAGCTGTGGCCATGCTGGCTGAAAGTCAGTATAAATACTATGTCCACGTGAATGACAATGACGGCAAATGGGACTGGGATTATTTTTGCGGTACCAAGCATTTTCTTGAATATGTGGAATTTCTCTATTATCTGAAAAAATATAAGTACAATGACTATTTTACATCAGACACCTCTCCCACACGATGGGATATCAAAGGCACTTTTGAAGCCAACAGCCGACTGACCCATAAAATCTGGAACCTGTTGGATTCAATTGATTTAGTCTCTCTTGAAAGTTTGATGGAAAAAGGGGATTACCTTGAAACATGGAAATTTATTGAGCAGAACATTTTCTCAATGAAATAAAGGTACAGTATGATTATTAATAAAGACGATACGTTTAAAGCGTTGCCGCGGGAATGGCCAGAGGATCTTCTGCCGTCCATCCGCAATCAGATTGAGAAAAGCAGGACCAAAATTGTGATCCTGGATGACGACCCTACCGGCACCCAGACAATCCACGATCTGCCGGTGCTTACCACTTGGGATTTGGATAGTCTAAAAAGGGAGCTGATCAATAAAGAAACGGCCTTTTTTATTCTGACCAATTCACGTGGATTGACAAAAGATGAGGCCTGCGGCATGGGTTCACAAATCGGTCTGAGCCTGAAATCAGCATCCAAAGCCACGGGCATTCATATCAGTGTTATCTCCCGGAGTGATTCGACCCTGAGGGGACATTTTCCCCATGAAGTGGATGAAATGGCAGCTGCCATGGGGGACAGTGATCTTCCATATCTTATCTGCCCTTTTTTCCTGGAAGGCGGGCGATATACGCTCAATAATATCCATTATGTGGCAGAAGAAGACCTTCTTGTGCCTGCGGCCCAGACCTCCTATGCTCAGGATGCAACATTTGGATTCAGTCATTCAAATCTCTGTCGCTGGATAGAAGAAAAAACAGGTGGTCGAATCCAGGCAGACAAGGTTATTGCTGTTTCTCTTGATGACATACGAAAAGGAGGACCCGCGCGAGTCGCCGAAATTCTTATGATGGTTTCCGATAAAAGCGCCTGTATTGTTAATGCAGTTTCCTATAAAGATATAGAGGTCGTTGTGGCAGGCCTTTTAACTGCCGGGGCAAACGGCAAACGATTCCTGTATCGGACAGCTGCCTCTTTTGTCCGGGTCAGGGCCGGTGTTATCCCTCAACCCGGTTTTTTATCCAGAAAAGACCTGGTCTCTGATGCACCCGCGGGAGGATTGTTCATTGTGGGCTCACATGTGCCCAAGACAACGGCCCAGGTCAAAGCATTGCTCGAACAAACCGATATCTGCCCCATAGAAATCACTGTTGAAAAGGTCTTGGAAGAGCAGTCGCGGCACAAAGAAATTGAGATGGCAACAACAAAGCTCAATAAAGCATTAAAAAATGGCAGGGATACCTTGATTTTTACAAGCCGGAATCTTGTAGTTGGAAATAACCCGGACAAAAGTCTTAAAATCAGTCAGATCGTGTCTTTAAGCCTGATCGAAATTATCAAAGGCCTGGAGTGTCAGCCAAGATACCTGATTGCCAAAGGCGGGATTACTTCCAGTGATGTTGCCACAAAAGGGCTGGCGGTTAAAAGAGCCCGGGTTTTAGGCCAGGTGTTGCCGGGTGTGCCCGTGTGGAAGCTGGGGCAAGAATCAGCATACCCTGGGATGTCATATATTATTTTTCCGGGCAATGTTGGAAATGATGATGCCCTTGTTGCGATACAACAAAAATTAAGCTGACCTTTTAAAAGGACAATATGCCATGAAGCACTCCATAAAAGAGAAAATCAAGCTTTTTGGCTCGGCCCATAAAGCGTTTTAATCATAAACAATAATTTTTTAACAACCCCAATAATTCAGGAGAACACCATGTCAAAACACACTGTTAAAACCATCCAGGCAATGAAAGATAATAAGGAAATCATCACCATGTTAACGGCATATGATTTTCCCACAGCCAAAAAAGTCAATGATGCCGGCATTGATATGATCCTTGTGGGGGATTCATGCGCCATGGTTGTCCATGGACATCCCAACACCCTGACCGCTACCATGGATATGATGGTCCTGCACTGCGCCGCAGTTGCAAGAGCCTGCGACAGGACTATGGTCGTAGCAGACATGCCCTTTGGATCTTTTCAATACAGTGTTGAAGATACCATGAAAAATGCAGCAAGATTTGTCACAGAGGCAGCCGTGGATGCGGTTAAGTTTGAAGCCACCCCTAATCATATTGCCAAAACAAAGGCTGTTGTGGAAATGGGTATTGCCTGTGTCGGACATGTCGGGCTACACCCTCAGGCGATTGGTGCCCTTGGGGGACTCAAGGCTCAGGGAAGAGACATGACCTCTGCCCGCAAAGTGGTTTCCGAGGCCCTTGCGCTTCAGGAAGCCGGCTGCTTTGCCATTATTTTTGAAGCCGTACCGACAAAACTGTCTGATTATGTAACCCGAAAACTTTCCATTCCCACTATCAGCATCGGCGGTGGACCCAAATGTTCCGGTCAGTTGCTGGTAACGCCGGATGTTTTAGGCCTTTATGATAAATTTACACCCTCATTTGCCAAACAATATGTTAATATCGGACAGATCATGATCGATACCTTCAGGCTGTATAAAAAAGAAGTAAAAGAGGGTGTCTTTCCGGGAAAAGAAAACTCCTATGGTATGTCAGACGAGATTTTGGAATCCATTATCAAAGAATTCGGAGAAGTATAATCACCCATGGGCAGGTTTGTTTTTTCCATCAGCATTGTAATATTGGGCATTGGTGTCGGATATATGATACAGGTGCTTACAAAGAGAAAAAACCTGACCCTGTCCATTGATACGCTCAAAAGAAAACTTCAAAGATCAGCGCTGCTTTTTTTTAATCCTGTGGCCATTCTGGGAGCAACCTGGGTGGCCAATATCCATGATATCAAAATTGCAGCGCTGCCCTTTATGGGAATGACGGCTCTTTTCTTCGGTGGAGGGATTGCATTTTTAGCATCCAGAATAATGAAATTTAGCCGGAAACAAACCGGCAGCTATATTGTCTGCGGCGGATTTACCAATATTGGTTCTCTTGGCGCTTTGTTCTGTTTTATGCTTCTTGGGGAAAAAGGCTTTGCTCTTGTGCCCTTTTACAAATTGTTTGAAGAGCTGATTTATTACGCCATTGGATTTCCCATTGCCAAATCATACAGTGATGATCTAACTCAAAATCTCTCTTTTGTTCAACGTCTTAAAACATCCGCTACCGACATCTTTGTTGTGATGGCTGTTTTAAGTATTACCATCGGATTGGTACTGAATGCTTCCGCCATCCCCCGGCCGGATGTCTATGCCCTGGTCAACTCTGTCTTCATTCCTTTGGCCGCTTTTCTTTTATTAATATCCATTGGTCTGTCCATGCAATTTTCCAGTGTCAAAACATATCTTAAACCCGGCCTGATAATTGCGATGATCAAATTTGCTTTAGTTCCTGTCATGATTTTGGGTTTGGGGTATTTACTTGGATTGAATCAAATTGACAACGGGTTACCTCTGAAGGTTTTACTGATTCTGTCTTCCATGCCAGTAGGGTTTATTGCCATGGTACCGCCGACAATTTACCACCTTGATATTGACCTGGCCAATGCCTGCTGGTTGATTACCAATGCAGCCCTATTGTTTGAAATTCCCCTGTTATTATTTTTTTTGAGATTTATATGATTACCGATGGTCATCAGGTATTTTGCCCTGATCATTATCTGTACGAGTTTCTGTGATAATGGAAAGGGTCTACTTCCCTACCAAAGGTAAGGGGATTTCTTTTTAGAGTTTACTTTGTCTATTCAATGTATTATTTTACTACCTTATTGGGGTGCGTACTGGGATTTCAAAGACTCAGTCAATACAAAATTTGAGGACCCCAAGATGTGGTATATGACACTTTTTTAGCTTTGAAACTTCAGTTAAACTTTATGATCCACAACCGCTGTTAGAAGCCAATCTTGCACTGTAATTTTTATAATATAAAAAAATTATTCCATGGCTTAGACTCAAGTATCATTATCCAAACTCAAATGATTTAAGACTCGAATCTGTCAATGATACAAAAAATATCTTTTGCAAACATATCATACCTGAGATATATGTCTGATAAACGTTTGATGTTAGAATAAAAGAAAAATTTAAGCCTTATTTCCTTTCGCGTTTGAATTTACTTTTTCTGCAAGAATACAAAGAATTTCATACATCATTGTAGCCCCGATTAGAGCGGTGTTTCCTGATGGATCAAAAGGTGGTGCAACCTCAACAAGATCTGCACCAACTATATTCAACCCTCTCAATCCACGTATTAATCCCTGTGCTTCGATAGTTGTCAGGCCTCCAACCTCCGGTGTGCCTGTTCCTGGAGCGAACGAGGGATCAATGCTGTCGATATCAAAGGAAACATAGGTTGGGCCGTCGCCAACCACTCGTTTTGCCTCAGTTATCACCTCTTCAACACCAAGTTTATTGAACTCTTCTATATAAATAATGCGAATGCCATGTTTGGGGCCATACTCCCAGCATTCCGCAGAGTTTGCAGCGCCCCGAATTCCAATCTGTATCGTTCGCTTAGGGTCAAGTAATTTTTCTTCAACAGCTCTCCTGAAGGGAGTTCCATGACTATATTTTGAATTCATCTCCTCATCGCAGCAGTCCGTATGCGCATCAAAGTGAACCAGGCCAACAGGATGATCTGCTGCAATGGCTCTAAGAATTGGCAAGGTGATAGAGTGATCCCCACCGGCACTTAATGGAATAATTCCTGATTTATGAAGCATCGCATAAAATGCTGTTATATCATTATGGCTGGCTGCAACATCAAATATCTGGTTGAAATGGACATCACCGACATCACCTATTTTGCACAATTCATATGGGTTTATTCGAGTCACATGGTGGATTGCCCGCATCATGCTGGACATGTCCCTTATCTGACGAGGGCCTTGACGTGCACCTGATCTGGCCTCGACAGCCCCATCATAAGGCACTCCAACAAGGGCAATTTCTAAATCATCCAGATTGGTTACAAGTGAAGTCCTCATAAATGTAGGGATTCCACAATAACGTGGTTCATTCATGGGATTGTGCTTATTTCCTATCATATTGTATAATTCCCCTTATTACGTAGTTGAAATTGTTTTTTGTAAAAATTTTCTCATGCCAAATCTGAACCATGCAAATGGTATTTCACAAAATGATTTTTAAGATATATCAAAAATAATAACCAGGCAAGTGATAGCTTTTTCATTTGAGAGTGAAAATTCAGAAGCTATAATTTTTTATGCCTACCCGTTAAGAACAAAATTCTAAAATTTCCAAGCTCAAGGATAATTATCCAAAGGTGGAATATTCAAAATCTTGAATAGTAAAGAATATCAATATAATACATCATTAAAGTTCTGGTAAAAAAAACTCCGGGTCGATGCAACCCTGGCGTAATATATCCATTTATCAACAAGGAGTTCCATATATGCTTCCTCAATCTCAATCATCTCCTTATCCTTTTGCCTCAACCACTCAGGTACTCCAGCCATTTTCAATTGTTTTTTGAACATACCACAAGCGTTAATTTGAGCGACCATTTCTGCATTAAATTTTTCAGGAGATAAAGGGGCCTGAATGATATGGGTCAGCTTCCAGCCAGCCTTTTTTAAAATTTTGCAATAACTATCAATTAAAATAGCTTGGCTTGTAAATCATGGGGACTTATGACAGTAGCTTTTATCGAATTCCAATGGCCTAAAAAACCACAATATGATATGTGACTATAAATGTTTACATGTAAAGTATTGATAAAGGGGAAGGATGTTTTATACGATCACAAAAGAAAAGACGTGTGAGCAATTGAGTGTTGACGCTCATGTTGGGCTTGATCCGGCAGTTGCAGCACAGCGGTTGATTGAAAATGGTCCCAATGCCTTGATGCAAGAGGCGGCTATGCCGTCTTGGAAGCGCTTTATAAAGCAATTTGAAGATGTCATGATCTGGATTTTAATTGCTGCAGCCGCGATCAGTTTTTTTACCCATGAATTTACCGATGGGTTTATTATTTTAGCCATTCTACTTTTGAATGGGGTATTGGGATTTGTTCAGGAAAACAATGCTGAAAAATCAATGCAGGCATTGAAACAGATGCAGATTCCATCTGCACAGGTCCTCAGGGGCGGTGAACTTCTCAGATTGCCCTCTGCAGATTTGGTCAAAGGGGATATTGTGCAGTTGAATTCAGGAGATGTGGTGCCTGCTGATGGACGTCTCATTGAAGCAGCTGGTTTGAAAATTGAAGAAGCTCAGTTGACGGGGGAATCTGTTCCTGTAGACAAACAAACCCAGGTGGTTGAAAAGGAAAATCCACCGATTGGTGATCGAAACAACATGGCATATGCCACATCGCGTGTGAGTTCAGGACGGGGGAGAATGGTGGTCACCCAGACGGGAATGAACACGGAAATCGGTGTAATTGCAGGTCTTTTGAGTCGCGAGGAAGAGGAAAAAACACCTCTCCAGATCCGGCTGGCAGAAATGGGCAAAATGCTTGGAATCGGTGCTGTCGGCATATGTGTCCTGATCTTTGTCATTGGCTGGTTCCAGGGAAGGGAATTGTTTGAACTGCTGATGATTTCCATTTCTTTAGCAGTTGCAGCCATTCCAGAGGGATTGCCGGCGATTGTGACCATTGTCCTGGCCATGGGTGTGAAGCGGATGATAAAGGCCAATGCCATTGTCAGAAAATTGCCGGCCGTTGAAACATTGGGCGCGGCATCAGTGATCTGTTCCGATAAAACAGGTACATTGACGCAAAACAAAATGACAGTCACGCATATGGTGATTGATGAACGGATCGATATTGCTGAAATAGACACTTTGGATGATAGAAGCCGCATGTTAATTGAGACGGCTGTGTACTGCAATGATGCCGGTTTAAGCAGGACGGATGAGGGCAACGTGGTTGTGGGTGACCCCACTGAAACGGCATTGCTTGTCATGGGTGAGTCGTTCGGTATCAACCAGGGATCTTTGAAAGCAGGCAATCGCAAAGGAGAAATCCCTTTTGATTCTGATCGCAAACTCATGAGCACGATTCATGATAACAAAGGCCAATATCTTGTATCCGTAAAAGGTGCCGCAGATCAATTGCTGGAACGGTGTGACCATGTGATGACATCTGAAGGCAGTCGCGCCATCACCGAGGCAGACAAAACACGGATTATAAATGATGTCAGGGAGCTGTCCAAAGAGGCATTGCGTGTTCTGGGCTATGCCTGCAGGCGTGTTGAACAACTGCCCGGGCAATTGACATCAGACGCCATTGAAAGAGATTTGGTTTTTATCGGTTTGACCGCCATGATGGACCCGCCCCGGGAAGAGGTAAAAGATGCCATTGCCACGGCACATGCAGCAGGTATCCGTGTTATCATGATAACCGGTGATTACAAAGATACGGCAGTTGCCATAGCAAAAGAGCTGGGCATCATGTCAGATGGCGATCAGGCATTGTCCGGCTCTGAATTGGATGTGTTGAGCGACCCGGCATTTTTAAAGAAAGTAGAACACATTTTAGTTTATGCCAGAGTCTCTCCAAGCCACAAGGTGCGTATTGTCAAAGCATTAAAGCAAACAGGCAAAATTGTTGCAATGACAGGAGACGGTGTCAATGATGCCCCTGCGCTCAAAGGGGCTGACATAGGATGTGCCATGGGAATAGCAGGTACTGATGTTGCAAAAGAAGCCAGTGATCTAATTTTGACAGATGATAATTTCTCCACGATTGTGGCAGCGGTTAAAGAAGGCAGAACCATTTATGACAACATCAGGAAATCGGTTACATTTTTGTTGTCTTCAAATATCGGAGAAATTATCACTTTATTGGCTGCCATCATTGTGGGATGGGAAGCGCCCCTGCTTGCTATTCATATCTTGTGGATCAATTTGATTACAGACTCATTTCCCGCACTTGCCCTGGGCGTAGAACCACCGGAAAAAGGTGTGATGGCAAGAAAACCGCGTCAGCCTGAAACACCAATCCTTGGTGATGGTATTGCAGGCACCATTGTTTTACAGGGTGTCATGATCGGCGTTTTGAGTTTGACGGCATTCATCATTGGTCGACAAACCGACCTTGCAACCGCTCGCACCATGACGTTTATAACCTTGAGCCTGTCGCAGCTCATTCACAGCTACAATGTCCGCAGCAGATCGATGAGTATCTTTGAATTGGGATTTTTCTCCAATCCTTATTTAAATCTGGGTGTTTTGGTCTCATTGACCTGTTTATTGACAGTTTATGGCGTGCCTGTATTCAGGGTCATGTTCAAGTTGACCTGGCTTCCGTGGACATCGTTTCTAACCTGTGTGGGATTGGGTTTTATGACCCTCGTGATCATCGAAATCTCAAAAAGGATCAGGCTTTAGG
>JACNHV010000027.1 GCA_014383445.1 Candidatus Desulfobacula maris | reverse complement strand
GAAAATCCCCCGGGATAATATATCATTACCAGGATCAATACCAGAGCATAAATAACCAGATTCAATCCCGGCAGATTTGACAGGTTGGATCGGACAATTTCCATAATAAATATAAAGGGAAACGCAATAACAGCCCCGCCCCATAAACTTCCTCTTCCGCCGATATAGGCTACGGCAAGAACCTCAACCGTTTTTGCGGTATGCATGATGTCCGGGGTCAAAATACCGTAAAAATGGGCATAAAATCCACCCAGAACACCTGCTATTGCACAGGACAGCGTAAAATTAAACACCCGGTAATTCACCGGGTTGATGCCTGAAGTTCTTGCAGCATCCATGTTCTGTCCGATGGCCTGGAAGGCCAGTCCGATTTTTGAGCGGACAATCCATTTACAGACCAGGTAGATTAAATACAACAATATGATAATCAGAAAATAATACGAAACATTTGATTCGGCCTCAAAAAGACGGGGAACGCGAAGACCTAAAGGTCCCCGGGTCAGCCATACCAGTTTGGTTGCAAGCCCCATAATCGCCAGACCGAAAAACCAGGAAAGACATGCCGCGAAAATCCCCCTGAGACGTAGAGAGGTCATCCCGATAGCCAGCCCCATAGCGCCTGCGGCAATTCCACCTGCCACCATGGTCAGCCAGGGAGATAACCCCAGGTTGACGACCAGAAGTGCCGAGGTATACCCTCCAAAACCGGCTACTGCGGCATACCCGAAGTTGACAATATTAATATAGCCGGCTGTCAAGTCAAATCCCACACTCATGGCTGCAATGAAACCGCTGTAAATCAGCCACCTGAGCATATACTCCTGGTCGAAAGGCGGGATAAAAGGAAGGGCAAATAATAAGACCAGCCCTGATAATCCCGCCGGCGTCAGACATAATTTTTCAAGCAATTTATCAAATGGATTCATTTGCTGACGTGTTATTGTGTTATCCATATAATCTCCTATTTTTCCAATGATTTGACAAATGATTTGACAATTTATTTGTCTAAGGCGCCGCGGACATCTGAACCAAATATCCCACTGGGTTTAAAAATCAAAATCAACGTAATCAAGATGGAAGGAATAACAAAATCCCATCCTGACCCAACATATTCAACTGTAATTGCCTTGAGCAAAGCCACCATGAATGCACCGGCGACGGCTCCCAGAATATTTCCAAGACCTGAGAGAATAACGACAAACCATGCCAGGTATAAAGGCTCTAAACCCACAGTGGGGTATGAAGGATACATGAACAACAGGCTGCCGCCGGCCACAGCTGAAAGAGCACAGGCAAGGGAAATCGTTAAGAGAACAACATTCTCAATATCTATACCCACAATCTGAGCGCCTGTGATATCCTGAGAAACCGCCCGTATTGACATACCCGTGCGGGTATAAGTCATAAAAAACCAGAAAAGTGCAACAATTACGGCCGAAATCACAAAGGCCATGGCTCTGTCCCTGGATATGAACACATCTGCAATGGAAATCGGCATTCCTTTCCAATACTGGACAATGCCTTTGAACTCAGCTCCGAATATAAGCTGATGCATGTTAACCAAAAGGACACTTAACCCGACACAGAGTAAGAAAGAATTCATTACCCAGTTATCAGAGGAGCGCCTTCTTAAGGGGCCAAACACAATTTTTTCCGCGATAATGCCGCTTAGAGCTCCGGCAATAGCTGCACAGAGTATGGCAATCAAAGGGCCGATCACTGCCAGAAAAGACTCTGGATTTTCACTGAGATAATTGCTGATGGGAGTAAATACATAATAGGCCGTCAAAGAACCGATCATAAAGAATTCACCATGGGCAAACATGGCAATATTGAGTACACCCAGCATCAGAGTAAGGCCTGTGGCGACCAACGCAAGCATGCCGCCTGTGATTATTGTATTAACCAGCAGGTAAGGACCGGAATGTATCGCTGCAAACACGGCAATCAAAATCGTTGCCACGATAGATATGCCTGCTGCGGATTTTGTCCAGGTTAAAAATTTGGAAACAGTGTTATTTGACATGAATTTATTTCTCCAAAAAGAAAATTAAACGCCTAGAAATACTTTTCTGACATAGGGATCACCCGCCAGGTCGTGACTTTTGCCTTCCAGGCCAACTTTACCATTTTCAAGGATATAACCTCGATCAGTCACAGTAAGGGTCTTGGTGACATTTTGCTCCACCAGAAGGATGGTCACACCTGCTTTAATAAGAATGTCAAGGGATTCAAACACATTTGCCACCAATTGTGGTGCAAGCCCAAATGAAGGTTCATCCACAAGAAGCAGCTTGGGATCAGACATCATACCCCGGCCAATGGCCAGCATTTTTCTCTCCCCTCCACTCATGGTACCGGCCAGTTGATACTTTCTTTCAGCCAGGCGGGGAAAAAGACTGAACACAAAATCAAGGCGCTCATTCTGGACTTTTTTGTCCTTGATAATATAGGCACCCATGTAAAGATTTTCCTGCACCGTCATATTTACAAACAGATTTAATTCCTCAGAAACAAAAGAAATTCCTTTTTTTGTGATCTGAGATGCAGGAAGTCCTGTAATATTTTCTCCATTGAAAAAAATACTGCCTCCCATAGGAGATATCAGACCGGCAATGGTTTTCATGGTTGTACTTTTTCCGGCGCCATTGGGTCCTACAATACAGACATACTCACCCTTCTCTATATTTAAAGAGACTGAACGTAATATCTGCAGGTATCCATATCCTGCATCAAGATTTTTCACTTCTAACAGCATAAAGTCTCCGTTGATTCTTAAAGTTAATTGTCATCTTAAGCTATCCAAGATAGGCTTTGGTAACCTTTGGATCATTTGCTACTTCTTCTGTTAAGCCTTCAGCTATTTTTGTTCCGAACTGGATACATAAAAGCCTGTTACACACTGCCATGATAAGCTGCATGATATGTTCTATCATAAGAATGGTAATGCCTTTTTTGCTGATCTTTTTAATGATTCCCATGATATCTTTCAGTTCTCCTTCACTGAGACCTGAAGCCATTTCATCCATGAACAAGACTTTGGGATTGCTGGCAAGTGCACGTGCCAGATCCAGGCGTTTGAGCTGAACTGTGTTGAGCTGTTCCGCCACAACAGTTTCCTCCATGGGGAACTCTACAAAAGCAAGCATTT
>JACNHV010000205.1 GCA_014383445.1 Candidatus Desulfobacula maris | reverse complement strand
TGACCGCCATGAACTCGCTCATTCTTCGCTCAAACACCATGGCGGTTTAACCGCTACTATAATCAAGAGATTGTAAGCAAAGATCCATAATGCTCCCGTAAGGCAATCACCCTTCCACTGGAAAGCATAGCAAGTTCGTAAATGCTTTTTACAAAATAAAATTTATTTTTCCATTTTATTTTTCTCATTGACAAGAATTGAAAGAATCTGTAGGGTAAGCAATATTTTGGATAAAAAAATGAATAAAATAAAACACATAAGCATATTTAATTTTGGACGTTTCTTTTTTAGAAACGTTCATCCGGTGTGACGTTTTATTTTTTAGGTAAATAAAACCCCGGGTGGACATGAAAACCACCCGGGGTTTTTTAGGTTTTAAGGCTCTGGGAAAATTTTTCCAGAGCTTTTTTTATTTTGAACGGTTTTAAATTATTTTTGTCAGGGAGAAAATTAATGATTCTTGTACTAGAAAACGAAATTAGCCAGACCCAGAAAAACAAAATTAAAAACATGCTTTCCGATGAAGGGTGTATTACACGTGAAATCATGGATGCAGGCAGGAATGTAATCGGAATTATCGGTAAAACCGGGACAAGCCTGGATGAATTTAAACAAATGGATGGCATTGCCGATGCAATAACCATTAAGGCCCCCTATAAACTTGTCAGCCGGGAGTTTAAATCAGAAGATACCAGGGTGAAAATCGGCAATGTTGTGGTGGGCGCAGATAGAATTGTCATTGTGGCAGGGCCTTGTGCTGTGGAAAGCCATGATCAGGCCATGACCATTGCAAAAGAGGTAAAAAAATATGGCGCGGTTTTATTTCGTGGCGGCGCATATAAACCCAGATCTTCACCATACTCATTTCAGGGACTGGAAGAAGAAGGGCTTAAAATTCTTGCTGATGTCAGGGAAAAGACAGGGCTTGGTGTGGTCACGGAAATTACATCTGTTTTTCAGGCAGATCTGATGAAAAAATATGTTGATGTGGTCCAGATCGGTGCCAGGAATATGCAGAATTTTGAGCTTTTAAAATGTGTCGGCCGCATGGGATTACCCGTTGTGTTGAAGAGGGGACTTGCCGCTACTATTTTAGAGTGGCTGATGTCTGCAGAATATATTATGGCTGAAGGAAACAACGACGTCATTCTTTGTGAAAGGGGCATCAGAACCTTTGAACCCTATACAAGAAATACTTTGGATCTTTCAGCTATTCCAGTGTTAAAAAAATTGACCCATCTGCCTATTATCATTGATCCAAGCCATGCAACTGGCATCAGAGAAAAAGTAAGTCCCATGGCCAGGGCTGCTGTGGCAGCAGGGGCGGATGCACTGATGATTGAGGTCCATAATAATCCGGACCAGGCACTTTCAGACGGTCCCCAGAGTCTTTATCCCGAACAATTCGGCCAGCTGACCCGGGATATTTACGTGATTGCACCCGTTGTTGGCAAACACCTTGATTTTGATTATTTGAAAAAATCAGAAATGATAAATAATATGGAAGCCAAAGATTCAAAAACAGCCGCTTTTATTGGTGAATATGGGGCTTACAGCCATAAGGCAAGCCTGGGATATTTTGGTGAAGAAATCACACCCGTTCCCATGAAAACATTTAAAGATATTTTTCATGCTGTTCAAACCGGGGATTGCCAGTATGGAGTTATCCCGTTGGAAAATTCTCTTTCCGGGTCCATCCATGAAAATTTTGATCTGCTCCAGGAGTATGATCTCAAAATTATCGGAGAGATTACCATAAGGATTCAACATGCTTTAATTGCCCATGAAAATGTTTCAAAAAATGATATTACAAAAATTCTTGCACCGCCACCAGCATTTTCCCAATGTAAAAATTATCTGGATCAATATCCTGATATTGAACAGATCCCTGTAAAGGCTACATCCAGTGCAGTAAGGCATGTCAAAGATTCTCATGACCAACATGCTGCTGCCATTGGATCAACCATGGCAGCAAAGATTTTTAATATGAATATTCTTGAACAGTCTATTGAAGACAACCCAAGAAATTACACACGGTTTGCCATTATTGCCAAAGAAGTCAAAGGCCATAAAAAAGTGAACAAAACATCCCTTATTTTTTCCACTGGAAATAAGCCTGGCGCCTTATTTGAAGTGATGAAAATATTTTCAGAATATCAGATTAATCTTGTTAAATTAGAATCCCGTCCCATGCTTGGGAAACCTTGGGAATATATGTTTTATGTAGACCTTGAAGCTGATATTGAAAGCCCTGAACTTGCAGGTGTTATGAAAAAACTTCAGGAAAAATCAGAAAACCTTAGAATTCTGGGGCGCTATTAGAAAGGTTTATATTATAAACTTCTCTAATTTAAAAAATGGTGGTAATTATTGGAAAGCCCTGAAGTTTTCCATAAATGGAATTTTTGATAGAGTGATTCCAGAACTTTTAAATTAAGGAGTAATAATGGATAACAGGCCAAAACTGATTGTACTTCCCCTTCAGCCGGATGTGGATCAGGAATACAATGGGATCGGTTTAGGGATTCATTTTTTACTTGGCAATATGATAGCCATCCATCCAGAACTTGCAGAGTTCTGGTTTGGCTGGCGGGTGAACAAAATTTTTAAAGCTGTTGATGATCTGCAGGCCTTTTGCAGAGGCAACAAAAGTATAGATGTTAACCTGCTTGCAAAGGAGCAGAAAATAAGATTCTGGCTTTTTGGCAGATACAGAGAAACCAATGGCATTATTTTGGTTTCTCTGTATCTTTATGATGCAGATCTTGAAAAAAATTATGATATTGATCTTCGTCTTGATACATCTGATTTTTTTATCAATTTTGGCCATGTTTTTTTTAAATGGCTGGCTCTTTGCAACCTGCCCCTTGATCACAAACAAATGGCAAAAGCATTATGGAAGGAAAATATCAGTATCCAGGGGCTTGAATATCTCGGTTGCGCAGTTGAGCTAACTTACCTTAATTATATAGATTCCACTTTATTTAAAGACGGACTTTTTGATTTTGAATGGTTTGAAAAAGCTGTTGTGTCGTCCCCCCTGTCCTACCTGGCCCATGATATTAAAGGATGGGCCTTTTATAAAAATAAAATCTATGGAAAAGCCAAAGATTGCTTTAAAACGGCTCTTGAAAAAAATGAACATGGGATTGGTGCGCTTGCAGGTATGATGTGGTGTTATGTCTTTGAAAAAAATAAAACAAAGGCCCTGGCGTTTTCAATTGCCAAGGCAGATGTAAAAAATGAATCCCATGATATTGCCATGAAATTTATAGAAAAAAAATTTCCCGGCTGACCCTGTTCTTTTAGCCAATCTGGTAAGACTTGATTGATTTACAGGCATTTGATGATTAAACTCTGGAAAAACAAAACACCTAAGTGGAGGTCTCTTATGCAAAAAAAATACTCAGCATTAATTATTTGCATCATATTGGCAGGACTGTTTTCAATTATTGGATGCATGGAACTATATGGCAGGATAAAATACAATCCTGATGTTATCAAATTATATACCAATCGGTTAGGCCTGCCAGACTACAATTATTATTACACAGGAAGATCCAACCTGCCTGATGCCGTCATTGGGATTGATAAAAAATACAAATTTAACGACCGGTTATGGGGCAAAATTGAAAACCATGAGGATGTGTATAAGAAAATATATAATTTAAATGATACACCCTATGGTGATTCTGATTTGATTGGAAGTGATATCATTGACAATAATGGTTTAAAATTGGGAATATGGTTTTCGTCTTATTATCAAACCATTGTTAAAAAGAATACTGACGGCACAGTGGAGGTTTATACCCCCTATGAACCTGATGACTATGACCCTGATTTTTTTTAACAGATTTCTTTAACAGATAAGGATAAGAAATTATTTAGCCGGTTCTGTCGACCACAATGCCTATTTTTCTCTGGTTTGGCCACCTGCAAAAATAGTTGTGCCAATGATAATCAAACCACCGATAAGGGTTCTTAGCTGGGGTGTTTCATTGAGCAGGAAAAAAGCCAGAACAATCCCATAAACCGGTTCAAGCCCTGCAATTACAGATGCCGTTTGTGCTCTTATAAAGCATAGAGATTTAATAAACAGGGTGTGGGCAAGGGCAGTGCAGAAAACCCCTAAAAAGATGAGAAAGGGGAGGTCGGAAAATTGAGGTGGGACAATTTGAATAATAAGGATTGGCGCAACTAAAAATATAGTTGCAAAAAGGTTTTGGTAAAATGCTATGGCAATAGCATCGGAGATTCTTGCATTTCTTCTGTTTACTATGGCTAAAAAAGCAAAGGTAAACCCTGAAATGATCCCGAAAAATCCACCCCTGGTGATATTATCTGAAAAATTAAAATTCGGGATAACAAGAAGAATCCCGATAAAAACAGCCCCGGCAATAAATATATCTGTTAGTTTAAGCCTTTCTTTGAAGAACAAGGGTTCTAAGAAAGTCACAAATAAAGGAAAGGTGGAAAAGGTGACAAGCCCTACAGCCACACTTGAAATCTGAATGGAAAGAAAAAAACTCCACCAGTGAACAGCCAGAAGGATTCCCTGCAAAAGAAAAAAGAAAATTTCTTTTCTGCCAAACCCAGATAATACAGTCTTTGAAAAATAACGCGCAAAGAAAAAAAGCGCAATGGATGCAAAAAAGGTTCTTCCAAGGACAATATAAAGAGGACTGCAGGACAAAAATTTGCCGAAAAGCCCTGCAAATCCAAACAGAAAAACAGCAATATGGATTTGTGCAATCCCTTTATATGAAAGTAGTGAGAGATGAGTTTTGAGTAGTGAGAAAAAACCATCCGTTTTGCTTCCATCACATCTCATATCTCATTACTCTTTCATAATTTGCTGTGCCCGTCAGGGCATGGGGGTTATTCAAAAGAAAGGGTTTCAAATTAACCTTGTCTTATGGATTTTCTGGATCTTAAGGATCACCTTGTGAGTTGCCGGTATTTTATCCGGGTTGGTTGATCCGCCTTTATTCCCAGTCGTTTTTTTCTGTCTTTTTCATAATCAGAATATGACCCTTCAAAAAACAGGGTCTGGCTGTCTCCCTCAAATGCCAGGATATGGGTGGCAATTCTGTCAAGAAACCAACGGTCATGACTGATAATAATGGCACAACCGGCAAAGTTTTCCAGGGCTTCCTCCAATGCTCTTAAAGTGTTGACATCCAGATCATTGGTGGGCTCATCCAATAATAAAAGGTTGGCTTCTTTTTTCAATATGGTTGCCAGATGTACCCGGTTTCTTTCCCCGCCAGAGATATCTTTGACTTTCTTTTGCTGGTCAGATCCTGAAAAATTAAATTTTGCCACATAAGCCCTTGAGTTGATTTCTCTTCCACCAATGAGCATTTTATCATTTCCGTCTGAAAGCAGTTCAAAAATTGTTCGTTCAGGATCAAGGGTGTCTCTTTCCTGATCCACATATGCAAATTTGACAGTCTGGCCAAGCTCAATTGTTCCTGCGTCTGGTTTTTGTCTGCCTGTGATCATGTTGAAAAGAGTTGTTTTGCCTGCTCCATTGGGTCCGACAATACCAATAATGGCCCCGGGGGGAATGACAAAGTTCATATCCTCAACCAGGAGCTTGTTTTCAAATGCCTTGGTAATACCTTTTGCCACAATGACTTTTTCTCCAAGTCTGGGCCCGGGCGGAATGAATATTTCCAGATCACTTTCCTGCTGCTGTACATCTTTTTTCAGAAGGTCTTCATAAGCAGTTATCCTGGCTTTTGATTTGGTCCGTCTGCCTTTGGGTGACATATTGATCCACTCAAGCTCCCTTTGAAGGGTCTGCTGTCGTTTGGATTCTGATTTTTGTTCTGTTGCCAGTCGTTTTTGTTTCTGATCGAGCCATGAAGAATAGTTGCCTTTCCAGGGAATCCCTTCTCCTCGGTCCAGCTCAAGAATCCATCCAGCGACATTATCCAGGAAATACCGGTCATGGGTGACGGCAATAACGGTCCCTTCATACCTGTTTAAATGTTCTTCAAGCCAGGAAACAGATTCAGCATCAAGGTGGTTTGTGGGTTCATCCAGCAGGAGGATATCGGGTTTTTGCAGCAACAGCCGGCAAAGGGCCACCCGTCTTTTTTCACCACCTGAAATCACATTGACCGGCATATCCCCGTCAGGACAACGCAATGCATCCATGGCCATCTTCAGTTTGGAATCAAGATCCCAGGCATCCATATGATCCAGTTTTTCCTGAATTCTGCCCTGTTTTTCAATGAGTTTGTCCATTTCATCATCTGCCATGGGAATGGCAAATTCTTCTGAAATTTTTTCATATTCATTTAACAGATCAACTGTTTCTTTAACCCCTTCTTCAACCACTTGGCGAACTGTCTTTTTACTGTCAACAAGGGGTTCCTGTTCAAGAAAGCCAATAGTTAATCCTTTTGAAAGTATTGTCTCGCCGCTAAACTCAGAATCAACCCCTGCCAATATCTTTAACAAAGAACTTTTACCCGAGCCGTTTAATCCTAATACTCCGATTTTTGCCCCGTAAAAATAGGACAGGTAAATATCTTTGAGTACCTGTTTTGTGCCATGGAATTTACTCACATTGACCATGGTATAGATCACTTTTTTTGTATCCTGGGTCATTTCTTACAACTCCTTATTCAATAACAGCAATGCACTCAATTTCAATAAGAGCATCTTTTGGAAGTCTTCCAACTTCAAATGTGGATCTTGCAGGTTTATGGCCTGCAAGACATTTTTCATATACTTTGTTCATTCCTGAAAAATCCTCAATGTTATCTAAAAATATGGTGGCCTTAATAATTTTATCTAAGCCTATGCCTACTTCTGATAGGACAGTCTCAATATTTTTCATGACCTGGGCTGTCTGCTCTTCAATATTGACTCCCTTAAGTTCTATTGTTTCAGGGTCAAAGGCAAGCTGGCCTGAGCAAAAAATCATATCATTATGAACAATGGCATGGCAATAGGGGCCAATGGCGGCAGGGGCTTTTTTAGAAAAAATCTGTTTCATTATATACTCCTTTTTTATTTTAAATTAATTAGTGTTTGAAAGAAAACTCACTCCTCTACGAGCCGCCCAAAAACGGGGTTTTCGGTCAGGCACTAATTATAAAGTGTTACAATTGGTTCCTTTAATATCAGGTCCAGGGCCTGTTTTGCAGTTTTGGCAATAATGGGAAAGGTCTCTTCCAGTTTTGCTATCTGCCTTAAATTGTCACCCGTTCTTAAAATCAATCGTGCAAGGTCTCCTTCTGCAAAATCCGACCCCGTTACTATATCTTCCCAGGGTTCATCATGGGCCCATAGATAGATCAGCAGGCTTGGTTGAATAAACAGATTGGGGGCATCAAAGCCTTTTTCCAAAAGCTTAATGGCAAAAGGTTTTAATCCTTTTCTTGCATCCAGAAAAACATCCTTCAGACGTTTGGGAAGGGCCTGGGAGTATAGCGGGTCATCTGTAAATTCTTTTTCATTGACAAAAGACCCTATAATACAGGCCAGTAAAGCAGGATTCTTCTGGGGTAAAAGGTTTTCCCGGATAGCCTGGGCAACCAGAAGCGGAGCATCAATTCTCAGTTTGGAAGCCCAGATCCCGTCATCTGTAAGGGTTCCCTGTTCTGTAACAAATTTTTCATCAATCATAAAATCCATGTGATCCAGAAAATCATTCCAGAGAAATTCAAGGCCTGTGCCGAATTTTTTCCTTGCCTTTTTCCCCTTTTTTTTTCCTGACAAAATCAAATGTGATGCAAATGATTTTTCAAGAAGCAGTTTTATCTGATCAGGGGTATGGGACAATAACAGGTTTAATACCATGGAAAAATTGATGGTGATCTGGCTTTCAATATCTAAGGGAGGGGAATTGATTAATTTTGCGACATAATTTAAATCCATGAATTTGCCAGGCAAAACAATTGCAAATCCAATGTTATCCATGCCTCTTCTTCCGGCTCTACCCGTCATCTGCTGAAATTCACTGGGAGTTAATCCCATGAATTCAACCCCATTAAATCTGTCAGAATTAAGGACGACCACGGATCGTGCAGGAAAATTAACCCCTGCCGCCACTGTGGATGTCGCAAACATGGCATCCAGTAAACCTCCGGCCATAAGGGTTTCAACCACCACTTTCCATGCAGGAAGATGACCGCTGTGGTGGGATGCTGCAGCTGTCTGTTCAAGAAAGGATCGATGTTTGTGATCTGCCAGATGAGGATTTCCTGATACCAGTTCATTGATCCTGTTACGCAGGGCCTCTTTTTTTTGGGGATTTTTTGATAACAGGCTTGAATTACAAAGTTTTATGGCCTGGTCACATTCTGCCCTTGATTTTAAAAAAAAGATGGCCGGCAGCAAATGATATCTGTCCAGGATTTGAAGGATGTCTGCAAATGGGGGAAGTTGTCCGGCATGTCCCATAGAAGGTCTGTTTTTTGCATTTGCAAATTTAAATACTTTTTTATGTAGTTTTTGTTTCTGGCCTGCGGCAAGAGATTCCATTAACGGGAAAAGGGTTCCTGAAGGGTGCATAAAAAGAGGAAAAAGTGGAACTGGCCGGTCATGGTTTTCAATGACATGACATTTTTTCCCCCTGATGGATTCAAGCCATTTTGCTATTTGAAAAGGGTTACCAATGGTTGCGGAAAGCAGGAGCAAAGGAATTCGAACTGGAAGATAGATCATGATTTCTTCCCAGACCACTCCTCGCTGCTCATCTCCAAGAAAATGGGCTTCATCCAGAATTATCAGATCACAGGTTAAATTTTCCCCTGTGTACATGGCATCGTAAAGCTGATTTCTCAGGATTTCCGTGGTACCAATAACAATTGCAGCATCTGGATTCTCCTTGATATCTCCCGTGAGAATACCGACATTTTCTTTGCCGAAAAGCTTTGAAAACTGGGCATGGATGGAATTGGTCAAAGCTTTTAAGGGGGTGGCATACCAGACCCTCCCTTTTTTTTCTATTACTTTTTGGGCAACCTGTTCAGCGATCCAGGTTTTCCCAGAGCCTGTAGGTGCTGTTACCAGGCAATCGGATTTCATTATTGCTTTTATGGCTTGAAGTTGAAAGGGATCAGGCACAAATAGGTTTTCTTCAGGAATCCCTATTTTTTTAAATACATGTTTTAAAGATTTTTCAGAACCAGGCTTCAGCTGTTTGATTTCAGTGTTTTCTTCTGATTTTTTATAGGATCTTTTTGGAAGATAAAATTTTTTTCTCATGACTATGATAAACCATAAAAACTCATATTTTGCAAGTTTTTACTAAATCTTCAGCCAAGTCAATTCCATTTCTCCTGCAGGTCTTCCGTCCGTTTGCCATCAAATGGTTCAGAAGACAAAGGGTCAGTAGAACATCCCTTTTTCTTCTATTGACAGATTCCGTTTATTTTATTATTTAATTTTAACGAACGTATGAGCTGAAAAATCGTCTAACTGGACCTATGTTAAATTTGAAATTTGTGCCATTGACTATAACCAAAGGACAATTAAAATTAAGTTCATATTTATTATGCTGTCAATGATTATCTCCCTAATTCTCTTGTCAAAACAACATAGGATCAATACTATTATTCAGGAACTATTAAATTATAGGCTTTTAAACCATAGGATTTTAATTGGAAAGTTAAAAAATTAGGAGAAAGCATGGCCTTAACTTACGATGAGGTGTTTGGGAAGAAAAAAAAGACTATTGATGAACGGATTGGAGATTCTATGCTGGCTTTTGCTATTGGTTTGGCATTTTTCTTCTGGTTTTTTAGTGTGTTGATCCGTTTTTTGGATTCACCGGATCTGAGCTTAAGGTTGCTTTTCATTGGAACCGAACTTCAATTCTATGAAAAATTGTTTGGAAGTACATTGTTTATTGTTTTTGGTTCCCATGTTTCATCAAGCATAAAAAAACAACGACAAGCAGAAAAAAATTTTAAAATAATTCAAAAAAAACACCACATTATTTTAGAAAGTATTGAAGAAGGGTATTATGAAATTGATTTTAGCGGGGAGTTCAAATTTATTAATAAGTCCATGTGCACCCTTCTGGCACGAAATGAAAAAGAAATCATCGGCACCAATATTATATCCTATCTTGACGACAAATACATTCCCCACTTTAATACTTTGTTTAATAAAATTAAAAATAATGTGGGACGTTCCGGTAAAATAAAATGTAAATTAAAACTCAAAGAAGGGGTGCGAAAAGATGTCGAGATATCTGTTTCTCAGATACTAGATACTGACCTGAAAAGCGATGGGGTCAGTGGGATTATCAAGGATATTTCCTAATGGATAATAAGGAGAAAAACCCTGATCCTGGCTTCGCCCTTATTTAAATTATTAAAATATAATCATTTCTCAAGCCTTAATACCTTAATATCCTTGAAATGATTTGTTTTATCAAGTAAGATTGGTTATAAAATGGGAGATCTTCTTGTGGATAGGAACATTTTAACACAGCCTTTTTCAGATAAAGCGATTTCAAATTTCCAATTTGTGAACAATGACTGTGGTGTTACCCTTATAGAAATCATTTCAGTTCTGATTATACTTGGAATACTGTCAAGTGTTATGGTAAGCCGAATGAACCAGGGCAACTCAGAAATTTATTCAATAGAATCCATTTTTAAGTCACATATCCGGTATGCTCAATCAAAATCCATGCAAAGCGACACTGCTATGTGGGGTGTTCGAATAAATAAAAATCTGGATGAATACTGGCTGTTTAATTGTGATAATGGTCAAACAAGCACATGGAATTCAAACAGAAGGCTTCCTCCAGGTGGCACTGCAAGCCCTGAAAGCACTACAGATGACAGAATCAAGACCAGTCTGATGAAAGTGGATATCAATACACTTTTAGTGGGTAATGCTTCCAAATCTTTATTGACCATTGCCTATGATGAAAGTGGCGTGCCATTCTGGACTGAAGGCGGAACAATGGTTTTTTTGGATCCATTATCCGCCACAACTGGATTAAACCGTTTAACAGCTGATATATCAATAAAGTTAACTGATAATTCGGGAAATCAAAGAACCATCGTAATTTCTCCGGAAACAGGATTTATCGAATGAACAAAAATGGATTCACCCTGATTGAAGTTATTATTTCTATTATAATGATCAGTATCTCAGGCCTGGTGATGATAACATTTCTTGGGACTGCATTCAAACAAAGCGGACAACCACTGCAGATACTGGGGGATAATTATTCCGTACTTAATGCTATTGAAATAGTTAACGCAGATTACAGAGCAAAACTGGAAAACAATCCATCGCAGGCCATCAGTTTTTATGTTAAAAAGGATCTTTCGAAAAACATTACAGGACTGATCGGCATTGGGGTAAAGGGTGAGTACATAAATTTTAGTGCACCAGATGCCAATCGAAAGGTGAACGAAATAACAGCAGTGGGCAGTAGCATTTATGTTTTGGTTACAGCTACCAAAAATAACAGCAGACTGATAACCATATTGGGGAACTGACTTGAAGACAGAATATTTAAAACGTGTTCAGCAAAACGGGTTTACGCTCTTTGAGCTGATTGCCGTACTGATCATTTTAGGCTTTATTGGCCTTGGAGCGAGCACTTTTATGGTATATGGTGTTGATGGATTCATACTGGCCAAAGCAAATACAGACGTTTTTCAAAAAACAAATATTGCCTTGGGACGGCTCTTCCATGAAACAAAAAATCTTGATGAAATATATGAAATTCATTCCAATTCCATCCGGTATAGAAGAGATGGACAGGCTTTTGGGGTGGCTCTGGTGGATGATAAAATAAGAATTATCAGGGCCAACTCAATTCCAGACAAAAACAATTTAGGATCCGTGTTAATGGATAATGTGAACTCCTTTTCACTTGGTTTTAAAGATATAGACGGCAACAACTGGGCTGTTCAATCAAATAATAGTCTTACAGGGCTTTTAAAAATAATTATCAATTTAAATGTTGCCATTAAAAATACATCCAGGGTTTTCTCCATTGAAGTAAATCCTTTTTACAATAATATGGTAAATGGACCCACATCATAATAAAAGCGCATAAATTGTGGCGCAAAGGAAAATTTAAATGCATAACAAGATAAAGATATCAGAAACAGGCTCTATTTTGATAACTATCCTGGTAATGCTTGTTTTTATGTCCCTGGGAGCCGGGGTCTTGCTGATGTTCAGCAGTTCAAATACACAGGTTGCAGAACATAGTATAGAACTTCGGGCAACCAAACTGGCAGAAGCCGGGATCAGGTATGCTGCCGGACAATACCGATCTGCGGGAAATCTGTCCGCTAAATTCGACCGTCTTGAAGCACTTCATGAAGAACAGGTTACCCTAAAAGACAATAACGGCTCTTTTAGATTAAAAGTAAATCCTTACTGGTTTGTTTCATCTGCAGATTACACCAATGCAACAAACGTAACGCTGAAGGTTTTGGGGAAATTTCCACCAGGGTTTCAAGCAGCTTTACCCACATCCGGCATTATAAAAATCAACAATGATTTTTATACCTATTCCGGCGGGAACGTGACCCTGGGGACAGGGCTTGCTTCAGACCAATTTGCCATCACCCTGAACAAAGGGGTTACCATTTCCCAGAACACAAGTGTTTATCTTTCGTTTGCTCCGCCTTCCACTCAAACGGTTTCAGAAAACGGTTCCATTACCATTGCCGCATCAAATAGCCTGAAGGATATTTTTCCAACAAGAAATGGTATGTTTGAAATATATAAAGATGAGAAAGACCTGGCCGGAACATACCGATACAATGAAAGAACACAAGGTTCAGTTGTCCTTTCGGGCATAACACCAATTAAGGACGGCGCTTTACCCCTTACGATTACGTCATCTTCGCGTATCGTAATGGAAAAACAGGTATTAATCTATTCTGATGGCGATTTGGGGTCTGGGATCGTTTCTTCAAATCAGGGCGTTGGATTTAATATCTATCTGACAGAGGAGGTGTTTATTCCTGCAAATGATCCAGCCCCGCTGGACCTTGGCGGCAGCGGGCCGGGAAAGCAGGATGATTTTAATGATGAGAAAAAAGGCATTACACAACTTACAAACTGGGAATTTACTCCGAATAAAAAAATTCCAGAAAAAGATTTACAGACCATCACCACCCAGGAAGTTGAAACAGAGTTTGGTAAAAAATGGGACAGCAGTAATTATGTGACTTTTCAGAATTTCTCAGAAGTGTCCCAGAGCTCGGGATATGTGGCTGAACTGGTATCTAAAGACGATATTGATGATGCCGGTGAAAACAAAGATTTATATGGTATATGGGGAAATGCCTCAGATAATATTTTTGTGACAGGTGCTGACGGTACCATACTCCATTATGACGGGAAAGATCATAATGGAGTAAAATGGGTAAAAATGACCAGCAATTCTTCAAAAACACTTCGAGCCATCTGGGGAACGCCCAGCATATCAAGCAGCTCAAACCCGGATAAGATAGTTGCCGTTGGAAACAGTGGTGAAATACTGGAATATGAAAATGGGGCCTGGAAGCGGATGGTATCTCCCTACAACCTGTGGAACTTTCCTGTCGGCAGCAATTATTCAGTGTTTGATCTCTATGGCGTCCATGGTACAAGTTGGAGTAATATTACCACCTACGGGGATTATGGATCAAGCCCCTATAAATGGTCTGGCAATCAAACATGGCAAAGATATTGGGGTCAAGTGCCTCCAACCAGCAAATCAAGTTATTACTGGAAGTATTATGGATGGAATTCGGGAGTCATGTGGCGGCCCTATGATTACAGCGGCTGGATGTACCGGATGTTCCAATCAAACTGGGAAACCAAATCCGGCTATAACACACATATTTTCAGTGTTGGGTATGACAGGTCTAAGAAGAATAACCAGGGATTTGTTTTCAAAGAACAACCCAATAATAACTCCTATTATAAGACGTTTTCTTCCATAAAATCCATCAATGGTATCTGGGGATCATCCATCAACAATATTTATGTTGTTGGAGATAAGGGTAAAATTGTGCGCTCCACCAATGGAACAAAATCCAACTCATGGAAGTCGATTGCAAGCCCGACCAATAAAAATCTTAATGGAATTTATGGGGCATCAGACGATTATATCTATGCTGCAGGAGATGATGGAACCATATTATATTATGGGGGAGCAGCCTATAAAGATAAATGGCAGGAGGTGCCCAGCATAACCAGCCAGAAGCTTAATTCGGTCTGGGGAAGTGATATGACAGGTATTTATGCAGTGGGAGACAACGGCACCATTATTTTTCTGGGCTATCCCAGCAAACCAATTGGCGGTTTGGTTTTACCCTTATCCAAGAACAAGGAACTGGCAAAGGAGTGGAGCAGTACAAGCAAATACCTGAGTTATTCCATTCAGGTGAAGACTGTATGGGGGGATGATCTTGATTATGGTGTGTCGGGAATCTGTTTCAGATGGCACCAGCCAATATCTGGAAAATATGCAGGGTATGGTGTTTCATTCATTCGGTATGACTCAAGCTTAAACAGCTACAATGATATGATCCCGGATGGGATCAAACCTGAATATAAAGGGGTTAGTGAAAAAAATGACAAACTGCTTCTGGTGTTATGGGAACAATATTTAAGTGGTGGTGCAGAACAGAGAAGATGGCTCGCGTATAAGGATGTTACCCTGGATACCAAGGTCGTAAAATCTTCAAATAAGACCCCAAGAGATCTTTCTTCACTGTTTGTAAGGGTTGATGAAAAGCGTATAGATGATGTAAAGGTTAATGACATAAACATTTATTACGGCAATGCCTCTGACTCAAATCAATCCCCAGATAATAAATATAATAATACAACCCGAAATGAATATAATCCAACCTTTGGCCCCACTGGTTCTAATACAATCAAATGGCCTGTTTTTGATCTTGATGACTGGACAAAATGCCCCAATGGACCCAATTTAATAACCTGTAATGAAGCCGATTCTTTTACCCTTGCCGATAATGTCTCTGTTGCGGCTAATACTGTGCCTGGAGATTCTGCCACAAAATATTGGATCATTAATCCGCTGGCTGACATGACAATAGCTAATAATAGTTTTTCAATAAGAACAAGCAGGTTTACATCGCCAGATGGATCTAGTTTTGGCACCCAGTCCGACCGCAGTGAAATTGGATTGCACGTGTTTGGTGCTATTGGGGAGTATGGCACGCAAGAGCTTGTCAGTTTTGCCGATTTTGCCGTGCAATTGGGGGTGAAATCAGACGGGGTTAACTCAGAGAGCAGTTTTGGTAACCTTTAAGGGGAGAAAAATTGTGAAGAAAACCATATCCATCTTTAATTTGTGCATAATCAATATCATTTTTCTTTTTTTTATTACACAGCAGGCTATTGCCGGGACATATATTTATCACAATGATAAAGGAGAACAGGTCACTTACCTTCCCAAAGGCTATAATCTAAAACCAAATAAATCAGAGAACAATTCTGATACATCCAGTGATTCTCATCAGGACAATACAAAACAAGAAAACATTCGGAAAGGCAATTCTCTTGAAGGTAATTTTCTTGAAAGTAATTTTCTTGATGAGAAAAACGAAAAAACAAAAAAACAAAAAAAATGATGATTGATTCACACCAAGGGTTAGCAAGGAACGCTGGGCTGTTATTTAGAGGATGCAGTTGCTCGAAACAAGTTTGGTGTGCTGCACATTCATGATCTAAAAGTCACTCTGGACATCGCTTGTATCTGTTTTTAAATAAAGTTTTAATGCATACTCAGAAAAGTCCCTGATCATAAAGTCAAAGATCTGTTCCAATAGATATTCTTCAAAGTTTTCCATTAATTCTTTTATCTGGTCTTTGAAAATATTGACATTTGGCAGGTCAAGGCTGTCAAATGCAATATTAAAATCATGAAACTGAATCTCTATACTGCCATCATCACATATCTGCCAGTGGTGGAAAGTATCCCTTTTCCCTGCATGTATTCGCCACGTTCGCCCTCAAATGGTTCAGAAGACAAAGGGACCAGTATAGTATACGTCACATTCCATCCAGTCTGTTTTAAAATTTTACAATAATCAATAAAGAAAATAGCCT
>JACNHV010000144.1 GCA_014383445.1 Candidatus Desulfobacula maris | reverse complement strand
GAGTGGATTAGAAGGGCAAATGACAGGGGGCTAACGGAAAAGGCTTTTATCATGGCTGGCATGACCCCGATGAAATCTGTGGGTATGGCCAAATATATGAAAAACAGGGTGCCGGGAATGGATGTGCCGGATGAGATTATCGCCCGTCTGGCAGGGGTTCCCAAAGACAAACAAGCCCAGGAAGGTATCGATATCTGTGTTGAACATATCCAGGAACTCAAGGAATTAAAAGGGGTCTCAGGATTTCACATCATGGCCATTGAATGGGAAGAAAAAGTCCCTGAAATAGTTGAAAGATCCGGGCTTTATCCAAGACCAAAGTTATAGTCACCTTTTGACAAAAGATATGGAAAGGATATAGGATAAAGGAAAACTCTTTACCTGTATCCTTTTTTATATTAAGACTATAGAAAAATTATGATTTCAAGGAGACAAAATGGCCGTAATTGTAAAATATATTGTTGTCAGGAATGGAGAGGAAAAGATGACATTTGCGACAAAAAAAGAAGCAGACGCCTATGATAAAATGCTCGATATTGCTGACAATTTGTTTGAATTCCTGGAAAGTTCAAAAATCAAACTCAGTGAAGATCAACTTGAAGATATTGCCTTATTATTGGCAGAAAACAAGGATAAGCTGGTTTCTATTTTAAGGGGACTCAACCCAAAGAAAAAAGCTGTAAAAAAGCCTGAACAGAAGCCTGAACAGAAGCCTGAACAGAAGCCTGAACAGAAGTCTGAACAGAAGTCTGAACAAAAAGAAAGCAAACCCAAAAAAGCCAAAGCACAAAAGAATAGTTAACAGCTTTATATTACAAGTTCATTCATTTTAGTGATTGTTTCATCTTTTTTGAAAAAAGAAAAACTTAAGCCAGTTCTTTTATTTTATCTTTGCTGAGATGTTTTAAATACAATTTGTCGTTTTTATCCATGAACAGGTCAAATAATTCAGGATCAAAAGATTTCCCCCGCTCTTCATGCATGATCTGGATGGCCTTTTTAAGGGGCATGGCATTTCGGTAAGGCCTTTCCGAAGTTATGGCATCCCAGAAATCCGCAATGGTGGATATCCTTGCTTCAATGGGGATATCTTTTTTGCTGATGCCGCAGGGATACCCTTCCCCATTCCATTTCTCCTGGTGGTAATAGGCAATATTTACAGCTATGGGTGCAATCTTAAGCTTTGACAGAAGATTCTTTCCTATGACGGGATGGGTCTTGATATGGTCAAATTCTTCAATCGTGAGTTTGCCGGTTTTATTGAGCACTTCATCTTTTATGCCTATTTTCCCCACATCATGAACAATGGTGCCCATAAAGATATCATTTACCATAGTTTCCGGCAGGTTGGCCTTCCGGGCAAGATCCCTGGCATAGCCTGCTACCCGTTCAACATGGCCACCCGTATACTGGTCTTTTGATTCGATAACTGAGGCAAGAACCATAAGGAAAACCTCAAGCTGTTCTGATCGTGTCTTCTCTCTTTCCAGTTTATGAAGGCTGAGGACATTTTTCACCCTTGCCTGAAGCTCCAGATGGTGGAAGGGCTTTGTCAGATAATCATCAGCACCGAGTTGAAGGGATCTTATCCTGTCATCCTGTTCCGTCAGGGAGGTGATAATAATGACGGGAAGGGTTGTTGTTTTTTTGTTGGCTCTGATGTTTTCAAGCAGGGTATATCCATCCATAATCGGCATCATTATATCTGAAATAACCAGATCCGGCAAGGTTCCCTCTTGGATGACCTCCCATGCCGCCTGCCCATTGGATGCGATAAACAATGTATATTCTTTTAATGCAGTGCTTAAAAAATCCTGTATACCATTGTTGTCTTCGGCAATAAGGATAACACCCAAAGAATTTTTTGGGATGATTTTTTTTATGGTTTTCTGTGAGGAAAGGGTTTTATCAGATGCTGAAATCCTGATGATATCCTCATTGTTAATTTTAGCCAGGTCAGTCACTCTTCGATCTTTTTTTCTCCTGTTCTTTGATTCGTATTTGATATGCAAGGTTCGTCGTTCTTTAGCCCGGTTTTCCATAACAGATCCTGCCTCCCGGGTCTCAAGGTCCATGGGTAGTTTTATTGTAAAAATCGTTCCCTTGTTCTCAACACTTTCAACAAAGATGCTGCCGTGCATTATCTCAACAGAATCCTTGACAATGGCCAGGCCAAGACCAGTGCCCTCATACTTCCTTGTCCTGGAGCTGTCTCCCTGTTGAAATCTTTGGAAAATATTTTTAACAACTTTTTGGGACATGCCAATCCCCGTATCCTTGACTTTAATAACCATCCAGTCATTCATCTTTTTCAGGGTAATCGTGATATCGCCATTTTCTGTAAATTTATAGGCATTTCGGATCAGATTGTTTAAAATATCCTTGAGCTTTTCCTTATCAATAAAGACATTGCTGATCTTTGATTCACAAGCGTATTTAAGATCAATCTGGCTTTGGTCTGTAAGCCCTTTGAAACTGGATACAATTTGAAAGATGGTACTATCAATATCGGTTTTTGTTAAAACAAGCCTTTCCATTCCTGCATCAAATTTTGACAATTTAAGTAGTTCATTTATTTTTTCAGTTAGATTCAGGGTTTGCAGGGCTATTTTGTTGATTATTTCCAGGAGTTTTGCAGGGATTTTTCCAGATTCCCCTTCAATCATAAAATCTGTCCATCCACGGATTAATGTCAACGGGGTTCTCAATTCATGTGTGACATTGGCAATAAAATCTTTTTTAATGCGGGCTGCTTCTTCCAGAGCGTCAACAGAGTTTTTCAACTGTGCTGTTTTTAATGTCACACGATTTTCAAGGGTCAGGTTAAGGGTTATGAAATGGGACAAGATAAATATCAGCGAACTGAAGCAGATAAAGAATGCACCAAAAGGGTACAGCTGAATATTCAATTTTTCCGTTAGAACGGGATAATTCAAAAAGTAATCAATGGCTGAAAAACAGAAGAAAATAGTTGAAACAAAAAAGAATTTCATCTGGGTTTTCTTTATGGAATCTTTTTCTTCTTTTAATTTCTGGTATAATATAAAAAAAATCAAAATCATTAAAATACAGACCATCATAATGTATGCGATATGGAGTATGCCGGCTTCGGGATAATATCCAAAAGACTGGTGATAGGCGCCCTTAATGAAAAAATCACTTGTCCATAAGCTGATCAAAAAAATAAAACAAAGATAATAAAACCAGGCCAGGTATTTTTTGGAATGGTTTAGATAATGAATCACGGATTCATAGAATGTTACGGGAAGAAATATGATTCCAGAGTATCCAATTTTACAGATCAGGTCTGAATAATCGCTGTTATTTAGCGAAAAAAGAATAACCCATGAAAACTGCCAGTGGAAAGTGATATAGCAGAATCTTAAAAATACGGCCCTTAGTTTTCCTTTGGACAGAAAATATACTGTAATGCCCAGGCACAAGAAGAGAATGGAAGAAAACAGCGGAATGATTGCACTTAAATAATGCATTAATGGTTATTTTTCAATCTCCTGGTAAAAATCCAGGGGCCCTAATAGCGCTTCTGGAAGTCTCATTACTTTTCCCTTGGAACTGACGACACAGAATCTTTGATAGCCTTTGCCTACAAGTTTTCCCGTGGCTTTGTTTTTAAAGGTAATATTCAATTTGCAGGTTGCCGCATTTATGTCTGATGTTGTGAGTTCAAGTAATAATATGTCACCAAAATAGGCATTGCTGATAAATTTATTATATGTATCTATAGTAACTAGCCTGACATGTGTTTTGGCAAGCATCTCGTGAAGATCTGGAACGGAAGCCAATAAAAATTTTTCCCGGATGGCCCCCTGGTATTCAATATAATTGCTGAAATATACGTTTCCAAATACATTCGTATCTTTGAGAGTCACCATGATTTCCGATGTGAAAATCCGGTTAGCGCCATATAGTTTAAATGCCTGGAATTGATTTTCTATATATTCGTTGAAAAAATTTTCTTTTGAATTTTCAATGTCTAAAATTTTGAACCCCACCCCAGATTCATTTTCCCATTGAGGCTCACACTTTATTCCTATGGTTTTGCGCCCCATTAGTTTCAATGTAATATTAAATTTTTTTTTGGGAATATTATGGCCGGTTTTTAAAAATCCTCCAGATGTGGAAATGTTTTCTATTACACAGATACCATCATCTAAAACCGCTTCAATCGGTTTTTCTACACGCGGGGCTCTCAGTGTCATTAACATTTTTAACCCTCTTGTCTGTTATCTTTAGTTGAACTAAATAATTGTCTTCTCATTATAAATAGCCATTTAACAGCCAACAGAAAAAGATTTATAGTTGAATTTTCATCAACACTGATACTTGTATATTCAACTATCCTTATGAAGTCAAGGCTATAAGTAAAATATTTTGGATTTTTATTTTTGCGGAGAAGGCTTTAACAGCTTATCTTTCAAACCTCTTTTCAAAAGGACAATCTTGGTATATATAAATGGATACGGGGAATTTTATAGATTTGTTTGTTGGTATCAGCATAAAAAAGGGTATGGATTATGGAAAAAGCGTCAGGAGTTAAGAAATCTACTTCATTTTTTTTAAGATTTTTAAGGGTTGTCATTGTCCTGGCAATTGCCATTGTCCTGGCAAAATTGCTCATCTCTTTAAAAAAAGAACCCGAGAAAAATGAAATCAATAATATACCCCCCAGTGTTAAGGTAATGATTGCAACACCTGTTTCAAAAGTCATGAAAGTGGATGCTTTTGGTATAGTAAAACCTAGAAAATTGGTAAAGATTGCCATGGAAGTGCCAGGGAGAATCGATTATATCCACCCCTCTTTTATCGAGGGTGGCCAAATTTTAAAGGGTGAACTTCTGGTAAGGATCGATCAAAGATCCTATAAACTGAACCAACAGACAGGGCAGGTTAGAATCATGCAGGCAAAAACAGATATTGAAAGCTTAAAACAGGATATTGAAAATTTGAGAAACGATATCAAGCTTTCCAAAGCAAATCTGGACTTTGCCAAAAAAGAATTTGAGAGAGTCAAAGCATTGAGTGAAAATCAATTTGCCTCGAAAAACAGTCTTGATAGATCAGAACAGCAAAATCTGCAGGCAAAGATTGCCTTGCAGAATATCAGCAACAGGCTCTCATTAACGGACACATTAATGGAACAGAAAAATGCAGCTCTGACCTTGGCCCATGTGGATTTTCAAAAAGCAGACCTTTCACTTCAGAAGACAGAAATTAAATCAGAATTTAATGGCTGGATTCTGGATAAATTTGTTGAGCAGGGGGAATATGTCAACCCTGGGCAGACCCTGGGATCCATATATCAAAAAGACAGCCTGGATGTGGATGTGAGAATTCCTTTGGAAAAAATGAAATGGATTGAATCCATTTTTGAAAACGGGAAAACCCCGGATGCACGAGTGATGATGGCAAATTCTGACGGCATGGATTCCCATGCATGGAATGCAAAAGTCGCACGAATAAAAGCAAGGATTGATGAAAAAACAAGAACCTTGCCCATGACTCTTGAAATACTGAATTCTGATGTAAAAATAAAAAATATTTTTGACTTAAAACCCGGGACTTTTGTTAAGTGCAGTATTATAGGAGAAACATATAAGAATATTTATGTGCTGCCAAGGTACCTGTTAAAAAGCGATAATATACTTTTAACAGTGAATGATAATCATTTAAAAATGAAAAAGGTGAATATTTTAAGAAAGTTTGAAGAAGAAGTGTATATTGACGCAGGGCTTGTTCCCGGCGATAAAATTGTTTTTTCTCCCCTTCCAGGTGCCCTTGATGGAATGGCACTTACGATCAAACAAAATGGGAAATAAAACATGAAAGCGCTGGGCAAATGGTCTGTTGAACACAGGGTTTCTGTGAATCTCATCATGGTCTTTCTCATTGTGGCAGGGATGTACACGGTTTTAAACATGAAACGGGAATTGTTCCCCGTGTTTTCCCTTGATATGATCGATATCGGGGTAACATACCCTGGTGCATCCCCGGAGGAGGTTGAAGAGGGAATTTGTATCAAAATCGAAGAGAAGCTTAAAAGCCTTGAAGATGTAAAAACAATGTACTCAACTGCCCTGGAAGGACACGGATCTGTAACTTTGGAACTTGCGGCCGGGACAGATATTAATGAAAAACTCGATGAAATAAGAACCCTGATAGACCTTATCGATTCATTCCCCGATGAGGCAGAAGACCCTGTTATTACAGAGATCAAAAATAATGATCCGGCTATCTATCTGGCAATTTATGGTGATGTTCACGAAAAGGTATTGCGGGATACTGCCGAGAAAATAAGGGATGATCTTGTAGAAACAGATAATATTTCCCTTGCAAGCCTCATAGGTGTCAGAGACTATGAAATTTCAGTTGAGGTGTCTGAAGAAAATTTGCGACGATTTAACCTGTCCTTTGATCAGGTTGCATTAGCTGTAAAAACAGGAAGCCTTGATTTACCGGGTGGCAAAATAAAGACAAAAGGCGGAGAGTTTTTGGTCCGGGCCAAGGGAAAGCTTTATACTGGTGAAGAGTTTGAAAGGATTCCATTGCTTACAAAAGAAGATGGGACAACTATTAAACTTGGAGATGTTGCAGGGGTTATCGACGGGTTTCAAGATACAGACATTAAAGCAAGATTTAATGGAAAACCAGCAGCGCTTATTGTTGTCCGGCGAACAGACAGTCAGGATACCATTACCATTTCAAAAACAGTTAAAGCCTATATTGAAACACATAAGGATTTCCTTCCCAAAGGCATTACCCTGGGTTATTGGTTTGATATGGCGGAAATGGTTCAGGACAGAATTGATCTTTTGCTGAAAAATGGTCTCCAGGGAATAGTGCTGGTATTTATTGTCCTTGCTCTGTTCCTTGATCTTGGACTTGCTTTCTGGGTGTCATCGGGGATTCCTATTTCTTTTATGGGGGCTTTCCTTGTCCTGAACTATTTTGGCGCATCCATCAACATGTTATCTTTGTTCGGGTTTATCATGACATTGGGCATTCTGGTGGATGATGCCATTATTGTCGGGGAAAATGTATATACCCATTATAAAACGGGTAAATCTGCCAAAGAAGCTGTGATTGACAGCATTGCCCAGATTGGTGCACCCGTTGTGATGGCCGTCACCACAACCATTGTCGCATTCACGCCTTTGATGCATATTACTGGAATCATGGGAAAGTTCATCTTTATCATGCCCCAGGCCGTGATCTGCATTCTATCCTTTTCTCTTGTAGAGGCCTTTCTTATTCTGCCGGCTCACCTTGATCACGCGCTTACCCCGCCCAAAAAAAATAAAGTTTTAATTTACCGGATCTGTTTTTTCTGGTTGGAGTGGTTGAAAAAGGACATTTCCGATGCTCACAGGTGGATGCGGGACAGAGTAGAAAAAGCCTTAACATTTTTTATTTATTCAATCTATACTCCTGTTTTGAAATATTGTGTGCGAAACCGGTATTTCACTCTGGCCATGGGGTTTGGGATATTAATAGTCAGTATAGGGGTTCTGGCAGGGGGACATGTGCCTTTTGTGTTTTTTCCGAAGACGGACAGCAACTGGATTGTTTCAGAGATTATATATCCTTTGGGAACCCCTTTTGAAGCCACAGAAAATACCATAAAAAAAATTGAAAAAGGGGCTTTTGAGCTCAATAATTTTTTCAGGGACAGGGTGGCCGGGAGCGAAGACCTGATCGTTAATAATTTTTCACAGGCGGGTATCATTCCTAGAAGAGATTGGAAACCGGGCGTCTATGGCGGGCATTGCGGGGAAGCCTGGATAGAGATCCAGGCAGCGTCAAAAAGACCTGATATCTCTGCACCGGAAGTGACTGCAAAATGGCGGGAATTGACAGGGGATATTCTGGGTTCAGAACAGCTCACCTTTTCCATTATCGGTGGCGGACCCGGTGGGAACCCAATAGAAATTCAACTCAAGGGCAAGGATCTTGAACAGCTTGAACTTGCTGCTGATGAGTTGAAAAGTGAAATTGCAAAATACCCTGGAACGTTTGATATCACGGATAATTTCAGGCCGGGTAAAATGGAAAAACGGATTCACATCAAAAAAGGTGCTGAATCTTTAGGCATTACAATGGCAGATATTGCTATGCAGATACGACAAGCCTATTATGGGGACGAAGTTTTAAAGATCCAGAGAGGAAAGGATGATATCAAGGTTATGGTACGATACTCTCAAAAAGAGAGGGAATCTGAAGCCAGTATTGATGAGTTAAGAATCAGAACCCGGGATGGAAGGGAAATACCATTAAATCAAGTGGCGGATATTGAAATGAAGCAGGGATATTCAACTATTCTGCGAGTGGACCGAAAAAGGATTATCACAGTGATTTCCGATATCAATGAAGATGTTGCCAATGCCAGGGAAATTGTTGAAGACCTGAAAAAGAATTATCTTGATACCCTTGTTAATCGATTCCCAGGAGTGACCTATGATTTGGAAGGCCAGGCCAAAAGAACCGAGGAATCCATTAACAGCCTTAAGTTAGGATTTTCTCTTGCAGCAATGGTTATATTTTTGCTTCTGGCCAGCCAGTTCAGATCCTATATCCAGCCTGTAATCATCATGACAGCCATTCCCTTTGGACTCATCGGTGCGATTATCGGACACTATTTCATGAGCCTTGATATCACCATGATCAGTATATTTGGAATTGTTGCCCTGTCCGGAATAGTGGTGAACGATTCTTTGATTTTAATAGATTTTATCAATTCAAAGGTCAGGCAAGGTTCAGGGGTTTTTGACTCCGTCATTGAAGCCGGGCAAAACAGGTTCAGACCGGTTTTATTGACTTCAGTGACAACTGTTGCAGGCCTTTTTCCGCTTCTTCTGGAAACCAGTTTTCAGGCACAGTTTTTAATTCCAATGGCCGTCAGTATCAGCTTTGGCCTGATTGCAGCCACTATTTTAACCCTTATTTTTGTCCCGTCTTTGTATGCGGTCATCAATGATATGGTAGGAATTTTTATTTTCCAAGATGATGAAAGCCTGTTAAATCAGTAAATCACCTGGGTGGTTTTGGCATCAAATAAATGCATTTCATTGAGGTTCATGCCCAGATTAATCTTTTCCTTTGCCCTGACAACCCGTCTTCCGCCACATCTGGATAAAACTCTGATTCCCATAATATCCACATGAAGCTGGGTTTCATTTCCCAAAGGCTCAACAACCAGGACATTGGCGTTAAATATCCATTCCTCTGGAAATTGTTTCTGGGTCTTTACCGGTGTGATTTCTTCTGCGCGAAGCCCGAATACAACTTTTTGATCGTGAACCAACTTTGTTCCTTCCTTATCTGGGACAGGAATCCTGAGCCCTTGTTCAAATTGGACAAAGGTCTGGTTCTTTTCTTTATTGATTCTGCAGTCAACAAGGTTCATGGGCGGGGTGCCGATAAATCCTGCAACAAATGTATTTACAGGCGTTGAAAAAAGTTCAATGGGGGTGCCGACCTGCTCTATGTATCCATCCCTTAGAACAACAATCCTATCAGCCAGGGTCATGGCCTCTACCTGGTCATGGGTAACATAAATCATTGTGGAATTTACCCTCTGATGCAGCATTTTTATTTCTGCCCTCATCTGGATACGAAGCTTGGCATCCAGGTTTGACAAGGGTTCATCAAAAAGAAAAATAGAAGGTTTCCTGACCATTGCCCGTCCCATGGCCACCCTTTGTCGCTGCCCTCCGGAGAGCTCATGGGGCCTTCTTAACAGCAGATCTTCAAGACCCAGAATAGCCGCCACTTCCTCTACCCTTTGCTTGATCTCGTCCTTGGGTGTTTTCATCAGTTTTAACCCAAAGGACATATTTTCTAACACATTCATGTGGGGATAAAGCGCATAGTTTTGAAACACCATGGCAAGGCCCCGGTCTTTTGGTGTGATATCATTGACTATTTTACCATCAATGGAAATCGTACCGTGGGTTATCACCTCTAACCCTGCGACCATTCTGAGCAAGGTTGATTTACCGCACCCTGAAGGTCCGACAAGGACAATGAATTCTTTGTCCTTTATATCAAGGTTTATTTCATGAATTACCTCAGTTTTACCATATTTTTTGATAACATTGTTAAAGTTAAGCTCAGCCATTTAATATCCTGATTTCTGTATTTTATTAAAAATTTATTATTTTTTTAAGAATCATAAAACTATAAAAATTAGCATTATGCAAATCTTTTTTACAAAAATGAATTTAATCTTGACTCTTGAACAATATCCTAATAAATCTGAAAGAATAAAAAAACAACTGAGTAAATAAAAAAACAATGAAATATTGTGTTTGTATTTGATCTGCTCAATAAAAAGAAATTTTTTAAACAACCCAAGTAAGGAGGAAAACTAAATGAAATTAACAAAATTGTTTGTATTTTTAATGATTGCAGTAAGCCTGGTATTCCCGATATCTGTTTTTGCTGAACCCACAACAATTGACTGGTGGCATGCCATGAGAGGCCCCAGGGGTGATTTGGTTGATAAAATGATTGGGGATTTTAATGCCTCTCAATCAGAGTACAAGGTTGTTGGAACCAACAAGGGGAATTATGATGAAGTAATGAATGCTGGGGTTGCCGCTTTCAGGGCAAAAAAACAGCCCCATATTCTCCAGGTTTTTGAAGTGGGAACCCAGACCATGATGCTTTCAGGCGCCATTTATCCTGTTTTCACACTCATGAAGGATGCCGGCATTGAAGTGGACTGGTCCAGATATATGCAGGCAGTTCTTTCCTATTATATGAATGCTGACGGTAATCTAATGTCCATGCCGTTTAATTCTTCTACACCTGTTATGTATTACAATGTAGACATGTTTCAAAAAGCAGGCATTGCGCCTTTATCAAAAACTGATCCCATTACATGGGATGAACTGGGTGAAATTACTAAAAAAATTGTCGATGGCAAGATTGCTCCGGCAGGTATGGTTACAGCTTGGCAGTCCTGGACCCAGATAGAAAATTACTCTGCCATCCATAACCTTGCTTTTGCCAGCAAAGCCAACGGGTATGAAGGGCTTGACTGCGAGCTCCAGATTAATAATCCCCAGGTTGTAAAGCATATAGCACGACTTAAATCATGGGCAGATGACAACCGGTTTATGTATGGAGGCCAGAAATACCAGGGCCCGTCAGCTGAATTCGTAGCTCAAAATGTTGCTGTATATATGGATTCCATCAGCGCTATTGGAAAATTGAAAAAATCAGCCAAGGATTTTAAATGGGATGCAGCCCCCCTTCCAGTGGAAGCAGGGACAGCAAAACTCCAGAACAGTATCATTGGAGGGGCATCTTTATGGGTACTCAATGGACATCCAAAAAAAGAGTATAAGGGGGTTGCAGCCTTCTTGAAATTTCTGGCATCCAATGATATGCAGGAATACTGGCACAAGGGAAGTGGATATTTTCCCATTACAATTGATGCCTATGATTCTTTGAAATCCAAAGGGTATTATGATGCTGAACCGCTCCAGGAAGTGGGGATCACTCAGCTTAACCGGGCAATCCCGACTACAATTTCAAGGGGATTGCGGCTGGGTTACTTTGTCCAGATCAGAAATATTATTAATGAAGAACTGGAACTTGTCTGGAATGGGAAAAAATCTCCCCAGGAAGCGTTGGATAATGCAGTGGCAAGAAGTAATGAGCAGTTGAGAACCTTTGAAAAAACCTATAAATAAATAGACACAAAAGGGGTCAGATCAATAGATTTAATATTTTTCTGACTCCTTTTTTTGCCCCAGATAAAATCATGCTTAAACCATGACAAAATCAAAATAAAACCATGATAAAACGTTCATTCTTCAAATCAAAATATTTGCCCTATCTGTTGATTTTACCCCAGATGGTGGTTACTCTGACCTTTTTTTATTGGCCGGCTATCCAGGGACTTTCTCAGTCTTTTCTGTTAAGTGATCCCTTTGGAAGGCAGTCTAAATTTGTATGGTTTTATAATTATATTGGACTTTTTACAGATCCCCTCTACCTGAAATCGATTTTCACCACTTTTTTTTTCAGTCTTGCTGTTGCCGCTGTATCTTTATCCCTGGGACTTTTTATTGCCTCCATGGCAAACAGGGCGCTTCAAGCCAAGGCATTGATCAGAACCATGCTCATATGGCCCTATGCTGTGGCACCGGCAATCTCAGGGATCCTATGGCTTTTCCTGCTCCATCCCTCCTATGGCATTGTGGCCTTAGGGATTAAGGAATGGCTCGGGGTTGATTGGAACCCGGTTCTATACGGAAGCGATGCCATGGTAATGATCGTCATGGCCAGTGCCTGGAAGCAGATCAGTTATAATTTTGTGTTTTTCATGGCAGGGATGCAGGCCATACCCAAATCCTTGATTGAGGCAGCAGCCATTGATGGGGCAAGCCCCTTTAAAAGATTCTGGTTCATTTCATTCCCTTTGTTATCTCCGACATTCTTTTTTTTAACGGTGATGAATATTATTTATTCTTTTTTTGAAACCTTTGGTATTATTCATACCATCACCCAGGGGGGGCCTGGCGGCTCAACCAATATTCTGGTTTACAAGGTGTATCAGGATGGATTTGTGGGCCTGAATCTTGGTTCTTCGGCTGCCCAGTCCGTGGTGCTGATGTCCCTTATCATTGTTATCACCTTTCTTCAATTCAGGTTTGTTGAAAAAAAGGTGCAATATGGGGGATAAATATTATGGTTGAAAAGACACCCATACTTGATTTTTTTACCTATGTATTTTTACTGATGGGAATATTTATTGTCGGATTTCCCATACTTTACAGCCTGATCGCAGCAACCCTGCCTTTGGATCAGGTATCGCAAGTCCCCATGCCGCTCATTCCGGGTGACCAGTTCATGGTCAATATGAAAGAAGCCTGGTCAAGGGGAAATCTTGGAACCCAGATTTTAAATTCCGTTATTATGGCATCAGGCATCACCGTGGGCAAAATTGCCGTGTCCATGATCGGCGCATTTTCCATTGTTTACTTTGATTACAGATTCAGGGTTGTGGCTTTTGCATCGGTTTTCTGCACATTAATGCTGCCAGTGGAAGTCAGGATTCTTCCCACCTATGAAATGGCCGCCAATGTCCTTTACCCCATCCAGGCCCTGTGTAATGTCCTGCACCTGGAGGGCCTTTTGTCATGGTTTGCGGGTAATGACATAACCATTAATCTCAATTGGAGTCTGCTTGACAGTCACACAGGACTTGTTCTGCCCCTGGTGGCATCGGCAACCTGCACTTTTTTGTTCAGACAGTTTTTTCTGACTGTTCCGGAAGAACTTTGTGAGGCAGCAAAAATGGACGGGGCTTCTCCCATGATCTTTTTCAGGAAAATCCTTTTTCCCCTGTCCAAGACAAATATTGCCGCGCTTGTGGTAATTGAATTTGTATATGGATATAATCAATACCTCTGGCCCCTGCTGATTACCACCAATCCTAAAATGACAACGGCTGTCATCGGCCTTCTAAATTTGATACCCCAGGCTGATGATCTGCCCGAGTGGAATATTGCCCTTTGTGCAACCCTCCTTGTCATGCTTCCCCCGGTTCTGGTGGTGCTGTTCATGCAAAGATGGTTTGTAAAAGGCCTGATCGAGAAAGAAAAATAAATCTTGATTAAGCATCACCGCTATCTTCACTAAAAAGTAATAATGAAACCTATAAACGATTTCCCACAGGAACAAAGGCCTGGCATCACTTATCTTCTTACAGATATTGATGATACCATAACCAATGAAGGCAAAATTCCGGCCTGTGCTTTCCAGGCCATGGAAGACCTTGACAATGCCGGTATAAAAGTGATCCCCATTACCGGCAGGCCAGCTGGATGGTGCGATCATATCGCCAGAATGTGGCCTGTAAAAGGGGTCGTTGGAGAAAACGGGGCATTTTACTTTGTGTATGATAATGACACAAAAAAAATGATCCGCAGATATTTTAAAACTGATCCGGAGCGTAAGCAGGATCAAAAAAAAATAGCTGCTGTAAAAAAAACGATTCTGCAGGCGGTTCCAGGATGTGTGGTTTCTGCTGATCAATCATACAGGGAAGCCGATCTTGCCATTGATTTTGCCGAAGATGTTCCTCTCCTTTCCCAGACTGATATTGATGATATTGTTGATATATTTGAACAATATGGTGCAACAGCAAAAGTCAGTTCTATTCATGTGAATGGGTGGTTCGGAAACTATGATAAGCTTTCCATGACCAGAATATTGTTCACAGAAATATTTAAAACCGATCTGGATGCAATCAGGCAAAATGTGATCTTTGTCGGGGACTCGCCCAATGATGAGCCCATGTTTGAATATTTTCCCAATGCTGTCGGTGTTGCCAATGTCCTTGCCTTCCAGGACAGGCTTTCCTTTAAACCTGCATGGATAACAAAGGGAAAAGGCGGGATAGGGTTTGCACAACTGGCCAGGATTCTTGTTCCATGTTAGAAAGAAATGCTCAGTAAACTGCTGAGTTCAACTCCTGATAAATGATCCCTCCCGAGGAAACCAATTTTTATGGTTTATTAGCTGGATATCATTAATAATCAAATATTCGACAAATCTGTATAATTACTTATGTAGCTTGAGGTCAGTTACAAAATCCGGTATACATAGATATGAAAGGCAACAATTCTTCAAAAAGTTAAGGTTGAGTCTCAAAATTGTGCTTTTCCGGGAGCCAATACTTTGGAGAGGATAATAATTTTCATGTGGCATAAAAAATTACATATATTTTTTTTCAGCAGGCTGGGTGAGAAATCAAAAAAATAAACTTTATCGATAATGAACCCTTTTCACTGGAATTCAGGCGGCTAATTGAAATTAAGCAAGACATATCAATAAAAGGAGATTAAAAAATGACGACGACCGACGAAACGCAAAAAAAGTCACTCTGGTTAGGAATTGAGGAGAATCTACTTGAGCTTAACGCAGGAGAACTCTCAGGGCAAGCCAAGGAAGAAGCGATTCAAAAGATTATCGGCGACCTTGACAATGCAGGTTTTAATGTTTCCACAAGCGGAGGCAGGATTATGCAGTTGCGATGGGCGATGGATGACATGCTGGAAGTTGGGAGGCCGCTGATGAAGGATTTTAACGATGCAATCTCGGCGCTTTCACTGGAGGACGTGCTCGATCCTTATTCAGCGACCACTAACCTTATCGACAATCTTGGTGAAACGTGGAAAGAATTCAGGAATGTCGAACATAGACCAGACATAATACAGATTATCGAAGAGACAAGACTTGATTTGCTTATAAAAAAAGCAAAAGAACTGTCTGAAAGTGAAAGTATCCGATACCTCATTGGAGAACAGATGGAACGCGAGGTGATCGTAAATAAATTAGGCATTCCAGAAGAAAAACTAGCCGAGGTGGAGGCTGAGATTGCAAAGGAAAAGGCAGAGAGAAAAAGAGTGGCAAACCTGCTGGAGAAGGTTGACGGCAAATCAGAAGAAGAGAAGGTGAAGCATTTAATTACCAATAATGTGGCAGAGGAGTTGATCATAGAGATGGCAGAAGTTGGCCAGGGTGCTATTAACAATGCCAAAAAAGCCATGGAAGAGGAAATCAAGGAGCAACAAAGATTAGCAGAGGAAGCAGCCGCAAAGAAAAAGGCGGAAGCTGCAGGTCCTGCTTTGGAAGATATTACCCCGGAAGAGATGATTGACCACATCGATTCAATTCGAGAAATCATGGAATTCAGCGAAGAAGAGAAAGAAATCAGGGTGATGTGTGAACAAAGCTCTATCCCACAGTGCCTTGTTGACATTGCAGTTTCTGATCCTGATAAACTGGATGAACTCGAAAAAAAGGCAGAAGGATAATATTGTCGGAGAATTGAAACGCGAATAATTTTTCGAGAAAGAGTTACAATAGCAGGCGAAATGCCTTAAACTGAATTTACTTTAGAGAGATTTTATTCTTATAAAGGTATAACTGATAATTTCACCTGACCCTAAGGGCCTTGAGGTCTTGGGCCAGGTGAATATTTCTTATTCCCGGCCAAACATTTAATCAAATATTTTTTCGTATTATGTGTTTTATTAGTTACTTTATTTGATTTGCATATAGATTCGGTATGAAATTTGCTTTTAAAGTTGTCAGGGTGTAAACAATATTATAATAATGGTATTATCTATCTTTAGTAGCATATCAACTTTTCTTAAGAGGTGGCTTATGACTGATGACAACAAACCCATTACACCGGAAATAGTCGAAGACGAGAATGA
>JACNHV010000028.1 GCA_014383445.1 Candidatus Desulfobacula maris | reverse complement strand
TAGATCCTACTTATTTGACAGATAAATTGGACACTCGATTCTCAAATTTGACCCTACTTTCATCACAAAATGATGCTTTTCCAAGGTTTGAAGTCAGAAATGGATTTTAATTTGTCCAAAAAACAATGCTAATATAATGCTTCTGTACAGAGGTCTGATACAATAAACAATTTTTGGTTTCTTTTAACGAACCCCCAAAATAATAACGAATCATCAGGAGAAATATGAAAATAGAGTCCTTGACTGATATGGCCAAACGCTATTTGGAAAATTGGATCGTTACGGAGAGTTTAAAGCCTGGCCAGCAGATAAAGGAAGATGAGATTGCATCTAAGCTGGAGATAAGCAGGCCCCCGGTTCGGGAAGCATTTAAAGCCCTTGAAAGTGAGGGCCTGGTCATCAGAAAGCCCAGAAGGGGAGTTTTTGTTGTTGAAATGAGCAAGGCGGATGTTATTGAAGTCTATATGCTGAAAGCCAATCTTTATGCAATGGCTACCGAGCTAGCACTGGAGCACATTACAGGTGAGCAGCTTGAAGAGCTTGGTGACCTGGTTCAAAAAATGGAGGAGTGCATACATGTCGAGGGTTCAGATATTCTTAACTACCAGAAATTTCATCGCAAGTTTCATATCCGGATTATGGATATTGCTGGAAACCGGCGCCTTGAGATAATGGCTTCCAATCTTCATAAACAGATTCAAAGATTCAGTTACCAGACATTACATGATAAGAACCACCTGACAGGATCTTTGAAATACCATAAGAAAATTGTTGAAAAATTTTTGGAAAGGGATACAAAAAATGCCTGCAAAATCATGAAAGAGCATGTGCTTGATGCCATGAATTTTTTGATAAAGGTTCCGGGCATTTTTGATTCGACCCTTACAAAAGAATTAAGAGTTAGTTAGTTTCATTGTTTTAATAAGGATGAGGTATTCGATAATAATAGAAAGGATATTTAAATGGCAGTTTTAAAAGAAGTACAACAAAATTATGGCAAGTTAAAGCAATACATAAATGGTGAGTGGATTGAGTCCCGGTCAACCCAGGTTTATGAGAACGTGAACCCGGCTACTGGCGAAGTTATTGCAACATTTCCCTCAGCAACCGATGAGGAAGTAAACCAGGCTATTGAGTCTGCCCATGCAGCCATGAAAACATGGGGTGCTGTTCCGCTCAGGGACAAGGCAAAGTATCTTTTTGATTTAAGACAGAAATTTGTGGAAAAGGCGGACTGGCTTTCCAGAATACTTGTCCAGGATCATGGCCGCACAATTGGTGAAGCCAGAGGAACGCTTAGCAGATGCATAGAGAATATTGAGTCCGCCTGTTCAGCCCTTCTCCTTTTGACCAAGGGAGAATATGTCAGTGATCTTGCCAAAGGGCTGGACCAGACTCTTTACTGGGAGCCCAGGGGGGTTTTTCTTATCATTACTCCCAACAATATCCCCATGCACGCATGGTCATCCTTTGTCCCCTATGCCTTTGCCAGTGGATGCCCTGTGATTGTAAGCCCCAGTAAAGAGGATCCTCTTTGCGCCCAGGCAATATTTGAAGTGACCCGGGAAGTGGCTGGCTTTCCTCCCGGACTTATGAATCTTGTATATGGTGGTCGCAATGTCAATGATAAGATTTTGAGTCATCCCCATGTAAAGGGTGTGGGGTTTATTGGATCAACAGACGTGGGAAGAAAACTTTTTGCCCGGGCTGGAGAGCTTGGAAAAGAAGCCTCAATCAATGGGAATGGTAAAAATCATGTGGTTTTGACCGAAGACATGGATATTAAGACAGCCGTGAACGGGCTTTTACGCGGTTGCTATGGTATGGCAGGACAACGATGTCTGGGTGCTGATAACCTGCTGGTTATGGATGGGGTTTATGACAAACTCAAAGAAGCCTTTGTTGCAGCATCCGCAGCCATGAAAATGGGATATGGCCTTGATGAAAGCACTGAACTTGGCCCTCTGGTTTCTAAAAAGGGACAGCAAAAAGTCATTGATTTCATCGACAGGGGAATTGCCGATGGCGCTAAAATTCTTTTGGATGGCAGAAATGCCACTGTTAAAGGTTTTGAAGGCGGTTTTTTTGTCGGTCCCACTGTGTTTGAAAATGTTGACCCGGATATGTTCATTGCCAGGCAGGAATCCTTTGGCCCGGTGGCCAATCTCATAAGGGTTAAAGACATTGATGAGGCCCTGGATCTGATCAACAACAAAGATGATTATGGCCATTCAGCATGTCTGTTTACCCAGAGTGGTGCGATGGCCCGTAAATTCACAAAAGAGGCGGATGTGGGTAATGTCGGCATTAATGTCCCTGTTCCTCAGCCCTATGCCTTTTTTCCCCTGGGATCAAAAAATGAGTCTGCCCAGGGAACAGCAAAAACCAGAATTGATTCCATGCGACTTTTTCTGGATCAAAAAACGGTAACTGAACGATGGGCTTAGTTATTATTGTGTGTGTTCATTAAACATGAAAATGGGATGAAGGAGAAAAAATTATGAAAAATCGAAATCTAACTAGTATTTTTTGTTCAATCATTTTGGGATTATTTACACTGACAACCGTTCTGGTGATTTCAGAGGCAAAATGCTATGCTGATTTTCCACAAAAAACGATAACCTTGATCGTTCCATGGTCGCCGGGCGGCTCCGGTGATATGACATGCCGTATTCTGGCTGCCCAGATGGAAAAAGATCTGGGAAAACCGGTTGTAGTGAAGAATATGCCGGGTGCCGGCTCCATGGTGGGTGCGACAGCTCTTGCGGATTCAAACCCGGACGGATATACGCTTGGGTTTCTCGGCATCAGTGCCGCTATTGCGCAGTACACCTCCGTATCCCCTGTGATGATGAATAAATATAAAGCAGTATCCGGTGTTATCAACCCATCCCTGTTTTTGCTGACCAGTACCCAAACGTCTTGGAAAACCCTTCTTGAGTTTGTTGCATTTGCCAAGGAAAATCCCGGCAAAATAAAAAATGGGAATGCAGGGGCCGGAGTTATTGATCACCTTTATTCATCTGAATTTGCCAATGTGGCCAAAGTTCAATTTACACAAGTCCCTTATAAGGGATGGGGACCTTCTCTTGCGGCCCTTGCAGGTGGCCATATTGATTCTATGTTCGTGGCTATAGGACCGGCTAAATCTATGATCGCCGCCGGCAAGATCCGGCCCGTGGCCATTGCTGCCG
>JACNHV010000167.1 GCA_014383445.1 Candidatus Desulfobacula maris | reverse complement strand
AAATTCAGCCTTTTCAGCATGTTTAACATCCGAGTCTTTTATCCACCCCTAAGTTAACTCCCGCCCCGCGCTAACAGCTCATCAGCTTATCAGCTCATTATCTCTCTCTGCCCTCTGCCCCGCCTGTCCCTTTCCTATATTCTCTTTCCTATTCCCTCTTTATCTTTGCGCCTCTTGCGCCTTTGCGCGAGACCCCTTTTTTCTTCTTTTGCGTCTCTTGCGCCTTTTTGCGGCTATTCCTTTTCTCTCTTTTCCCTTCTGACCCCCGACTCCTGACTACCGACCACTGTCCTTCCCCCTCTGCGTTCATCTGCCTGCCTTCTTAAATTCATGCCAATGAGGAGCGAAGCGTATTTAACCGGGGCGGCTAATTTATTTTTTTCCTACAATCGCCTTCAGATCTTTGAGTATCAGGAACAAGTGGAATGGGTCGGTGGGGCTGGGTTCGAATTCCCACTCAGTATACCACTGGCGGGCTACATCATTAGCTTCTTAAGGCGGGGTTTGGATTGTACCGGGCGATCTAAAACTTGCTGGAACATCTCCCATTGGGCATTGTCCAGTCCAAAATGACGTCGATTCGCCAAGGCCTGATTGGCCGCAGTGATGCCTGCTTCCAACAAAAACTCACTTACATTTTTATGGCAGGCACGAGCGGCCTCTTGCAACAATTGCTTGACCGCAATACTCGCACGTACGTCAATACGTTCGGATTTTGATTGTGTTAAACTGGTCATGAGCACCTCCTTTCATTTATATTGAAAGTATAACGTACTGACAATGTTATGACAAGAAAAAATTTGAAGACGGGGTCTGACCCTGATAAGTGTTTGTTTTTATGGAAGAATCGTTGCAATTTTGGGGTGTTTTGTCTCTTAGCGCCGGGTTTTTGGGGTCAAAAACCGGGTTTTAAGCTTGTTTCCAGAATTTGCCTGACTTCTAATTTATAAATTCAAATAATTTGAATTTTGATGCTTTCTTGTCAAACGTAAGAACAGACTCGCAACCATTTATTTTTGCCGACTGTGCAATCAACAGGTCAGAAAGATCATATTTATTCCCTTGTGCGGAATGAACCAACTGCTGCAATGCTGAATGCTGACCAAATTTAAAGATGGGCATCAATAAAAGCTCACTTATGGATTCTAAAATTTCAGTTCTTGATATTTCATAAACGGAATCTAAAACCCATATAGTTTCTAAAATTATAAGCAATGGCACAAATAGCGTTTTTTTCTCTAATTCAACGTTTTTAAAAATCGAATAGACTTTATGGGCCTGCAGTTCATCATCCCCAGTTAAAAATCGAATTAAAATATTTGTATCTATAGCTTTCATTTGAATTTATTTTTCATTCGATTTCTGATTCCATCGTCCATAGTTTCTATAGATACGACTTCTCTTCCTGGTTTATATAATTTGCGAAAAAGGTCATCTACTTTTTTAGAGACTGGCCTGATTATGGCTTCTCTTTTTTTTTCTGTAACAATGATTTCAATTTTGTCGCCAAAGTTTATTTTAAGAAAATCTCTTATTGCTTTAGGAATTGTAACCTGACCTTTTGTTGTGAGAGTTGCTAATGCCATAATATTCCCCTCTTGCTTTATTCCCTTACTTGGATTAATATCTTACTTGAGTGTAAGGCGCTGAGTCTGAAATGTCAATCTTTTATTAATTTAAATTTTCTTTATAACGGCTTTTAGAAAAGTATCCAGATCCTTAATAAATTGTGAGTGCTGGATGGTCTACGCATGCTTTTATAATCACAAAATCACGCATACCATTGACAAAAAAATAAAATTCGGTACATTGTTGAGCATATAAGGAGGTTTATAATAACAACCTTGTACAGATAGCCATTGAACATGATTTATTGCTTCTTCATAATGATAAAGATTTTGTTCATATGGCATCTATTGCTGGGTTTAAACTGTTTTCTTTTTAAAACCCGGGGTTTTAAACGGGGTCATACAACAAATAGTTTTTTGGTATCCTATGGTCAATTGTCAACGTGGAAAAAGGAGATTTGAAATGGTTGAAGAAGTTTCTATGAAAAATACGAAAAAAGAGATGCTGGAAATCATTGATAAGATGCGGCAGCAAATCAAGGAAAAGGAAAAAACAAAATTAGATCCTGAAAAGATCAAGAAAGAAACAAAAAATATTGAAACCTTGCAGAAAGCTGAGCAGACAGCTTCATCAGATCTAAGCACCCATATACATAACCTCAAAATTTCAATAAACAAGGAACTGACAGGACTATCTGATAAAGTTGAGGCTGAAGCTGAAAAATATGAAAATCTTAACCAGGCAATTAAATTAAAACAAAAAGAACTTAATGAAATTTATGGAATTGAAACACAGGCTGCCAATTTAGCGGCAATAATTGAAGCACAAAACTATGCAAAAGAAAAGTTTGAAGCTGAAATGGCACAAAATCGCGAGAACCTCACCAGTGAGCTCAGTGAAAAGCGGGCCAAACAGGAAAATGACCTGTTAACAATCCGAGAAAAACTTGAAACCCAGATATCAGAAACTAAAGCTAACTGGGAAAAAGAAAAAAAAGAATATCTGGAAGCTTTGGCTGAGGAGAAGACCAAAACCAAGAATCAGAGAATACGTGAAAAAGAAGAATACGAATATCAGATGAAAAGAACTCAAGAAATTGAAAAAAATAAATTCTCAGATGAGATGGATATTGTTAGTAAGGAGATAAAACAAAAACAGGAGCAATTTGAAAAATTACAGCAATCAAAGAGCATTGAACTGGATGAAAGAGAAAAACATGTAGCAGAACGAGAACAAAAAATGGAGCATTTACAGGAGCAGGTTGATTCTTTCCCTAAAGAACTTGAAAAAAGAGTAACCGCGTCTGTCAAGGAAACCCAACAGAATATTACAGAGCACTTCAAACAGAAAGAAGCGCTTCTGATCAAAGGTTTTGAAGGAGAAAAAAATGTTCTAAAAGCCAAAATCGAGGCTCTGGAATCCCTCACCAAAGACCAGGGAAAACAGATAGAAAAACTCAACAATCAGCAGGAAAAAGCATATCAACAGGTCCAGGATATTGCGGGAAAAGCAGTTTCCGGAGCTGCAGAGCGTTCCCGAAATATAATAGTCGGTTCGGCTGCAAAGGACCAGGATTCAAGGGTTTGACCCCTTTATATCATACTTCTTTCCTGCCCAGACAAAATCATCCTGCTGCCTCTCGGAGATATACTGGCGGGCGTAATCGGCAGCCAGGCCAGATTCAACAATCAGGTCACATAACTCGCTGTCCAGATGATTGTCCTTGACCATAAAGCCCATTATCCGCATGGATTCCGACATTAATTTTCCAAGCTTATAAGGGCGGTCAGCCGCGGTCAAGGCCTCAAAGATATCAGCCACTGCCAGAATCCGGGCCGGCAACGGGACCTGTTCAGCCGTAAGCCCCTGGGGATAGCCGCTGCCGTCCATCTTTTCATGGTGCATCCCGGCATAGACGGGCACCTGTGCCAATTTTTTGGGAAACGGCAGAGCCTCAAGCATTTTCAAGGTGACTGCCGCATGATTATTGATCACTTCCCTCTCGCTGTCGATCAGCGTACCCTTACGAATACTTAAATTTTTTAATTCATCATCATTGAGCAGTGGTTGCACATTCCCGGCTATATCAAGCTCACAGGCAGCCATCTTCAGCAATCGTTCCAAACTTTCATCTCTTAAAAACTCACCGCCCGTATTAATTTCCTGCATAAAGGCAAATTGTTCATCCAGTTCTCTAATTTCATCGGCAAAATCATCTAAGACATCAGGCTTAACACTTACAAGATCAATCTGGCGTTTAAGCTGATTGATTATTGAATCTTTCTTCAGTAACTCAATTCGCAGTTTAATCACTTCTATCCGGTCAAAGATTGTCTCAAGCTTTTTGGATTTATCAATAATATGTTCCGGCGTAATAATTTTACCCACATCATGCAACCAGGCCGCCATTTTGATCTCCTTTGCCTGGTCCTCATTAAAATCTATCCCGGCGAATCTGCCGGTCTTAGTCTGGTTAATCTTCTTGACAATCTCTTCGGTAAAGTTGGCTACCCGCTGGACATGACCTCCCGTGTATGGCGATTTTTCATCAATGGCAGTTGCCACCATCTTTACAATGGACTGCAATAACTCTTCCAGACCGCTGATTAACTGGATATTGGTTATAGCGATGGCAGCCTGAGAAGCAAGACTGGTCACTATCTCAATTCCAGTATCCATAAAATCCTCAACCTCATTAGTAAAACGGTTCTGGGCATTAATCAGCTGAATAACCCCGATCACTTCATCATCATGATTCATCATGGGAAGGACCAGCATTGATTTTGATCGGTAGCCGTTTTTCAAATCAAAATTCCTGGTTCCCTGGAAATCAAAATCAGAACTGTAAACATCGGAAATTTTGATCTTCTTTCCCGTAAGGGCGCAATGGGCAGAGACGTTTCCATGGTTCTCGCTGCCATCAGCCAGGTTAAGAGCTACGGGCGGCCAGCTGATTTTTGCTGCCCGTCCCCCCATCTTAACCCCTAAAGTGTCACACTGAACAACGGTAAAACGCAAAGATTTTTCTTTTTCATCCCTTATATAAAGAGTACAGCCATCCGCATTGGTAAAACGTTTGGCCAGCTCGACTATCATTTCCAGCAGACGCTCATGATCCTTTTGACCTGAAAGGGCAGTGCCTATCTTAACCAATTCAAGAACCAGGTCCTGTTTACTTAATGCAAATGCCCGGGCCTCCTCTATTCCCCTCTTCAGGTCAAATATCTCCTCCTCATATTTTCCCAAACTTTCATCCTTTTTAGTCATTTAAATTCCTCCAAATATAAGTATGAAACAAGTTATGCGCCTTGACAAAAACTCTGATTCAGCATCTATTTTTTTATCGACAACTTCAAAGGGTAGAAAAGACTTTGTTTTTAAAAGTCTCTTAACAGATCAGGGTGTTGTTATTTTATTAATACTCTCTTGAAGGGAAAAATCCAAATCCATGAATGAAGAAAAACCTGCAATTTTAAATACATTCAGGACCATCCCTTTCAACTCGCAGATAAGAAATTGCCTGTTTGCCTGGGCTGCTTGTTTTTTGCACAAAAGCACACTGCGCAGGCCGGCACTGCTGATATAATCAAGAGATTTCATGTTCAGGATAAACCCTTTTTTGCCTGAATCCAGTTGTTTTAGAAAGTTTTTCTCAAGATCCGTGCAGGTTACTGCGTCCATTCGCCCGGCCAAATTAAAGATGACCAGATCATCTTTTTCTTCAATGAACGTATCCAATCCCTGTTTTACATGTTTTTCCGGCTCTTCACACGGGATCTCTTCCTCCAATGTTATACGCATGCCATCATAGGCCATGTCAATAATCAGGGAAGATGATTTATCATAGAGTTTTAAATATCTTTTTGTCTCTTTTAAGAACTTATCCAGAACCGTGTCATCACTGGTATGTTCATGGTGGAACATGCACAGATGTTTGACATTTGAACGTACTGCCAGCTCCGTTACAACTATATTGCTTGAATGCCCCCAGTTTTCCTTTGTCTCAAGGGCATCAAACAAATAATATTGGGCATCATTGATCAATATATCAGCGTCTTTACAAAACCGGATAAACTCATCTGGTTTTTTTTTGTCCAACTTATGCTCAGAGTCTGTGGAATAAATAATTTTTCTATTATTTTTTTCAAATGAATATCCATAAGATTTGCCCGGGTGATTCTGTTCTATGCCAAAAATCTTAAATCCGGCAATGGAATGTTCTTTTTCAAGCTCCAGGGTGGTAAAATTAATCGTGGCAGAAAGCACCTCTAAGGGAACGGGGAAACTGGGTTCTGCCTGCTGTCTTTTAAACGCTTCCTCCAAATTTTCATGGAATCCGAAAATATTAATGGTGTTGCCGGGTATGTATGCCGGTGTAAAAAAAGGAAATCCATGAATATGGTCCCAGTGAAGATGGGACATGAAGATATTAAAAACCTGGCCGGATTGTTTTGCCTTTTCCCCGGGGTTTTTCATTACCCAATTGCCATAATCCCGCAATCCAGAGCCGGCATCGCAAATAACAGACTCACTGCCGCCAATGATCTCAACACATGGGGTATTGCATCCATACCCGCTTGAGACGGAAAAAGGCAGCTGAGTTTCCACAAACCGATCCAGGTCATCAAAGGCTGAAAGTTTTTTTTCCAGTGCAATGGCAAGTGCGGATTTTATCTTTTTTCTGATCATTTCCGATGTGACGGCACAGGGTAATGAGCCGCGGGTTCCCCAGAATAATATTTCCATAGTAATCCTTTCCTGCACCATAGATGTGAATCAGGTTAATGATACTGCATAAAAATTTATTTAATATATATCGCTTTCCCTGTCAACTCGGAATACAAATTGCCATCCTTTTTTTATCGCTTGAGCTTAGGGTTCACTCAAAAATAACTTTGCGTTCAGGATTTTGATTATTTTCCTGGAGGCAGTGCCCGTTCCATATTCATGGATGGGGGTGCCTTGCGATCTTTTTTTTGATGCTTCAAGGATCTGGTTTACATCACATCCAGCCAGGGTGTTCCAGCCTGTTTCAACTGTTTCTATCCATTCGGTTTCATCCCGCAGGGTAATACAGGGTATGCCATGGAAATAGGCCTCTTTTTGCACGCCGCCTGAGTCTGTTAAAATTATGGCTGCACTTTTTTCCAGAGCGACCATTTCCAGGAAAGAAACAGGAGCCATCATTTTTAAATTGGCTGTCAGACTTTCCAGGCCGAATGCCTTGATTTTTTTAATTGTCCTGGGATGGACGGGCAGGACAACAGGTTTTTGCAGGCTTAATTTGTTTAATGCAGATAAAATGGATCTCAGGCGGGTTTCATTATCAGTGTTTTCCGCCCGGTGCAGGGTTGCCAGGAAATATTCACGGGGCTGCAGGCCTGTTGTTTTCAGGATTGAATTATGTTTGTCTGCCAGGTCTGCGGCAAGAAGGGCTGCATCAAACATTACATCTCCAGAATGAATCACATTTTTTTGAATCCCTTCTTTTTTCAGGTTTTCAACTGCCTGAAAGGTCGGGCAAAACAGGATATAGGACAAATGGTCGGTGAGGATGCGGTTGATTTCTTCAGGCATCTGCCGGTTCCAGGATCTTAAGCCTGCTTCGATGTGGGCTATTTTAATGTTCATTTTTGAGGCGGCAAGGGCACCGGCAAGAGTGGTGTTGGTATCTCCATAAACAATTACAAGATCAGGAGTTTCTTTCAGGAGCACAGCTTCAATTTTTTCCAGCATCCTTCCGGTCATGGAACCATGTGATCCGCCCTGGATACCTAAATTGTATTGAGGTGCAGGGATATTCAACTCGTTGAAAAACACTTCAGACATATTTTTATCAAAATGCTGACCTGAATGAAGAATTATTTCCTGGAGCTGGTGATCTTCCGTCGCTGTTTTATTGTGCTCAATTATAGCCCTGGATACGGGGGCGGCTTTTATGAACTGGGGTCTGGCACCGACAATTGTTAGTATTTTAATCATTTACACACAACTTTTTTGAATTTGTTTAAAAAATTTTGGTTACTTTCATATAAATAAAATCATGGATTCTGCAAATTATAGCAGAACGGATGCTGCTCTCCTCTGGAAAGTTCTGGTTTGGAATGTCTTATGGTATAGACAGTCTCTATGCTGGGTCTTGCCAGGTCAAGCCCAAATCCTTTTCCTTGTAAAATATTCTGGTAACTTAGGGTGTGCAAATCTGTAAACCCGGCACTGAACTCTATCTCCTTGCCTCCAAGTGTAATGGATCGATAGGTTCTCTGACCTGATGCTGCCACTTCTTCAGGAAGTGTTTTTTCATCCACACTTAAGAACCACCTTACCCTGGCCCTTTCAAGTTCAAGATAGCCTGCAGATTTATCCGGTTCAAACAGATGGACAATATTTGTCTGAACCTTGCCGAAAATCCAGATGAGCATATCAAAAAAATGAATCCCGATATTTGTGGCGATGCCGCCGGATTTGGATTCATCCCCTTTCCATGAAATAAAATACCATTTTCCCCTGGAGGTAATATAGGTTAAATCCAGTTCATATTTTTTATCATCAGGTGATGCATCGATCTCTTTTTTCAATTTAATTAAAGCAGGATGGAGCCTGAGCTGAAGGATATTATAGGCTTTAAAATCCGTGCCTGCCTCAATCTCTTCCAGGGCATCAATATTCCATGGATTGAGTACCAAAGGTTTTTCACAGATCACATGGGCATTGCTTCGAAGAGCAAATCTAATATGGGCATCATGGAGATAATTGGGGGAACAAATGCTGACATAATCTATTTTTTCCCCTTTCCGCCTTTGTTTATCCACATGCCGGTCAAAGCGCTCAAACTCCGTAAAAAAATGGGCCCGGGGGAAATATGAATCAATGATTCCAACACTGTCACTTGGGTCAAGAACGGCTGTCAGTTCGTTTCCGGTTTCTTTTATTGCCTTCATATGCCTCGGTGCCACATATCCTGCACCACCGATCAATGCAAATCTTTTCACTGCTCACCTCTTTCCAGTATGGAATTGTATATTTTTATGTTCTGATTGATTATGTTTTTCTTATTAAATCGGGTATCTGCCAATGCCCGTGCCTGCTGTCCCATTTTAATTCTGGTTTGATCATCATAGGACAATTGCACAATTTTGTCTGAAAATCCTTTATCATCATTAAAATTCAGACAATATCCTGTTACACCATGCTTTACAAGTTCTGGTACACCACCGACCTTTGCTGCAATCACGGGCAATCCTGCAGCCATGGCCTCCATGATTGCCACGGGAAGCCCTTCATTTTCACTGCAATGCAAAAAAACATGGCAGGCCTGCATGAGTTCCGGAATTTTGTCATGATCTACCCGCCCTTTAAATTCAACATGGGTTTTAATGCCAAGAGATCCTGCAAGATGTTCAAGATCTGACTGCAAGGGGCCTTCACCAACAATGGTCAGATGAAATTTTATGCCTTTTGTTTTAAGACGGCCTGCTGCCCGGATGATGGTGTCCACCCGTTTAGGGGATTCCAGGTTGCCCGTGTACAGGAGTTGAATTTTTTTTGAAGATCTTTTATTCAGGCAGGCAGGAGATGCATAGTTTTCCATATCTATTCCAACAGGGCCTGGTATAACCATGGATTTTGACTGGGATATGCCAAGTGCCAGGGCTTTTTCTTCCAAAGGCCGGCTTACGGATATCAAAGCTGAAAGCCTTTTAAGGGTAAACCTTGCAAATAATGCAACAACCTTGCTGGAAGCAGCAATATTCAGGTCTGAACCTGCAGCTGTTGCAACAACAGGTTTTCGGGTCAGCATACCCGTTACTGCAGCCATAAATCCACCCGGCACTATCCAGTATGCATGCAAAATATCTATTTTCTTTTTCATTACCAGATGAACGGAACTTAGAATACCTGCAGCAATGAGAGAACCCAGCATAAGTATGGGCAATCCCTTTACCTGTCCCAGCTGCTGCCCTTTTCTCCAGCCGTAAAAAGCATATCTGTGGATCTTGATTCCATCAGATATTTCCTGTTTTTGAGCCCCGGGCCGCAGGGAGGTCACCACATGCACATCAAATCCTTTTTGAACCAGGGAAAATGCAAGATCCCTGACAAAAATTCCTTTGTAATCTTCTTGAGATACTGGATAAAGGTGGGACAGAATGCAAATTTTAATTTTTTCCATGGTTGTTTTTCAACATATTCATCTGGCGCTGTAACCTGAACATTTCATTTCTAAGAAATATATTCTGGGAGGCAATGAATGCAAAACACAAAAACTGGGTGCCCACGACCAATAATAAAATCATCAAGGGAATCAGGGGCCGGTCCGGGGACAGCTTTCCTGAAAACCGTGCCCAGATAATATACAGGCCGATAAAAAAGCCGGTAAGACTCAAACTACCGCCAATCGCTCCAAAAACAAAAATCGGTTTTTCAAAAAGAGAAAAAAGAATATGGGTAAATGCAGTATGCCTGAACCTGAACTTGGATTTGCCCTGCTTTCTGCTTTCCAGGGTAGCAGGGATTTCTTTGATGGTCAGGCCTGTTGCAAAGGCTTTGGAAAGAATTTCCAGATGTATCTCTTTTCTATCGGATTCAAACTCAAGGGACTGCAATGCTTCGCGTTTATAGCCTCGTAAAATACAGGTACTGGTGTAAACTTTTTTCGGAAATGCAAATTGCAGAATATTATTACCTGTTTTACTGATAAAAAGTCTTAATGCACTGACCCCTTTTGTTTTACCGCCCGGCATATAAGCACTTCCCAAAACAATATCATTCATCTGGTTGGGGTCACAAAGCTCTTTATAGATTCTCAAAATATGATCCGGCGAATAACTTAAATCAAAATCAGTGGAAACAATATATTTGCCGCGGGCTTTTTTAAACCCTGTTCTAAGGGCCCTGCCCCTTCCCATATTTACAGGATAGGAAGCAATTATAAGATTATCAATTTTCTGCTCCCAAACTCTGGCTATCTCAAGGGTCTGGTCCGTACTTCCGTCATTAACAAAAATCAACTCCCATTGCCCGGAAAAGTCCTTCATTGCATTGGTCAGCCGGTTGATGGTTGTTTCAATATTTTCAGCCTCATTATACATCGGCGTAACTATTGACAACTCAATTTCTGAAAGTGACTCCATTTTAACCTTCTCCTTATGATCCATCAAATTAAATCCTATTTTCATTTGAACCCTATTTAATATTTTATTGCAGAAGACATGTCAAACTTTTTTTAGATATGACCGGATATTTGCCATAAGAATCATATTCCTAACCAAATTTACGTTAACCCGTTCCGATCCAGGTTATCTTGTCCGCCCTAGTGCCTGAATAATTTTCTAAAGTTCTCAAAGGTCTTGCATTGAACGGCAGAAACTCGGTCATGCTTCCCTCAAACACTCTGCCGTCTTAATCATTCCAGACCTTTGGAACTTTAATAAAAATTACAGGCAAACCGGTTGGACAAAACAACCTGAATCTCCACTGGAAATTCTGGACTTCCTCTTGCATAACAATTTTATTTTGTAAAAAGCACTTACGAACTTGCTATACCTTCCAGTGCAAGGGTGATTGCCTTACGGGAGCATTATGGATCATGGCTTACAAGCTCTTGATTGCTGTAGCGGTTAAACCGCCATGGTGTTTGAGCGAAGAATGAGCGAGTTCATGGCGGTCAGCGAAAGTAATCATAGAGATTGTAGCAATGTCCATCCAGCGGACGTAAGGCAATCACCCTGGAACGGGTTATGCAAAATTTCTTATGGTAAATATCCAGAGATATGAGAAATAAAAATGCCTGGAAAATAATTTTTAATAAGTCTTTTATTTTTTATGTTCTTTAACTTCATTTAATGATATGAAATTAAAGTATGCTTAATAATTAGGGTACTCATAAAATGATAAACTCTATTTTAAATTCAAAAATTTTTATTTTTATTCTGACCCTGGGTATTTCATTGTTTTTTTTCGGGTTCTGGGGAAATATGGAAACAGGTGAAATGTTAAGCAAAACCTGGCAGGATTTACTTTATTCCACCAGAGATGAGACGGGAAACAAAATTGAGGACGTTGTCATTGTGGCTGTGGATGAACCTTCCTTTAATCAGATCGGTCAAAAATGGCCATGGCCAAGACAAATGCATGCAACCATTGTTGACAACCTTTCCCGGGCAGGGGCAAAAGCAATTGTTTTTGACATGCTCTTTCCCGAACCATCAACGAATTCAGAAGATGACCTATTGTTTGCAACAGCCATAAGAAATGCAGGGAACGTTGCCCTGGGTATTTTTTCAAGCCAGACCCAGAGGAAAGAATATGTCCAGTCCATTATCGTGGATCCCATCACAACATTAAAAAAAGCTGCTGCAGTCACAGGATATGTCAATCATTTTCCTGACAATGACGGCATTGTCAGGTATGGGTATAAGCTTCTGGATAATATTCCTTCCCTTGCACATGCCGGTTATATGACAGCATTTCCAGAGGATGCAGAGTGTCAGGCATGTGCTGAAAATACATTTCTCATTGATTTTGAACCAGACATATCCAGGATACCGATTATTTCCTATTATCAGGTCTTGAATAATTATGCATCTGAAGAATCATTTAAGGACAAGATTGTGTTTGTGGGGCTGGGATCTAATATCAAAGTGGATGCACAGGGGGCTGTGGATGCCTTTCCCACTCCTTTTTTCAGGTTCAAAAAGGAGATGATGTATGGCGTAGTAGTGCATGCCAATGCTCTGATTACCCTGTTAAATGGCTGCCGATTGCAAATTATTGACACGCCCATATTGCTTTTGCTGTTTTTCCCCCTTTCACTATTGCCCTTCCTGGTTAGAAAAAGGCCTATGATACTTACACTGATCGGTGGGGGAAGCATAATAACGCTTGGGGTATTTTCAATGGCCCTGTTTAATACCAAAGGAATGATCATTGACATTATGCCGACAGTATTTGCGCTTTCATCAAATACATTATTTCTTGGCCTTAATGAATTCAGGAAAAGCCATAAAGAACGAAAATTTATAAAGCAGGCTTTTTCAAACTATGTTTCCTCGGATATCGTAAAGCTAATCATTGACAATCCATCTGCCCTCTCCCTTGGCGGTGAGAAAAAAGAAATTACCGTACTATTTGTGGATATCAACGGGTTTACAACTGTTTCAGAAGCTCTTGACCCTGAACAGCTTGTTTCCGTTTTAAACAATTATTTTAGCGGCGTTACAAATGTGGTTCTGGAAAATAAGGGGACCCTGGACAAATATATCGGTGATGCTGTAATGGCTTTTTTCGGTGCACCAATTCATTTTGATGATCATGCCCAAAAAGCGTGTGCTACTGCTATCACGTTGAACTCAAAGCTGAATAATCCGGAAAACGAATCAAATCCTGAACTAGTCTTTAAGGGCATCACACTAGGTGTCAACAGCGGTCATATGGTTGTTGGAAATATTGGGTCGGAAGAACGGTTTGATTACACTGTTATAGGCGATGCCGTCAATCTTGCCTCCCGACTTGAAGCATTGAATAAGGTTTATAAAACCAACATTATCATCGGAGAAAATACAAAAAAACAATTGGATAGCAACTCTTTTTTAACCAGGGAACTGGATTTTGTAAAGGTAAAAGGCAAACATCAGGCCATTTCCATTTACGAATTACTGGAAAACACCGAGGAAAACAGGGAAAAAATCGTAACACCCTTTTCCAGAGGCCTGGAAGCGTATCGAAACAAGAACTGGAAACTTGCTGAAGAGATCTTTTGTTCCATTCAAATAAACGGCCTTCCAGATGGTCCGTCAAGTGTATTCCAGGACAGATGCCGCTTCTTTGCAGAGAATCCGCCGTCTGAAGACTGGGATATGATCTGGGAAATGAAAACAAAATAATAAAGGGATATCTATGAAAAAGTATTGTTTAAAACTTATTGTTTCTGTCGGTATCCTGTTGTTTCTAACAAGTGTATCCTTTGCTGAAGAGGCTGCCGTTCTCATTTCGTTAAAAGGATCTGTCCTGATTTCGGAAAATGGACAGGACAACTGGAAAAAAGCAGTCTCCGGTATTTCAATCCAGGAAGGGTGGTATGTAAAGGTGGAAAAAGACAGTGAAGCCGCCCTGATGCTGAAAGACCGTTCACAGATAAGACTCAGGGACAATTCAACCATCTGTTTGAAAAAATCAGGTTCTGCTCCTGGAGAAAAAAAACAAAAAAAAGGTGTGTTAAGTTTTTTCAAGGGTGAATTCTGGATGAGAAATAAAAGAAAGGTCATCAAGCCGGATATTCATACAGCATCCCTTAATATGAGTATCCGGGGAACAGAACTGAGAGTGACGGTCTCCGCAGACGGTGAAACCAGGGTAACAGCGCTGGAAGGTGAAATACTCTGTGAAAATGAATCAGGCTCAACTGTCATTGACCGCGGTTTAGAAGCCGTTGCCCGAAAAGGTGAGGCCATTAAAACCCATAAGCTTATCAACCCGGACAACAGCGTTCAATGGCTGTTGGTCACTTTAAATGTTGTCGGTCCAAAGGATGAATTTCCAACCACATCAAAGGCCATGCTCGCCGTGGAACTCAGCAGGGATTCCATGGATCTTTTATCGAAAAACCAGATGGGAAAAGCCCACGAAAAGGCCATGGAAGCCATTAATACCTCGCCGGATACTGCAAGCGCAAATATTGCAATGGCAACCATTCTCCAGGTACAGGGCAAACTTGAGGATGCCTTCACCTTTGCTTTCAAAGGATCTCAAATAGATCCTGACTCAGAGCCGGCATTATTTAGAAATATTGAACTTCTTCTGGGTCTGAACCGTACAAAAGATGCTGAAAACCTTTGGAATTCGTTCAAAGCAAAAAGAACAAGCATTTCATATATGCTCAAAGGTTATATCCATATGTTAAAACAAGAATCCCTTGAGGCAGAGCAGGCATTTCATACTGCCATATCCATGGAAAAAGAAATTTCACGAGCCTGGGTCGGACTTGGGCTTGCCATGTATGCCCAGGGGAAAATTGACCAGGGACTTGATAAACTTGAGATTGCATCTCTTTTAAATCCCCTTTCAGCATTTCCCCACAATAATCTGGGCAAGGCCCTTTACGAGGCAAAAGAGTATAAAGAGGCGGAAAACGAATTTATCAGGGCAAGTCTATTGGATCCCAATGATCCTACACCTTATCTGTATCTTGCCATCATGGCCCAGGACAATTTTGAACCTGTGAAAAGTATAAAACAATTGAAAAAAGCCCTTGAGATGAATGATAACCGCTTTGTTTCCAGATCCAGGTTTTTACTGGACATGGACAGAAGTGTGAAAAATATCAATCTGGCTGCTGCAATGTCAGCTCTTGGACTCAATGAATGGGGGCGACACATTGGAAATAAAGCAGTTTGGCAGGACAATTCAAACAGTTCAGCATATACGTTCAGGGCAAGTGAGGCGCTTTCCCTTCAAAGGGTAGATGTTTCAACCCTGAGTGATCTGAAACGGGCTGAATTGTTAAAGCCTGTGAACAGCAATACTTATCCGAGCTTTACGGACTATTACAGTCTTCTGGAACTCCCGGAACATAATCAGAGCCTGGAGGTTTACGGCGGCATAGATAAGACCTTTGGATCCAGCCTTACTTTTCAGGGCGGCAAAAAAAACCACTCCTATCTTGGCTCGGCCCATTTTGACAGGACAGACGGTCCATTTGACCAGACCGGGTCATCATCCGGATACTTGAATATAAAATATAAAACAGAACCTGTTTTCAACCATCAGTTCACTGTCGGTATTCTGGGTGGAAAAGGAACCCATGAAGATCTAAGACCGCTGCAGAACGGATTTACACAGCCCAATGATGATGACACTGATTATGATTTTTTTAACATCAGTACAGGTTACCACTGGACCATTTCTTCTGAGCAGGATCTTCTTGTTTCCCTGCAATACCAGGACAGGGACAGCGGTATCCTGAAAAACAGACTGATTAATCCCACCTGGGGCAGTCAATTTAACTGGTTGAATTCTTTTTTTCAAGATGATGAAAGATACAGGGCGGAAGTCATTGATTTAATCAAATTCAAAAACCATAAATTATCCATTGGAGGCACTTTGGGTAGAAGGGAAAGAAATATTGACGATTTTCAGACCTTCCAGTTTTACTACCCGATAAACACTGCACTGCCAATAAATAATTACTCAACGCCTGAAGATACGGAAATTAAAGTTTTTGCAAAGGATCTGTGGGCCATATCAGACAATCTGATGCTGGACCTTGGTCTTGGATGGTGCCGGTTTGATGCGGATGGAAAAAATGATATCTCAAAACTGCTTCCCCAGATCGGTGCAGCATGGGGACTTAGGGGAAACAACCTTGTCCGGGCTGCATATTTCAAAGAGATCCAGCCTGATTATTTAAGCAGTACGCTTCAGCCAGTGGAAGTTGCAGGTTTTCCAACAGTAACAGGGGTACCGTCAGGCACATTGACCGAGCTTTATGGTATTGCACTTGAGCGACAGTGGGCAACCCGATATTTTACCAGCATTGATATTCAAATGAAAAAAAAGGAATATAATTCACCTTATCTGCCCCATCCGGATTTGGCTGCCAGCTGGTTTAAAGAAGAAACAAAATCCCTGGGCTTTACCCTGGAATATCTTTTGTCTGACCGGTATGCTGTTTCCTTTACCCAGAGGTTTAAAAAAATAGAGCCTGAAACACCAGCGATTCTCGGTGAACGTGTAGTAAACTTATAAAAAATACATTCAGCACATTT
>JACNHV010000212.1 GCA_014383445.1 Candidatus Desulfobacula maris | reverse complement strand
AATGAAATTGGACAGGCTGGCATTGTTAATAATATTGTTGGTTTTATTCATTTCTTTAGCACCTGCTGCTGCCAAAGATCAATCTGATAAAAAAACTCATAACACTCTTGAAGCTGGTGACCATGCTGAAGCCGCTTCAGACCACTCACAGGACAAGGGTGCACAGGGTCATGTGAATTTAGGGGAAATGCTGCCGCTGTACAGCTGTATTCCCTTTGCATTTATGTTGCTATCCATTGCCCTGCTGCCGCTGATAGCAGAAAATTTCTGGCACCATCATTTTGGCAAGATTTCTGCATTCTGGGCAGCCTGCCTTGCACTTCCCTTTATCTATGTTTATAAAGGCATAGCAGTTTATGAAATTTTTCACATTATTCTGGTAGACTATGTTCCCTTTATTATTCTTTTGTGGGCGTTGTTTACGATTTCCGGCGGTATTCTGCTGAAAGGGACATTAAGAGGGACTCCTGTTGTTAACATGATTATCATCCTGATCGGTACCATCCTTGCCTCCTGGATGGGTACCACAGGGGCTGCCATGCTCTTGATCCGGCCATTGTTGCGGGCAAATGCGCATCGAAAGAATAAAACTTTTATGGTGGTATTTTTTATTTTTCTGGTGGCCAATATTGGTGGATCATTAACGCCTCTTGGTGATCCGCCGCTGTTTCTGGGATTTCTTCATGGGGTCAGTTTTTTCTGGACCTTTAATATTTTACCGCATATGCTCACGACATCGATTATTTTGCTGGTAATTTATTTTATCCTTGATACCTATTATTACAAAAAAGAAGGGGTAAAAGCGCCGGATGATGGAGTAAAAAAGCCCCTGCGCCTGGTAGGAACCTACAATTTTCTGTTTCTTGGGGGTGTGGTGGGTGCTGTTTTAATGAGCGGCATAATTGATTTGGGGGAAATTTCAACCTTAGGTATTCACAGGCCTGTCCAGGATTGGCTCAGAGACGGTCTTCTCATCATTTTTGGAATCGGTTCGCTTATGGCAACACCAAAGATTCTGCGAGAAGAAAATGAATTTTCATGGTTTCCGATTATAGAAGTTGCCTATCTGTTTATCGGAATTTTTATTACCATGGTTCCCTGTCTGCTATTGCTTAAGGCAGGTCCGAACGGCGCATTCGCATTTCTTATCAATGCAGTAAAAGAACCGGTCCACTATTTCTGGGTGACAGGGCTGCTATCAGCTTTTCTGGATAATGCACCAACCTATCTGACCTTTTTTAACACGGCCCTTGGCAGCTTTTATGCCGGTATGGCGGAAAGCCAGGCTGTTCCATTGTTGATGACGGAAAATGCGATTTATCTTAAGGCGATTTCAACGGGAGCTGTCTTTTTTGGCGCCTGCAGTTATATAGGTAATGCACCCAATTTCATGGTTCGATCCATAGCATCAGAAGCAGGAACACCAATGCCCAGTTTTTTTGGCTATATTTTAAAATATTCTTTAATCTATTTAATTCCAACCTTTGTTATTGTAACCTTTATTTTCTTTTAATATATTGGTTTCAGGAATTTTTGGATTGAACAGGAGGAAATAAGCCCAATGAATATTGATCTTAAAGGATTAAAGATTGCCATAATCGGTGGAAACAGTCCTTGTAGACAAATCCTTGAAATACTTCTGGGACCCGGATTAAAAGAACTGGATCTTCAGGTTTTGGTTGTAGCTGATACCTTGACCCAGGTTGAAGGGATTAAATATGCCCAGGAAATGGGCGTGTTTACCACCATGAATTATGATGACGTTTGTACTCTTTCCGGTATTGATGTTATTTTAAAATTAAAAAATGATGAAATATTGAGCTGCATACTGGAAAAGGTGAATACTGAACATGTCAGCATTATTGACCTTGGCGCTTTCAGGGCCATGTCATTTCTAAATTTTTTAAAATCAGAAGAAAAAAGACTGAACATTAAAAGAAAAATTCAATCGGATAAGAGTGATAAAAAGGAAATTGCAAAGCTGTTTGATCAATTTACTGCTACAATGCAAGAAAATGCCGAGGAAGAAAACAGATACCTGAAAAATGAAAGAGAAGACCTGATTGAGATGGAAAAAGAGCTTTCCCAAATCATACAGGGTAGTATGATCCCAACTTTTATTATCAATAATGAACATATTCTTACTCACTGGAACAGGGCCTGTGAACAGCTGACAGGACATAATGCCTATGAACTGGTGGGAACAGACCGGCAGTGGGTGCCTTTCAGGTCTGCAAAGAGACCGACCATGGCAGATGTAATTGTGGGTGAAATGTCTGAAGATGATGTATCAAAATATTATGGTTCCTCCTGGAGAAAATCAGGCTTGATTAATGAGGCTTATGAAGCTGAAGAGTTTTTCCCTCATCTGGGAGAAAATGGGAAATGGATATTTTTTACGGCTGCACCTATTAAATCTCCAGATGGCAAGATAATGGGTGCCATAGAGACATTAAAAGATATCACAGAAGACAAAAAAGCTCATGAAGAACTGGAACTGCAGGACAAGGAGCTTTCCAAACTCTATGATAAGTATAAAAAATCAGAAGAAAAATATCGGTCATTGTTTAATAATAATCCAAATCCGATTTTTATTATCGATCAAAAGACTTTAGAGATCCTGGATGTTAATCGCCGTGTGGAAGAAGACTATGGATACACAAAAAGGGAACTTTTGGGATTCTCTTTTCTGGACATTGGGGATGCATCCGATGAAAGCATTAAGGAAGCGCTGAAAGGACTTGCCCAGGACAAATCCATTCTTTTTACCAAAAAAAAGCATTTCAGGAAGGACAAATCCTCCTTTTTTGTTAATGTGAAGGCTGTAAATACAACCTATAGTCACAGAGATGTCCTGATTGCCTCATCAACGGATATCACGGAAAGTGTAGAAAAAGAGACCCAGTTGATCCAGACCGGGAAACTGGCCACCCTGGGAACCATGGCTGCCGGCATGGCCCATGAAATCAACCAGCCGTTGAACGTAATACAGATTTGTTCGGATTTGATTCTGAAAATGATTAAAAAAGGACTCAAAATTCCAGACGACGAACTGGTGATGATGGCCAATGATATTATTGACAATGTTGCCAGGGCTGCGGGTGTTATCAAGCATGTCAGAGATTTTGCCCGGCAATCCGAAAGAGACTTGAAAAAATTGATTATAAATGATCCTATCAATGATGTCTTCAAGGTGCTTGGGCATCAGTTGACGGTTCATTCGGTCAAGATTGACCTGGACCTTGATCCGAAAATTCCTGAAATCCGGGCTGAGCATAATCGTCTGGAACAGGTATTTATCAATCTTGTGACCAATGCCATTGATTCCATGGATGAAAAAGCTGAAAAGCAAGATGCTTTGGTTGAGAAAAATCTTTCAATTAAAACTTTTGTAGAAGAAGGCTGGGTGGTAACAGTGGTGTCTGATACGGGGATAGGCATGACCGAAGAGGTGAAAACAAAGATATTTGAACCTTTTTTTACCACAAAAGAAACCGGTAAAGGGACCGGTCTTGGGACCAGCATCAGTTTTGGAATTATAAAAGATTACAAAGGAACCATAGATATAATAACCGAGTATGGTAAAGGTGCTACCTTTATCATCAAGTTCCCGGCTATTGAATAGGAAATAAATTATGTCAGCCAATAAAATATTAATTGTTGATGATGAAGAAATCATTGTCAAATTACTTTCCATGTCTCTTCGAAGTGACGGTTATGAAACAGTCACAGCTAATAGTGGAGAGCAGGGACTGGAAGTTTTCAATTCTGAATCCCCCGATATTGTGGTGACGGATATAAAAATGCCTGGAATGGGCGGTCTTGAATTATTAAAAAAGATCAAGGAGATTGATCCTGAAAAAGAAGTGATCATTGTAACAGGTCATGGGGATATTGATTCAACCATTACAGCATTGCAGTATGGTGCCAGCGATTTTATCAATAAACCTGTCAGGGATGAAGCTCTTGCCATTGCTCTTGAGAGGGCAAAAGCAAAGATTGCCATCAGAGAAAAACTCAAAGAATATACTGAAAATCTTGAAATTAAAGTTGCAGAAGCCACTGAAGAGATCCGGAGAAAATCAAATTTTCAACGGCTTTTAATAAAAAGTTCCCATGATGCCATTGTTGCCTTTGACCATGACTGGAAAGTAGTTGTGTACAATCCTGAAGCAGGAAAGATGTTTGGCGAGGCTGCAGCAGATGTCATAAATAAAATGACCATAGATGATCTTTATACCCCAAAAATTGCTAAAATATTTAAAAATCTGGCCCAAAAAGAAAAACAGCAGAACACGCTTCCATGGAAAGAAAATATAATAAACACCAAAGACGGCAGGAAAATACCGGTTAAGTATACAAGCAATGTACTTTATAAAACAGGTGAATTTGTAGGGACTGTTAATTTTTTCCAGGACTTAACAGAGATCAAACGGCTTGAAAAGGAATTGGTTCAATCGGAACGGCTGGCTGCTGTAGGGCAGACTGTCAGCGGTCTTGCTCATTATGTAAAAAATATTCTCATTGGGCTTAAAGGCGGCAGTTATGTAGTGGATGTGGGAATTGCTAAAAATGATACGGAGAAACTTAAAACCGGTTGGAAAACTATAAAAAGAAATATCAAAAGAATAGGTGATTTAACTCAGGATCTATTGACTTATTCCAAACAGAGAGAACCGGAATTTGAAAATTGTGTTCCCAATGATATTGTTAATGAAATTATAGAGCTCTTAAAAGATTTTGTGGCCTCAAAAGGTATCAGTATTTCAAAAGAACTGGATACTGGTATTGGTGAAGTTCTGGCAGATCCGAAAACCATCCATAACTCGCTGCTTAATATTATCAATAATGCCATTGATGCTTGTATTGATGATGAAGATATTTCCAAAAAGCATGAAGTAAAGGTAAAAACCTATATGGATAAAAATAATTATTTTTGTTTTGAGGTTACAGATAATGGTTGTGGTATGGATGAAGATACGCAAAAGCAGATGTTTAACCCTATGTTCAGTTCTAAAGGGGGAAAGGGAACAGGTTTGGGACTTCTTGTTACAGGAAAGCTTATCGAAGAACACAAAGGTGTAATTGAAATCAAAACCAGCCCGGGAGAAGGCAGTACATTTACGATTAGACTTCCCTATGAAAAAGAAAATACGGCTGATATAAATTGACCAAGGAGGATGAATCATGAGTAAAAAAGTTCTTGTGGTAGATGATGATCAAGATGTCAGGTCATTTGTTGTCACGGTTCTGGAGGAAAATCAATATATACCTTTGGTCGCTCAAGATGGTGTGGAAGGCTTGGAAATGATTGAAAAAGAGCACCCTGATTTAGTGATCCTGGATGTATTGATGCCCAGGGGGAGTGGAATCCGATTGTATCACAAGTTGAAAACTGATGAGACGCTGGAGAAAATACCTGTTATAATGTTTACAGGGATTGCACTTCGATCTTTTTTAAAATCTCAAAAAGTACTTGATGAGTTTAAAGGAGGAGAAGTCCCCAAACCTGATATCTATCTGGAAAAGCCGGTTGAACCTGAAGAGCTGTTAGCGGCAATCAAGAAAAAAATCGGTTAATCAATGGATATAAATATTGAGATCGGAGATAGTATGAAAATAAGAAAATTGCTTTTTGTAACAAAATTTGAAGATCTTTGCTATGATGCCCTGAATTCTTTATTAGCACTTCGAAACGCTTCCCTTGAGCATGTTGTCTTTTTAAATGTAATTGAAAGAGATAAAGTCGCCATGAAAAGGGGGAGCGGATATCTTAAGGAAGAAGAGGTCAAATTAAAGGAAACAGCTAATATCCGGTTTATTGACTGGGCTGAGAATTTATTTGAAATGGGTTTGGAAGTTGGGGCGTATATGGAGGTTTCCACCCTTATTCCTGAAATTCTTAAAGTGGCCCAAAAAGAACTCCCTGATTTGATTGTGATTGGTCATTCCCATAAAGGAGTGCTGAAACAGCTATATGCCGGTTCTGATGTTACTGAATTGATTCGGCGGACAGAAATACCGATTCTAGTTTTCAAGCACAGGATAGAAGACAATATTGTCCCTGAAAAATTGTTTGAGCGGCCGTTGTTTGCTACCAACTGGTCAGATACGGGTAAAAAATCGGTTGAATATATTAAAGACCTGAAAGATGTTATAGGCAAAATTCATATCATGCATGTGGTAAAGGAGAGCGCTTTAAAAAGTCTGGATACCCATGAAGTGCAGAAAGTCAGAAAAGTCGAAAGAAAACGACTGGATGATCTTTGTGATGAGCTTGAAGAAGCGGGTATCAACGCTAAACCCCATGTTTATGTGGGTGATCCGCAAAAGGAAATTGAAAAAGCAGCAAAAGAATACCAGGCCAGTATGATCATCCTGGGTTCCAGTGAAAAAGCAGCTCTCCTTGAGCGATGGGTTGGATCTATTTCAAAAAATATTGCAGATCAATCTGCTTTCCCATGCCTTCTTATTCCCGGTAATAAAAATATTTAGTGTTTGCGGTTTTTAGATCTGACTTTTAGGTTATAGACATGATAGAGATAAAATCCAGCTAAAACATAGCTGGATTTTTGTATTTATTTTAGTTGTTGACTCAAAATCCTAGTTTTGATATATGCAAACGAATTTAAAATATAAGGCTATATTATGAAACTTCTATTTATAGATGATGAACAGACATTTTTGAAATACCTTGCCAAACGGCTTGTGCTTGACGGATTCACGGTTAAAACAACCTTTTCCGGAGAAGAAGGGGTTGAAGCAGCTGCAAAGGAAGATTTTGATGTGGCAGTAGTGGATTTACAGATGCCGGGAATTGATGGAATAGAAGTTCAGAAAAGGCTGAAGGACTTGCAGCCAATGTTACCCCGTATTGTTCTTACCGGCCATGGAAGCGTCGAAAATGCGCTGGAAAGCGGTAAATATAATGCGTTTAAATTCTTATCAAAGCCTGTGGATATGGATACCCTTATTGAAACCATAAACGCGGCCTATGATCACAGAATTCAACAGGAACAATCATCCTCTGGATCTGAAAGCTCTCAAACAGGGCTAAAAAAGGTAGGCGCCATAACAAAACTGTATGGGAAATTCCGTAAACTGTATGGCGTTGAAAAATAGCTCTTATTAGCTTTTTATTCTTATGATATTTGAGGGAGGGTGTTTCATTGACTGTTTCCAGTAACGGTATTGCCAAAAATGATGGCAAACCGACATCCACGTTTTTTAAATCATTTTTTTCTTTTCTGATCACATTTATTTTAATGTTTTTATCCTGGCTGGTTCTATCAGGAAAATTTGAACCCCTGTTGTTGTGGCTGGGGGGGATTTCAAGTTTTCTTGTGGCATATTATTTTTATGACCTGTTGTTTCCTGCCTTAGAGACAGGGTATGTCAAAATTTTTTTTCGATTTGTTCAATATTGCCCCTGGTTGATTTGGGAAATCATCAAAGCCAATTTTCATTTGCTGTATCTTTCTTTTCATCCACGGATGAAGGAGTTAATAGATCCTCACATCATCACCTTTAAAAGCAATTTAAAGTCTGATATTGCCATAACAACCCTGGCCAATTCCATCACCCTGACCCCTGGAACCATAACTGTAACTGCAGACAGTGACGGTGTGTTCAAAGTACATGCAATTGACAGGGAATCTGCCGAAGCCTTGCCCGGCATCATGTTAGAAAAAGTTGCGAGAATTTTTGGAGAAGAGATATGAATATTTTTTTTCTAAGCGTTGCATTGGGGTTATGCTTCCTGATGCTTTTTTCAATGTATAGAACCTTGTTCGGTCCCACTGTTCTGGACCGGCTCATTGGTGTCAATGCCATCGGAAGCAAGACGGTTATTCTTTTATTACTGATTGGTTTTCTTTATGAGCGCATTGACATGTTTGTGGATATTGCACTGGCCTATGCTTTTTTGAATTTTATTGCCGTGCTGGCAGCATCCCGATATTTCCACAAAAGAAAAGGGCTTTACGAAGAATCCTTTATGGATTAATCATTAATCTGGAGTCATCATGGATATACTTGTTATTTTGCTTTTACTTATCGGTTTGTTATTTTTTCTGGGCGGGGCTGTTGGTATTATAAGGATGCCGGATTTTTACAGCAGGCTCCATCCGGCAGGAAAGCTTGATACCCTGGGGATTCTTGCCATGGTGATGGGGCTTGCATTATATAATCTTCATCATTTTTCCCTGGAATCTTTGTTGCTTTCCATCAAAATGTTTTTAATCGTATTTTTTGTGTTTCTCGCCAGTCCTACAGCCACGCATTCCATTGTTGATGCCGGAATGCGGGCAGGGTTAAGGCACTGGACCAAAAAGAAAAGAAAGGTTTAATCATGCACTGGCCAATTGATTTGATTGTGTTAACCTTTGTTATTTTTTGCGCAATCGCCGCTATTTCTGTTAAAGACCTGCTCGGTACCGCCATTTTATTTGGAGCCTACTCATTTATGATGTGTCTGCTCTGGGCTGTTATGGGGGCAGTGGATGTTGCCTTTACCGAGGCATCAGTTGGAGCAGGCGTCAGTACTGTTTTTTTTGTTGCAGCTGTTTTCAGGACAAGCAGGAGGACAAAAGATTGAAATTTTTAGGCGTTATTATTGTCTGTCTGACAGGGGGGCTATTGCTGTATGGGACAACAGATTTTCCTGATTGGGGCGATCCTTCTTCTCCTGCATCCACCCATCTTTCAGACTATTACATTGAAAAAACCATTGAAGATACCAAGGTTCCTAACATTGTGACATCGGTTCTGGCAGATTATCGTGGATTTGACACCATGTTTGAAACCGCGGTTATTTTTACTGCCGGGCTGGCCTGTTTCATTTTGTTAAGGGATTTCAGGGGAAAAAAAGAAAGATTTTACCGCCATAAGCCCACGGGGGTAGTCCTCCACGTTAAAGACGGTAAGAAAACTCTGACAGTGGGAAAAGAGTTTGAACATATGGATAAAGACTGGGTTCCATCGGACTTGATTATTAAAACCGTCTGCCGGATTTTAATCCCGTTTATCCAGATTTATGCCATGTATGTAGTTGCCCATGGTGACTTTTCTCCAGGGGGTGGATTCCAGGGCGGGGTTATTTTTGGTTCCAGTCTGATACTTTTAGCCATTTCTTATGATTTAAAAACCCTGGTGAACAGGATTAAAGAAAAAGTCCTTGGCATTTTTGCGGCCCTTGGTGTTTTAATTTTTGTGGGTATCGCAGCCATCTGTATGCCCATGGGGGGAAATTTTCTGGACTACACAGCACTGGCTCCCCTGGTGTGGGATCCCCATCATGTGAGAGCTCTGGGTATGCTCGGGGTTGAAATCGGTGTGGGATTCGCAGTGATGGCAGTAATGGCCATCATTTATATTAATATTGTCTCCGAAGGCAGACACGATGAAGGACTATAGGTAAAGACTATGACTGATTTGTTACCCCTGATCGTGGCAAAATATAACTACTGGCTTTATGTGATTCTGATGATGATCGGCCTTTATGCCATGATTGCAAAAAATAATCTGATTAAAAAAGTTGTGGGTATGAACATCTTTCAAACAGCCATTATTCTTTTTTATGTCTCTATTGGATACAAGAAGGATGCCACCCTGCCCATCATTCAAAATGCCCATGGCGGACAGGATGCCCACGCGGCGGTCATCCATGCCATTGATTATATAAATCCCTTACCCCATGTGTTGATGCTCACTGCCATTGTCGTATCTGTTGCAACCTTTGGGGTCGCCATGGCCCTTGCAGTCAGGATATACCAGCGGTATCAAACCCTGGAAGAAGATGAACTCAGGATGCGCTTATCGGAAAAATAAACTATGGATAATTACCCAGTATTGATTGTTGTTGCACCGCTTTTAGCTGCCCTTTTTTCCGGGCTTGCAGTTTGGATCGAAGAACGCTTGTCATACCCCATTGCCCTTACTGGTCTTGCCATATCAGTGTTTTCAGCATTTAATGTATTGCTGCAGGTCATCACTTCCGGACCCATTCAGTACCGGATGGCTGGCTGGGCGCCACCCATGGGCATTGAATATCGGATTGATCTGTTAAACGCCATGGTCTTGCTGCTGGTATCGAGCATTGGATTCTTAAATCTGGTGGCAAGCTATAAAAGTGTTAAACAGGAAATATATGACAGGGCGCCATCATTTTATATTGTTTATCTCTTGTTTATGACAGGGCTCTTAGGTGTTACTGCCACAGGCGACCTTTTTAATCTGTATGTCCTTATTGAAATCACCTCTTTGACCAGTTATGCCATGGTGGCACTGGGAGACAGGGACAGAGGACCTCTGGCAAGTTTGAATTATGTTTTTATCGGTGTGATAGGCGCAAGTTTTTATCTTCTGGGTGTAGGATATCTTTATATGCAGACCGGGTCTTTGAACATGGCTGATGTAGCCCATATTCTACAGAGTCATCAAGAATCTTCCATTGTATTGACCGCATTTATTTTATGCATCATTGGCCTGTGGATTAAAATGGCATTTTTCCCCATGCACGTCTGGCTGCCCAATGCCTATTCTTATTCACCCGTTGCCTTTGCAAGGGTGGTGGCTCCCTTAATGACCAAGGTCATGGTCTATGTGATGATACGGCTGATGATCACGGTATTTGGACTTGATTATATTTTCAAATCCCCCTTTCTTGCAGATGCAGTGGTATGGCTGGCAAGCATTGCCATTATTTTTGGTGCTGTCATGGCCCTTGCCCAGAAAAATCTCAAAAAAATGCTCGCCTATATTATTGTGTGTGAAATCGGATATATGGTGGGAGGGGCATGGATGGGTAACCAGCTGGGTATGACGGGTGCTATTTTGCATATTTTAAATGATGCCTTAATGACCTTTGCCATGTTCCTTGCTGTGGGGAATATCGTTTATAAGCTAAAAGATGTTGAACTTTTCAATCTTACAGGGCTTTTTGGAAAAATGCCCTGGACCATGGCTGGATTTGTACTGGCAGCCTTCAGCATTATCGGGGTACCGCCAACCTGTGGATTTTTCAGCAAATGGTATCTGATCCTGGGGGCATTTGAAAAGGGTGCCTATCATTTTGCGGCCGCTCTGGTGATTTCGAGCCTGATCTGTGCCGTTCTGTTTTTCAGGGTTTTTGAAATATGCTTTTTTCCCCCCATATCAGAAGATAGCGGACACAAGAAGTCCCATTCTCCTGTTGTTATGGCGGAAGCTCCCGTATCCATGTTGATTGTTTCCGGCCTTGTAAGCCTTTCTTTGATCGTGGTCGGGCTTTATTCGGGAACCATCGTCAATACAATTATTATTCCTTTTCTGAAGTGAAAATAAATATGATTATAATAAAAAAGGCAATCCAATAAATGGAAACCATTATCTCAATTAAACCTCTTATGGCCGTTTTAGTGTCTCTTCTCGTTATTCCTGCTTTGATTTCTTCTTCAGACAAGCCTAATGTGAGGGAATCATGGATTTTTGTCGCTGGAACCATTAACCTGCTCCTCATCCTTTCAATGCTCCCTGTCATCCTGGCGGGCAAACAGATTGCCCTGACCCTGTTTGAATTTGCACCCGGTGCCGCCATTGCATTCAGGGTTGACGGACTTGGGATGCTCTTTGCCATTGTGGCGGCAAGCCTTTATATTGTGACATCCATTTATTCCATTGGATATATGAGAGGGCTGAATGAACATGGCCAGACGCGGTTTGTCTCCTTTTTTGCCCTGGCGATTTCAGCCACTATTGGTGCGGCTTTTTCCGCCAATTTACTGACCCTTTACCTTTTTTACGAAATATTATCTCTGGCAACATATCCTTTGGTTGCCCACCATCAGGATGAAAAATCAAGGATTTCCGGCCGAAGATACTTAACCTTTATTCTGGGTACCTCTATAGCGCTTGTACTGCCTGCCATGATTTATTGCTATCATGTAACCGGAACCCTGGAATTCTCCACTGCCGGTATTTTTGCCGATCAATTGTCAAAGCCTGCCGCAACGGTATTGCTCTTAATGTTTGTTTTCGGGTTTGCAAAAGCCGGAATTATGCCGTTTCATACCTGGCTTCCCGCTGCAATGGTTGCGCCCACCCCGGTTAGTGCCTTGTTGCATGCTGTGGCTGTTGTAAAGGTTGGGGTGTTCTCCATTGTCAGGGTTATGACAGGGATTTTCGGTGTTGACCTGCTGGCTGATTTTAACCTGGGAGTGGTGGTTATGAGTATTGCATCTGTCACCATTCTTACTGCCTCCTGTATTGCGCTTTCCCAGGATGAATTAAAACGCAGGCTTGCCTATTCCACCATCAGTCAGTTGTCCTATATTATTTTTGGTGTGGCGCTTCTGTCTCCCCAGGGACAATTGGGTGGGGTTATCCACATTGCCATGCATGCCTTTGGAAAGATTACCCTGTTTTTTTGTGCCGGGGCAATTTTTGTGGCAACGGGTAAGAAATATATCAGTCAGATGAGCGGTCTGGGGAAAAAAATGCCCTTTACATTTGCGGCTTTTTTTGTTGGTGCACTGGGCGTAATAGGCTTGCCGCCAACGGGTGGATTTTATAGCAAATGGAATTTGATTTTAGGAACACTTGAAGCTGAACAGACCATATTCATGCTTGTCTTGCTTGTGTCATCATTCCTGAATGCCTTCTATTTTCTGCCCATTGTGTATAAAGGGTTTTTCGGAAAAAGTGAAGAAGAAAATGAAGGCACCCCCGTGAAAATCCAGGAAGCAAATCTCTGTCTGGTTATCCCCTTAATTATTACAGCTATCATTTCAATTGTATTATTCTTTTATCCAACGGTTTTTGTCAATCTGATAAAAGTCGGTCTGGGGATTTGATTTAAAAATTTTTAAAGGTTAGAAATATGACTATTAAAGATGAAAATAAAAAAGAAGATTGGGAAATGATTGGGCATGACCCTGTACCAGGATATAGACCTGCTTTTTATTTTGCTATTGTGGTTTCTGTGATCTATTTGATATTTGCCTTTTCATCTGGCGGCGGTGCTGGACACTAAACGGTTTTGGTCTGGTTAGAAAAGTGTCTGTCTGGTGACAAAGATTAATTTTACACAAGGGTGCAATAATGAAAAAAGAACTTTCAATTTTTGATAATCCAAAAAACGTTAAAAAATTATTAATTATTTTTTATTGTTCTCTGGTTATTTTGTTAATAGCAGAATTTTTTATTCATCCACATCCGGCATTTTTTTTTGAACATGTAAAAGGGTTTTCTGCTGTTTACGGCTTTTTTTCATGTGTCATGCTTATTTTTCTGGCAAAAATTCTAAGATTAATTGTGATGAAAAAAGAGAATTACTATGACAAGTAATATGATTCCTCCTGCAATAATATTTATTTTAGCTGCTTTTCTGATTCCTTTTTTAAAAGGAAAAACCAAGTCCATTTACATGCTGTTAATCCCAGTGGCAACCTTTTATGTCCTGGTGAATATTCCTTATGGGAATATCTGGACATATGAATTTTGGGGTTACAACCTGATTCTGGGAAGAATTGACAAGCTTTCAATGATCTTTGGCTATATTTTCACCATCATGGCCTTTCTTGGTATTTTGTTTGCTCTGAAAGTAAAAGATGATCTCCAGCATGTTTCGGCAATTGTTTATGCAGGTGCAACCTTAGGTGTTGTTCTGGCAGGAGACTTTCTTTCCCTGTATCTTTTCTGGGAAATCATGGCCGTAAGCTCCACATTCCTGATCATTGCATCCAGAACCCGGGCATCACGGGAAGCAGGCTTTCGGTATATCCTGGTTCATTTGATCGGCGGGCTTTTTCTTTTGGCCGGGATTGTTCTCTATACCCAGAAAACAGGAACCATTGCCTTTGATTATATAGGACTTACCGGGATTGAATCCTACCTGATTTTTATTGGAATCGCACTGAATGCAGCAGCCATTCCACTTCACGCATGGCTGCCCGATGCATATCCAAACGGAACTCCCACCAGCACGGTTTTTTTAAGTGCTTTTACAACAAAATCAGCAGTATATCTTTTGATCAGAACCTTTCCCGGGGCTGACCTGCTGATCTGGATCGGAGCATTTATGGTATTTGTCCCCATATTTTATGCCGTGCTTGAAAATGATATTAGAAGGGTATTGGCCTATAGTCTATTGAATCAGATTGGGTTTATGCTCGTGGGTATCGGCATTGGGACCCAACTTGCTTTAAATGGTGCTGTTGCACATGCATTCTGCCATATTCTTTATAAAGGCCTGCTCTTCATGGCGGCAGGATCGGTTTTACAGATGACGGGTAAAATCAAGTGCACGGAAATCGGGGGATTGTATAAAACAATGCCCCTGACTTGTCTTTTCTGTATCGTCGGTGCTGCATCCATATCAGCGTTTCCTTTATTTTCAGGGTTTGTTTCCAAATCCATGATCGTCACTGCAACTGTAAATGAAAAAATGGTTTTTGTCTATCTGATATTGCAATTCGCCTCAGCAGGTGTATTTCATCATGCAGGGATTAAAGTTCCTTTTTTCACTTTTTTTGGACATGATTCCGGCATCAGAGCCAAAGATCCTTCATGGAATATGACATTAGCAATGGGAATTGCAGCATTTGCCTGTATATTTATAGGGGTTTTTCCTCAGCCATTATACAATCTTCTGCCCTTTATAGTTGATTATGTGCCCTATACGGGTGCACATGTTGTAGGCCAGCTCCAGCTTTTAATGTTTGGTGCTCTGGCCTTTGCCCTTTTGATTCTTTCCGGATATTATCCGCCGGAAATTAAATCCATTAACCTTGATGTGGACTGGTCCTATAGGAAACTTGGCCGAGGGGCTTATATTGTTATGGACAGGGGTTTGAATTTGATAAACAGGGTATCAGAAAGTGTTTTAATGGGAGTTGTCAAAGGCGTTGTTTCTTTCTTTAAAAGCGCAGCAGCAAAAATTGCTCTGTTTGTATCGGTGAATATCTGGCTGCTTCTGGGTTATAGGGGAAAACGCCTGGAAATAAAGAAAAACAGGCTTTACAATGATATTCTGGAAGGAACCCTGCCCATTGGTATTGGTGCCGCCGTTGCCATATCCTTTATCCTTTTGATGTTTATATTAACCTAAAATTTATTTTACTTTAGTACTGAGGCTTTTACATGGTAAAAATAGAAGATTTAAAACGTATCAATCTGTTAAGAGATTTTCCAGATTATTTATTTGAAATAATTGCCAATGAAGCCCAGTTGAATATTTTTGGGGCAGGTACTCAGTTAATTGCCGTCACTGAGCCGGTGGATACGTTTTTTATGCTGATAATGGGCCAGGTCGCACTTAAACGGGAATTGACACCGGAGATTGATATTATTATTGATAATCTTCAGTCTGGATCTTCTTTTGGCTCTTCTTCGATGATTGAAGGGTCAAAGGCCACCTATACTGCCATCTGTCAGGAAACCTGTGAAATCATAACGCTTTCAGGGATTCGGATGCAAATGCTTTTTAAACAGAACCATGAACTGGCCTATCGCATGATGTTTGGAGTTGCACGACAGTATAAAAAACATTTGGATACGCGGGCACAGATGATCATGAAAACCCTGGATGAAAATCCGGAATTAAAAGACCGTATTAAAGATATTGAGAATCTTACCCTGATGATATAAAAGGAAAAATTAACAATGGTTGAAAAAGACATACTCAAAAAAATAGTTTTTCTCAAAGATGTGCCTGATTCCATACTTGAAAAAGTGGGTGCCATTGCACAACTTAAAACCTTTGATGAAGAAAGCATTCTCTTTCGGCAGGGTCAGGAAGAAGCCTTTTTATATATGATAGTATCTGGAAAAGTATTTCTAAACTGCAGATCTGTGCAAGGAAAATCGTTAACCCTTGATGAAGTAAGTGAAGGAAGAACATTTGGGGTGTCAGCTCTTCTGGGCGAATCCTCCAGTACGTTCACCGCAGTCTGCGCCCAACCCAGTTCATTTATTACTATTTCAGGTCAGCAGATGCGCCAGTTGTTTGAAGCGGATTTTCAGGCTGGCTATACCCTGATGCTGAAACTGGCCGAGCTTTTTAGATCAAGAATGGAAATGCATACCCGTCAATTTCTCCATTCTCTTGCAATGCTTCCTGAAGTGATATAGTTATTTTTTCCAGAATTCAGGAACAAAGAGGATAATAACTGTATAAATTTCCAGCCTGCCTATCAGCATACATATTGCCAGCACCCATTTCCCCAGGACAGGCAGGTGGGCAAAATTTTCAGTGGGACCAACACTTCCAAATCCAGGACCGATATTTCCGATGCAGGCCGCAACGGCACCAAAGGCTGTCATCATATCAACCCCCATACCGGAAAGAAGAATACCTGACAGAATAAAAAGACTGATATACAGGGCCAGAAACCCCATGATGCTTCGTAGAATTTCATTTGGGATAACTATATTATTTATTTTTACATGACTGATGC
>JACNHV010000029.1 GCA_014383445.1 Candidatus Desulfobacula maris | reverse complement strand
TTGAGATTGAAAAAATGCTGAATTATGTGTCCAGAATCGGTATCTCCATTGTAGAACATACCTATGTCGGCTCAAATCAGACCGAAGTGGAAAAGTATTTGAAATTATCGGGTATACTCACTAAACAAAGCAATTTGATTAAACTGGATGTAATGGATGAAAATGCAGATGACTCAAGAATTATTCAAGGCATAAAAAAACTTATTTCATGAAATAAAGCGAGAATTAACATGGAACTTGTAAGTCAACATGTGAAAGGCATAATGGAAGAATGCAAACTTCGGGCCCGGGATCAAGGCTTGAAGTTTGATGATGAAACCCTTGAATATATCGTGACCAACAGGGACATGGTCGAGCTGAGTCCTAAAGTCATGATACCGACACTGTATGACTATTGGGTACATGATGTAAGAGTCCTGTCAGGAAAAGGTATGTATGAAGCCTATCCTTCCAACCCATATGAAACAGTCATTAACACCCGGCCGGCCATTTCATTTTACAATGACAACAACCCTGACTGGCTAAATGTAATGATTTTTTATCATGTTCTCGGGCATATCGACTTTTTTCAGAACAATCTTTTCTATAAAAACACATGGGATATTGATTTAACAGGTCAGGCATTGTCAGATAAGAGGATGATTGCCCAACTTCGATCTGAAAAGGGCAGATGGGTTGATTACGCCATTGAATTTTCCCGGGGTATTGATAACCTTGTGGGGTATCAAAAGGAACTTAACCATACCATCATGAATGATACACGCTTGCGCCCTTTACTGTATCGGAAATTGAGTAAAACAGATTTTTATTTTGATATATTTTTACAAAAAATTAAAAATGTATCCTTTCATGAATATTTAAAGGAAATTACAAGATTCAATACCAATAGCAAGGGCAATGAAGATTTCTTTGGGCAGGTGGTAAGCCTTTATCCTGAATTTGAAGAATTATATAAAAAAGAGGCAGCCATAAAAATCAAACCGGAACTTGATATCGTGGAATATATCCTTCAACATTCATCATTTTTAAAAGAAGATGAAAATAACTGGATCAAATCTGTGATTCAAATTGTTAAGAACACATCTTTATATTTTCAACCACAGATTAGAACAAAAATTATGAATGAGGGGTGGGCAAGCTATTGGCATGAATATCTTTTTATGAGGGATGACAGGATCTGCGGTCATGAAGTAGATTTTGCCAAAGTCAATGCAAATGTAACATCCATGCCAAAAGTAGGATTAAATCCTTATGCCCTTGGAATGAGACTGTTTGAACATATTAAAGATATGGAAGATAAGGGATGTTATTGTTTTGATTATGTTCTTTTAAAAGATGAGATAAAAAAGAAAAACTATAACCAAAGCAAAAATTCAGGAGATGAGTTCATCTTAAAGGTTCGAGAAAATTTTAATGATTTTACCTTTATCAATACATTTGTGGATCAGGAGTTTGTTGCCAGACATAATCTTTTTGTCGCAGGCAAGCGGTTTAATAGTTCCAGGATATCCTGGGAATACTATATCAAATCCAAAAAGGCTGAAGATTACAAGGAAATGATCGTTGATACTTTGTATCACCCTCCGGAAATATTTGTCGATAAAGCCTTTACCAGGGATGGAATATTGTATCTGAATCATAAATTTGAAAACAAACCCTTAAAAATGGATTTTATTGAAAATACCATGATGGGCATAGAATATTTGTGGGGAGGACCTGTTTATCTGGAAACCAGCGAACCTGAGGCATCTGGAAAGGCCGTAACAAACTATGCCAATTTTTGGGACCCTGTATCCCCTAAAACTGAGTCAAAAGATATAGAAACTGTCAAATGGAAAAGAATGGTTTATGTGATGGAAAACCGCAAACTTTCTAAAAAGGAGGTATAATTTAATATGGAAATAATGCCTTCAAAAGAAAATTTCATTGATCAAACCCTTGATTTATTGGATAAAAATATAAGTGATTACCAAAGGCTTACGCCTGTTCCCTTTGAAGAATTTTTAAATATTTTAAAGGAAAAACCCTCCCAGATTTTACGGAACATCTTTCAGACCTTCCATGATATGATAAAATATTATGTTGATGAATCAGAGGACACAATAACCGGGGATATTGATAAGCTGACCTTTACCAACTATGATTGTTCAAGGCTTTTTGTTGAAGACTCTGAAAACCCCTATTTTACTGATATGCTTTTTGCCAATCGATTCATGAAACAGATGGAGTATTTACGCCATGGGGCACAGCAGAACCGGATATATATTTTTGAGGGCCCCCATGGCTGTGGAAAGAGCACATTTTTAAACAATTTGTTAAAGAAATTTGAAATTTATGCCAATACTGAAAAAGGCCTCAGATATGAGATTGTATGGCGACTGAATATTAAGAAACTCCAGGACAAAGACACTTCTTTGTCTGTGTCAGCCTTTGAAAAATTCATTCACTATGTTGAAAAAGAAGAAGATCCCGATGTTAAACAGGGGCTCGATGACAGGTTATATGCCGGTACAAATACCGACTATATTGAAGTGCCCTGCATTTCCCATGACAATCCTTTTCTGGCCATACCCAAAGATCAGCGAAGAATTGTTTTAGATGAATTGATTAAAAATGATGAATTCAAATGGCGCCTGTTTACAGAAAAAGAGTATGAATGGGTGTTTAAAGAAGAAGTTTGTACGATCTGTTCCTCAATTTATCATTCATTACTGGAACGATTGGGCAATCCCACTGAAGTTTTTAAAATGCTCCATGCAAGACCCTATTATTTTAACCGGCGTCTGGGAAACGGGATCAGTGTGTTTAATCCCGGGGACAGGCCTCTGGAACAAAATATTATTTCAAATCAAATGCTTCAAAAAAGGATCAATGCGCTGTTCCAGGACAGTAATGTTATCCATTATCTGTATTCACGTTTTGCAAAAATCAATAATGGTATTTATGCGCTCATGGATATTAAAGCACACAATATTGACCGCATGGTTGAACTTCACAATATTATCAGTGAGGGGCTTCACAAGGTCGAAGATATTGAGGAAAGGGTGGATTCATTGTTTTTCGCATTGATGAATCCAGAGGACAAGCGCAATATTCGTGATTTTCCTTCATTTGAAGATCGGATTCAATATATTGAAATCCCATATGTTCTGGACATTAAAACAGAAGTTAAGATTTATCATAATATTTTTGGCCGGCACATTGAAGGCAG
>JACNHV010000276.1 GCA_014383445.1 Candidatus Desulfobacula maris | reverse complement strand
TAGGCTGATTTTCCCGAATACGAAGCAAGTTCCAGCCCCACTCCCAGATAAAGGTTTAAACAAAAATCTTCCCACAGGGTTTTTATAAAAAATGTCATGGTTTTTCCATTTAAAATGAACTTAGAACCACCTGGTATAAACTAAGAAATTTAAATCGCATTACAAAAAAGCAATCAGCTTTCTATACCATGTCAGCATTTTCAAATATACAAACCTGAATGCTCTGCACAATAATGCCCCGGCAATTATTTTAAGACCCGGTCTTGCCTGCCGGATCTCTTTGATTCCCCCGGTCAGCACGGAATAAAACCCATTTAGTTTTTTATATTTTTCCAATTCAGGATTTAACCTGAGGGCAGCCTTTATATGAAAAGCACCGGTTTCAAAATCCCCCATCCAGTGAAGCAGGTTCAAAGCAAAATAATAATGGCTTTCTGCAATAAAACTTTTTGTCTGCAATTTTGGGGACAGCGGTTCTGACACCTGGTATTCAAATTCTCCTTCCCACGCCACCTGGACACAGGGAATACCTGAATATTCCTTAAAAAGCTTTTCCTTGAGCTTTGCAGAATCCCACAAAGGCGGCAACACAACATTCATAAAAGGGGAATCATTATAGGTAATCGGCTCAAAACAAATTTTGCCCCCATGCTCATCCACCAGCCACCGATGGGTGGGGTGACCCGCAAAATATTCGATCCACTTCCTGGGGGTTTCAAGAAATCCTTTCCGTGCAACCCGCATGAGCTCCTCGCATGCTTTACCAGGGAACTCCACATGTTCCAGCACCTGCATGCAGATAACAAAATCAAAGGCATTGTCATGAAACGGGAGGTTGTGTATATCACCCCGGATATAGGTAACCCCCTTCTTGTTAAAAGGGGTATGGCTTCCATCCCTGTGAACGTTGCCCGTATCAAAATCCCAGTCCACCACAACATCAGCATATTTAAAAGGGTTCCCACCGCCGCCCACATCAAGGATTTTCCCATGCCTGGGGATGCAAAATTTTTCGAACAGAAGATCATGGTCACCGGAAGGATACTGTATCATTGGATCTTACCTGGAATAAACAGTCTGTGAAGGGGTTTGAACCATACGATATCCTTTTTCATGGAAAAAAATCTTACTTTCAACAGCCTCTGCCCAGGTATCACATACCCTGCACATAGAGTGCTCCGCAAACTGCCCTTGCTGGTGAAGTGACCTGACTTTGGTAAATTCAGGACCATTCCACAATTCTAACAGGCCTGCATCCTCGCCCACACTGCCCGGGGAGTGGTCAATATTAAAATCTTCACAACACAACCCGAGGCGCCCATCCCATGCGATCACGGCCTGGGACCACAAAAGACTGCATGGTTTTCTGTCTTCAGGAACATTGGGCCAGCGTTTACTTTCAGGAGGATTTCTATAATGCGATACCATGACCTCGTCCACCTTGTTGATCCATCTTTCCACAAAGGCTTCCTTCTGGTCCATGATCGCATCATAGGCCACCATATTGAGTTTCACCCGTGGAACCACGCTTTGTTTTTTCTTTTTAAGAGTTAAAAGCGTTTCCAGATTTTTCTCAACCTTAGCCAGATCTGATTTCCATCTTATTTTATCATGGGTTTCAGGTGTCACCCCGTCAATACTGAAGGCGATCCAGTCAAGATTCACATTGATAATAAATTCAGCCCATGATTCATCCATCAGCATGCCATTGGTTAAAAATCCAACTTCAATATTGGGAAAAGACCTGGCCAGAGTTAAAATATCCCTTAAATCCGGATTCATCAGCGGTTCACCACCACCATGGGCAGACACACAGACCTTTTTATCCCATGATCCGATTTCTCTGATCACAGATTCCCATATTTCTCTTTTCATATTTCCAAAAGACCGCTCAACAAACCCATAAGGTCCATGAAGGGCACACCCCAGACACGACACATTACACAATGCACTGACCTCAAGAATAATACTGGATGGAATATGCATAAACTTTCCTTTATGAGTTTATATTATTGTAATTGTTCAGCCCGTTAAAAGACGTTATCTCAATATTATTTTTCCCATGAACCATTGAGAAAAATCATTCCAACCCCTTTTCCTGCCGCAATAGTGAAAGGCCCGAGATATTTTTTATCATACCACAATAATCCTGATTCATCAGCAACAGCTCCCAGTAATAAAAAACTGCCAACCCGCAAGGGGATGGAATCCATTATATACCGGACAACAAAAGTATGCCCCTTTGAAAAGGGGCCATATTTCACACCGTCATGAAGTGTAATACCAGCACCGAGTATTTCTTCCCTGTCTTTCATCACTGCAAACCCGAAACCGGGACAGACCCCGTCTGCCAGAACCTTTATTTCCATTTCCAAAGCAATGGGCTCCCGGGTATTCAGATGAAGCAGATCAATATCCTTTCCATTAAGTGATTTTGCAGTAAAGGACAGAATTTTGCAATCTTGTTCCGGCACCTCTTCAACAGGATGAATCGTTTCTACATCCTCGGTTTTATCTTTTCTTCTGCTACATAAATCCTCATACATTCCCGCCACTTCATCACAGGTACCGGCTCTTCTGATTTTTCCATTTTCAAGCCAGATCACCTTGTCACACAATTCCTGTACATGATACATGGAATGGCTGCAGAAAAGCATTGTTTTGCCCTGTTCTTTAAAACGATTCATTTTTTGAATACATTTTCTCTGAAAAGCAATATCCCCCACTGCAAGGGCTTCATCAATGATTAAAATATCTGGTTCCACTGTTGTGGCAATTGAAAAGGCAAGTCTGACATACATTCCTGAAGAATAGGTTCTGACCGGCCTGTCAATAAATTTCTCCAATTCGGCAAATTCAATGATTTCATCTTCCTTTTCCAGAATCTCATACTCAGGAATCCCCAGCAGGGAAGCATTCAGATGGATGTTCTGGCGACCAGTGAACTCGGGATGAAACCCGGCTCCCAATTCCAACAATGCAGCAACTCTTCCATTGATATCAATGGTTCCGGCTGTGGGTCGGACTGTTCCTGCAAGAAGTTTGAGCAGAGTCGATTTTCCAGCACCATTATCCCCGATAATTCCCAACGACTGACCCATCCCAAGATAAAAAGAAATATCCTCAAGCGCCTTGAATACCGAGTGTCTTTGCTTTCTTAGCAGGGCCTCCATAAGCCTGTCATGGGGTTTTTCATAAATCTTATACGCCTTATGAA
>JACNHV010000347.1 GCA_014383445.1 Candidatus Desulfobacula maris | reverse complement strand
TCTATCGGCGTCGCGGTTATCTGTTATGCCAGCGCAGTAGTCACGAATTGTCTTTAGCTTTGATTGTCCGATACCTTTGATGCTCAGCAGCGTTTCATTGGGTGTTGCTGCAATACGGTTCGGCGTATCTAAACCCAATTCGGACAACTCATCAATTGCCGCACTGCTAATCTTGGGAATTGTTTCGATAAATTCCGGGAAAAATCTGCCGCTGATTGTCTCTATATCACCATGCTTTTCTACATATGTTTTCCATTCGCCCAAAATTGGCATCTCGCGCAGTTTGGAAATTCGGTTTTCAATAGGTTCATCGAGTTCAACAATTTTCCGAAGGGCAATAAGAAAAGGCAAATAATCACTACGTAAAATCGGCCCTATATCTGACGCAACAGCGCCCTCCGGTATTTCGTCAACGGCTAAGCCAAGTTCCCGATACGTTTTTGTTTTTTCAACCCAGGCACCTTCCCACATCTCTTTTATGATTTTGGGCGGTTCCGTGTTTATATCCGTGTGGATTTCACCATGCCGCAACAACACACGCAGCGGCGTGCGAAGTTGCAAAGTTGCGATAAATTCCAACCCCTTTATAATATCGTCGTTAGCTCTCCAATGCTTGTTTATATTGTTTTGACTTTTCTCGATTGTGGTAATGATTTTAGGCTTTGGCTGCGCAGCGTTCATTGGGCGTTGCTTCACAGGTTCGGCACTTGCGCCAAAAATTAGTCTTTTAAGCCTGTCGATGATGCTCATTACATGATCCCCCTTTCTCCATGTAAAAGGCTAGGACGCTTGGCTTATTGCTCCTCTCTTATTCTCTTTATGGATTATTCCATAACTGATACGATCGGCCCTTTTTAGTTCTTTTAATTAATCCGGCCTCATCTCCAAACCTCAAACTATACCCTGCATTTTCTTTACTCACTGAAAGGGAGGTGTAAATATCTGATTGTAAAATACCCGGAGTTTTAGCAATTACGTCCCGAACTTCAGTCATGCATTGCTTAAACACGGGATCAGTGTTAATCGCAAAATCTAGATAACAAGAATGAGCATACTTTAGGCCTTCCAAAAAGGCTCCGTTTGCTAAGGTATTTGCTTGACGAAAGCATTCTTCGGCTTGCCAATATGCTTGTCGAGCTGAATCAAAATCGCCGCGAGACTTGAAAGCATTAGCATTATCAAGAGCGATTATTCCATTCGCAAGACGATCATCCTTTAGTGTATCTGATAATCCGGCTATTTTTTCGATATTTTGCTTCCATGTTTGTTGCCCTTTTTCTTCCGGTGTCATTTTTATCTCCTCTCGGCCCCATTTGAAATCACTTTCAGGGCAGACTCTATGAAACTCCCCTAGCCGGATTGCCCCGGTTGCCTTTGCGCCACTTATTCCCTGTTTCCTCTTGACTGGCATAGTGCGCACCGCATAGAAATTCTGAAGACACAGGATATCATTTCCCTGTAAAATAGCAAGCTGATTTCCCCGGCCATATCAACAGCCGTGCCGTATTCACGTCGCTATGTCCCGCTTTTTTATTTTCAGGGCATAAAAAAGCAAGCCACCGGGCTAAATCCATGGTTTGATTTTATATTGTGTCTCAAGGCTTCCGGCCAGCATAACGGTGTCGTCGTCGGGATCTTCCGCCGGAGGATATTTGATATGAAATTCTTTCTCGATCTTTTCGCGCTCTTCATCAGAAGGTGCTTCGTCTAATCTTTTCCGATAATCAAGCCACTCAGCCCATAACCGTTCAGTATGATCAAGCCACTCTTCCCATGATATTTTTTTCATTAAGTGCCTCCCAACTCTCACACTCAGCTTACCAGCTCCCCCCAACAAAAGCAATCTTTGAGACACAAAAAGCTCTGTTGCCTCACACAGCCGTAAATTTTCCCTGATTTTGTTCTTGAAAGGGAATTCTTATCACTTGGTGGTTATTTTAGCGTTGTTTTGCGTTTGGTAATTTTGGCATGGATATTGCGATGGCATAAGGCTTTGGGCATTATTTGAGAAAGGTGGCGATATTCATGCCGGCACCGGTTTACCGGCAGCGCGATCCCCAGAGCACGCCATATTACCAATGCATTGAAGACCACTTTGAAACGTTCGAACAGGTTTATGAGGACCGGTTTGAGCGACGGTATGGTTTTTATCGTCCGTATGTTCATCAAGTGATTTGCCGTTACCTGGACTGCGGCATTTTGCATAATGGTTTTGCCCGCGTAAGATGCAAAGAGTGTGGACACGAGTATCTCCTGGCGTTTTCATGCAAGCGCCGACATTTCTGTCCATCTTGTCATCAGAAGCGAGTCGTTGAATTTGGCGAATGGCTGTGCCATGAGGTCGTCAAAGCGATTCCCCACCGGCATGCGGTGTTGAGCATTCCCAAGATATTACGGCGTTACTTTCTGTATGACCGCAAGCTCCTTTCGGGTTTAAGTCGTTGTGGTTGGGAAGCGCTGAAGCTCTATTTCAAAAAGGTTGTTAAGGGGCAGAATATTGTTCCCGGAGCTGTTATCGCCATTCAGACTTTTGGTGATTTTTTAGGATTCAATCCTCATCTGCATATTCTGATTTCCGACGGCTGTTTCCACGAAAACGGAATGTTTTCCGTTGCTCCTGCCATCGATACCAAAGCGCTTGAGCAAATTTTCCGACATATGATCTTAAAGATGCTTTTGACCAAAGGCAAAATCAACCGGGATGTAATAACGTTGTTAGACAAGTGGCGGCATACAGGATTCAACGTATTTTTAGGGTCGAGGATTTTGCCCTGGCAAAAGAAATCGATGGAGAACCTGGCCCGGTATATTATCCGCGCATCCTTTTCCCAGGAGAGGATGACATATCATCGGGAATCGGGTCAGGTGGAATACCGATCAAAGGCAAGTTCCCGGCCCCGATCAGGGAAAGGAAAGAAGTCAAAGATATTTGACGCTCTGGAATGGATTGCAGCCATGTGTTCGCATGTTCCCAACAAAGGCGAACAAATGGTTCGATATTATGGCCACTACAGTAACGTAAGTCGGGGCCGCCGCAAGAAAGCTCATACAGACGATCAGATCCCTTATATTTTGGAGCCGGAGCTGAGCCCCAAGGAATTGCGAAAAAACTGGGCACGGCTAATACAAAAGATTTATGAGGTCGATCCGCTGACATGCCCAAAGTGCCGGGGATCAATGCGGGTAATTGCCTTTATCGAAGATGAGGATGTGATTAAAAAAATCCTCAGGCATTTGGGGTTGTGGGTGGTAAAGCGTAAACCGTTGCCCCGCGCGAACGCTCCGCCCTTTATCCCGGACGCATATCCTGTCCCGTCGGTGGATGATTATACCAGAGATCCGCAGTATCCCACAGACAGCTATTTTTAGGAGTCCAAAACGTGGCCCCACAGGTTTCCTGTTCTCAAATTTCAGGCAGTTACAGCATGTTTGGCAAGAAATGCCCTTGACATAATGCCTGTTATCGGTCATATGAATTTTGTTTGCGGATTTTCCATTTTCCGGCTGATGTGTTCAATCCGGCCATACTTCATATTGGGGCAAACTCTGTTGCCTCACACAACCGTAAATTTTCCCTGATGTTGTCCCTGAAAGGGAAATCTTATCAACTGGACGAGCCATACCGGATGTTCACTTCCCGCGCCGAGTACCGCCTCATCCTCCGGGAGGACAACGCGACGCTCCGTCTCATGGGAAAGGGACGGGAGCTCGGCCTGATCGGGCGGGATGACCACGAGAGGCTCAAGGAGAGAGTTCGACAGATCGAAAGCGGCATCCGTCGGCTCTCCTCCGTCAGAATCTTTCCAGTCGAGGAAACGAATAGAACCCTTGCCGAGCTTAATTCGCCGCCCCTCAGGAATCCCGTCACCCTCTTCCAGCTTCTCAAGAGGAATGAACTGGGCTATGACGACCTCTCCCGTTTTGCCGGCTGGGAGGCCGTTGCCGACCGCACGGTCAAAAAACAGATCGAGATCGAGGCGAAATACGAGGGGTACATCCAGCGCCAGCGCGAATCGGTCCGCAAGATGAAGGAGATCGAAGGGATGAAGCTCCCGGCGGACTTCGATTACTCCTCGGTGCCGGGGCTCTCCAACGAACTCAAGGCCAAACTCGCCTGCGTGGCGCCGGTCACGGTCGGTCAGGCCGAGCGGATCCCCGGGATGACGCAGGCCGCCCTGACAGCGATCCTCATCGTGATCAAGAAACGGGAGCTGGAGGCCGCCACCCGGAGAAGCTGACCCTACCTGGAATCAACAAGGACAATATTTGTCTGGATGTTTATCTGCTCATGATATCGAGTCAAGTTTTGGTAATCTCTCCGTTACTTCACCTACAAGCCAAGGCATTTTGATTTTCAATTGACGTGATGATTACCAGTTGCAGTGAAGTTTCTGACGGTGTTTTAGAATCCCTAATATCCCAAAAATATATTCGCCCCTGTCTTGCTCCCTGTAGGGTATCGGGTTTTTCGAACACATGGCGACCAGCCATTCCATGGCAGGGAAGACCTTAGTTGTCTTGACGTTCCTATGTCAGGGAATTCCGGGGCGGACCTTGGATGTATAGACGATCCAAAGTCCGCCCACTGGACTACATAAGAAGCGCCTGCCCAACCAATCTTTTCGGACGATGTCCTTTGGGCTGCGTTGAGATAATTAAAATCCTATCATAAACTTTACGCCGATTTCTGTAGATTCATTTTTGGGTTCCCATGCGGTCCCGATAACAGTTCCGTAATATGTCAAGTTTTTAATTTCCGACTTATCAATATTCCAATACCTTATGAAGGGTTCTATTGCATAAAATACCCGATCTGTTTGTTTCTTGATGATTATCGATCCTCTCACGCCATAACCGCTGTTCTGGCTATTTTCAACGTCGTTATAGCCGGCTATAGCACCGCTTAAATAGCTTTTTTGCGTCCCTTTCCAAAAGTAATCATATTCCAAAATTACACCGGCAGACCAACCCTTATCGAAAACATTTACAGCTTCGATACCAATCGGACTGTAGTAATAATTTGATTCTCTTAAGTATCCTTTAGCGCCTGTTGAACTAATTCTTCCGGCCATATCATCTTTCAAATACCTGTAACCAAGGCCGATGAAAGGCGTCATCGTGAATGAACTTGAGATTTTAAAGTCGTAGCCTCCAAGCGCCCTAATTTCAAATATGCTATCATCTATATTATTAATGGTGCCTGAATTTTTGTAGTCTACCTGTCCATAACTGTATCTACCCGCAACCTTAATCATAACGCCATTGCGATAAGTATAGGCCGCACCAATTCCATACATTAGTCCCTTTTGACTCATGACATCGGGTTCTTTATACTCAATGGTCGATATTTCCGGTCCTATTTCCCAAGTGTGCCGCGATTTAATGCTTTCGGTTTGTGCAAAAGAAAAAGTAGAAAAAGACAGAATAACTGTGATTACCATGGCGCATGTCCAAGCTTTTTTGTGGTATGCTCTCATCTCCATTACCCTCCTTTGTGAAAAGTATGAAAAGTAATCTTGGCACAAAATCACAAAACCCCGCACTCTTTTCGAGACACGGGGTCGTGTGATCAATGCCGCCATACATCACCTAATTAGTGTGTGTAGTGAGCTTATAAAGAACAAATACATACTTTATGTGCCTTGTCAATATATTTTATTGAGTTTTTTACTTGATTCCGTATTGAAACCTTACAACACCACCAAAGTTGGGGTTTTATTAACTTCGGTCAATACAGAGTATCATTTGAAAAGAGGGCTGTCTGTGAAAATCGATGTATGCTTTGTTTCAGGAAGTTACGTATCTGTTGATAACGGTTGCATGTGGTGCGCTACATGGTCAGGTTGAGTACATTCACCTACTTCACCGTCGTAGCCGTTCTGTCGAAGTCGATCCACTCCTATGTTCTCGATGTCAGGGTTCAATGCGGGTAATTGCCTTTATCGAAGATGAGGTATTTTGAGAAGCCCCTCGAAACTGCCTAATTTCAATTTGCTAAGATAATCTTTTGATTTTTATCCATGGAAAAAATATCATCAATCCTAAATTGACTTAATAAGCTATCGATATCAATAATCTCGTTCCCCATGAATGAATATCGCCCCAAAAAGTTGATGTGTACCCATGCTACAGGAGATAGTCGTTTTACAAATTCATATGTTCCATTTTGTCCAGATTTTTTAAAATATTCCATTAAATTTGTCAGCAATATTGCATTGTAATAAATAATAGAATTGGCTAACAAGCGAGCACACTCATTCCAAACAGCAATTTCCATTTCCGTTGACCCTCGAAAATGCCTACCATTAATAATGGCGATATGCCGTCGTAATTGATGATAGGCTTCAACACGACATAATGATCCTTGTACCGCTTGCCGCAAAATGACATCTCCAACGTAATCCAATAAATAATCAGTCATTAAGACTGCATTCATTTCCCAGAGAGCTCGTTTGGTTTTACTTTTAAAATTATTGGACCCAAGTTTCCCAATAATGTTGCTTTGATTCGTTTCACCGATAAGTAAAGAGGCCAGAATGTGTTTTATGTTATCCTCTTCATTTAAAATAAGTTTTTGATTAAGCCTCTTATGCGGTTTGATTAAATAATCTTCAAATTTTTTGGTAGCAGAAAATGAAATAATAGACTTGGTTTTACCAGGGAAAGATCGATATCGTGGAGCAAAAAGTCTTTCGATAGTATGTAAAAGCAGGAAATTAAGACGATTTGTACCTTCTGTATCTGTTGAAAAAATATCCGGTTGTATTTCAGAGGTGTTATTGTACACTAAATCAAATAAATAACGGCTCTCATGTTCATTGGCCGCTATAATCCTTGCATTGACAGGGACATGATTAGCGACCAGAGTATAAGCTACAACACCTTTTTCTAATCCAAAATATTTACTTGAATGGCGAGAAAGCAATGTATCACGCTTAGTTTTAAATTTCTGGCCATCGAGACTCGCATGTAAAAGGTCTGTCTTTAAGTTCCAATATTTAAAAATGGGCAACGTTGCAATAGCATTGCTAATCACATCATTTGCAGCCTTCAGTGTTGAAAGACGGATATAATTTTTATTTGTTATTTGAAGGCTTGCTAAACGGAGATCACAAATATCCGCCATTTTCAGAACTCCCAGATTTGTACCATTTGCAATTAAACAAGCGTATGTGGCCATTTCGTCGAGTTTTGCCTTGGCGTAGTGTGGTTTAATATGCGTAAACTGATTAATAAATTGAGTTTTCTGATTTACAAAATGCAGAACCCTGTCAATGCTTACTTGTGGTAAGTTATTGTAAAATGGATTGTTGATTTCGGATTCTTTTTTTTGATACGGCAATGTCCACGAGGATGTACCATCTTTTGCTGTTTTAACTTTGATATCAGCGTTGTTACCTTCAATTATCGCCTCATTCACCGCAATAATTTTATTATCTAATGGTTTCGCTTTTTCGATGATAAATTCGGTAAACGGCTGAGTTAACATAGGTCGGTTAATTTTATGGATCACCCGAGTTTTATTTTTTTGCCATTCTTGAATAAGCTCCGATGAGATTGATCGATACTGAATGCTTTCATTCAGAAAAATTGAACCGGCATCCACATACTTTTTAATCTGCTGATAGCAATGGTATTCATAGCAATCAGTAAAAACAATATTTTCATTGTTATCATAAATAAAACCCCTTATTTTTTTGCTGATATGTTGTTTGGGAAAGTCCTCAAATGGTACTTTAGATAACTGCTTACTGCCCAATAATGTTGATTTTAAAAAATCGATGGCTTTCTTTAATGCTTTATGTTGGGCACTTTCAAAAGGCAAAACTTTCAAAAGGGCTCTTAGCAATAGTTTGTGACTCGTCGATACTTTTTTTACAGCCTTCCAGGTAAATTGTTTCTGATAATTTTTGCTTTTATTTTCCAGACCGGTTGATATTTGATTTATCGTTTCTGGGAGTGCGATTGCATACGCTTCTTTTTCTTTAATGACCTTAAATGGGACCGAATCATCAAGAGTGGTATCGGTAAATATTCTTAAAAGTTTTGCAACACGGCCAGCCTGCTTCTCTTTCTCAATTGCATCAGCAAAGATCAATCGCTTAGCCTCCTCTCCAACATCAACCTGGTATTGATTAACGGTATAACTAAACATCAATACCAGGTTGTCCAATATCCGTTTGGTCCGGTTAAAAATAAAACACAACAGCCATAAACAGGCTTTATCCTCATTTATACGGTGCAAAGACTGCACTGTATAATGATCAACAAGGTCCGCATAATAGGTAATGCTATTGTTTGAAATCTTGAGGCTTGGTAATAACTGTTTGGCAATTTGATATAAGGATGAATATTTTTGGTAATGCTTTATTTCTTGATAGATTACTTTGGGTTTAAAATTTTTCGGTAATTTCTTTAATGACGTAACCGCATAAAACCTATCTTTTTTTTGCATCAATTGGAAGATCGATTGCCCCTCTTCCGGCGACAACCTTTTTTTTAGAATACGCTTGATCCTTTGTTGCTCTAAGGTCAATGCTTTTGAAATAATATCCTGCAACGTCGTGTATCCAGGCATTGTCATTTTTCTCATGAAAACAAATTCGATCAGTTCACGAAAAATAAAAACTGGATTTGCAGACAATCGGCTTAATTCAATTGCTTTAGCTGTTAGTGGTGCAGTGTGCTTTGTCTTCTTGAAATATTGAAAGCCTAGAAGATTTAAAATTCTCTTTTGGTTTTTCCTTTTTATTTCTCGACTGATACTGAATTTGTCAATCTGTACACCATCGAAATATTGATCTAAAATATAATCAATATCGAACTGGACATTATCATGCTGATACTGAAAGAATTGATTCTTTGCCTTGAAATATCCAAGCTGTAAAATCAAATCGACTTTTGTTTTCGTATTGCCTGAACACATCAATAGTTTTGATTCATTGTTGTGTAATTCAAAATACCATCTTCTTTCATCATCGGTAAATTTTGGTAATTCATACAGCTCATTGGTTTCTGATTGATTAAGAATGCTGATACGTTTGCTATTTTCAGTTGATGGAATCATTTGTCATCTGTTGTTTTTGTATTCTCAAAAACCCTCGTTTCTGATAATGATTTTTCGGTTTCTGAAAAACGGCTGAAAACCCCCGCTTTTTATTCTCAAAAAGGTTTCTTGAAATTCCTTTCTCATATCATTATTATATAAACGAGTTTTGAGAAAGGAAAAAATTATGTTGATAGGATATGCTCGTGTTTCTTCAAATGATCAAAATTTGGATTTACAAACTGATGCTTTAAAAAAAGCAGGTTGTACAAAAATATTTTCAGACAAAATATCGGGGATGGGAAAAAAGAGGCCAGGATTGGATGAGGTACTTTCACACCTGCGCACCGGAGATACCTTTGTGATCTGGAAGCTTGATCGATTAGGACGAAATCTAAAAGAATTGATAAGCATGGTTGGAAAATTTGATAAAGAGGGCATCCACTTCCAGAGTACCACAGATGGTATTGACACCACGACACCTGTCGGCAGGTTCTTTTTTCATGTAATGGCTTCACTTGCTCAAATGGAGCGAGAGCTATTAATTGAAAGGACAAAAGCGGGATTGGCAGCTGCTAAGAAGCGCGGGCGTGTTGGTGGCAGAAAACGCCTAATGACTCCAAGTAAAGTTGAAGCAGCCAAAAAGCTTTTAGCCCAAGGCATGCCACCAAAAGAGGTTGCAAACAACCTGGGCGTTTCAATACCCACGCTCTACCGATGGTGCCCCGCCTCGGACAATACTCGTTCTCTTTTAGAATTAGACATTGTATGAACGCTATTTATTCACTTTCGATTTTTATCGAACAGCTTTTAAACCAAATAGTTCTCCTTTGAGGTAATGATTTAATGCGTGGTCCGCAGAATATAACAAATGCAAATCTTATGGTCAGAGTTAAAAAAGGAGATAGAGATGCATTTGCAACTCTTGTACAGTTTCACCAGGATTCAGTCTTAAATTTTATCTGGCATTTCATGGGAGACCGAACAGAAGCTGAAGATCTGGCACAAGAAGCATTTTTAAGGGTCTGGAAATCAGCGGCAACATATAAACCCCGGGCCAAATTCAGCACCTGGCTCTATCGAATTGTAACAAATTTATGTATCAACAGGCATAGGGCTCTAAAAATTAGAAATTTGTTTTCTATTTCTTCGTTCCAAAAATATACGCCGGATATGATGGGTGTTTCGGAATCCGAACCCGGCGTTAATCCTGTAACCCCGGAAGATCGATTGTTAAAGGCTGAACAATACCAACAGATTTTTAATGCACTTGATACATTGCCACCTGCCCAGAGGATGGCTATTGTTTTAACAACCAACCAGGGTCTGTCCTATAGTGAAATATCTCAAATCATGGGCCGTTCGGTCTCAGCAGTGGATGCGCTGCTTATTCGCGCGAAAAAAAATCTTCAAAAAAAATTGAGTGTCAAAAAATAAAACGCAGGTTTTATGATTCTGGGGTGTTTAATAATATATAAAGGGTGCGCTCATTAAAAATAGTTGACTGATGTCCCTTAAATTAGAAGCAGGCTAAAGGTTTATTATGAAGACATGTAATAAAATTAGACAAAAGCTGTCAGCCTACCAAGATGGAGAAGTGAGTCAAAATCAAAGGGAGAGTATAGACGCTCATCTTCGCCACTGTGATGCATGCAAAAACGACCTTGCGGCTTTAGGACAAACAACCCAATTAATTAATAGTTTGCCGCAGATTTTGCCTGATCCTGGGTTTACACAGCGTGTTATGAGATCTGTGGCCGACACTTCCATTTGGAATCGTCTGCTGGGCAAGCCTTTAAGGCTGTTTCCCGTTCCTTCAGCTGCGGCGGCTATGATAATGATTGGCCTTTTAACCGGAACCCTTTTGGGTAATTTGTTGATTCAAAACCCTTCTTTTTCATTAGGCCAATCTTCGCCCAATTATTTCGACCGGGAAATTACACTGGCATCTATGACGGTTTTCGATGCAGTACCACAAGGGTCAATAGCTGATGGATATTTTAATATGGTAGCCGAAAATATGGAGCATTAATATGAAGAATAACCTGATTGTATTTTTGTTGATTTTATCCTTGGCAATGAACGTGGCTGTTTTGACCGTTGTTGGATATAACTTTTATTTTCATGGCCATCAACCATTACCCGTCAGGAGCTTTTCAACCCAGAAGAATCATCATTTTTATCAAACATTGGGACTCACACCGGTACAGCAGAAAAGTATGGAATCCTTGGCTACTTTGTTTCATCACAAGCTTGAAGCGCTTAATTCAACCATGAAAATAAAAAAAGATTCGCTTGTTAAACTTTTATCTCAAAAAAATATTGACCAAAACCAAATTGACCGATCGCGAAAACAGATCGCTGTAATTCAGGAGAACATCCAAAGAATCGTGATATCCCATCTTCTGGATGTCAAACGTGTTCTGGATGAAAATCAGCAGGAACGGTTTTTTGCACTCCTGCATAAAAGTATGAACACAGACCAATGTTTTTTTCTTAACAATAGGGATCAGTAATAGGGAGACCAATGATGAATTTAATATATATGGGAAAAGAATTATATCATCGAAAGAGAAGAACACTTACAGCCGTATTCAGTCTTGCCCTGGGTATTACTATATTGATCACCATTAATGCCCTTTCAAAAGCGTATAGTGAAGCAGCCAGAATGCCCTTAAAAGAAATTGAGTCTGACATAATAGTGCAACGGGCCGGTAATGTACCTGAAAATCTTGATGGAGCGGTTTTTGCCTGTTCTGCTGTTACCATTAGAAAAGATGAAGTTAATCAAATTCGTCAATTGCAGGGGATACAGGGGTTTGTTCAGGCACTGCTGCTCTGGGTGTTTGATGCGGATCGTTTTACCATCGTTCTGGGATTTGACCCTAAAAATCCTGTGGGCCCGGGAGCTTTACGCACCCAGGTGACCCAAGGCAAATTTTTTGAAAAAGGGAAGAATCAGGCGCTTGCAGAAAGTTCCTATGCCGAGACTTATGACATCAAACCTGGAGATACTGTTACCGTAGGCGGACAGGATTTTCAGATTTCAGGCATTGTAGATGCATCCCGGGCGACCAAGATTGCCGTGGCCAATATCTATCTTGATATGGAGGATGCACAAAGAATGGCCAAAGAATCCAAACAAGTACAAAACGTTTCACCCTTTGAATCAAATGATGCCAATATTTTGTTTATAAAAGCAAATCCTGAACAAATTGATTCGTTGGCCCGTTCAATTAAAAAAATTATAGGAGAAAAAGCCAGTATCTCCACCCCTGCTTCCTTTCTAAAACACTTGGGAAGCCTTTTTTCACTTTCAGATAAATTCTCTTTAGCAACGTCTCTGATTGCCCTTGTTATTACTATTTTGATCGTATTGAAAACCATGGCAGGGAACCTAGCAGAAAGGGCAAACGAAATAGGTGTCCTCAAGGCAGTTGGCTGGTCAAACAAAGATGTGGTAGGCCAGGTTATAGGAGAATCAATCATTCAATGCCTGGCAGGGGGTATATTGGGGTTGATATTTTCTCTTATAGCCGCATCCATGTTAGGGCTCATTCAAGTCAGTATTCCCATTCCCTGGGAAATGAGTCCAACACCCCATTTCCTCCCGGGTGGAGGTGATCCGGTATTTAAAACCCTGCAATTACCGGTAAGCATATCATGGCGACTGGCTGTCTTCTCCATCATATTATCCACTACCATAGGTGCTGTAACCGGTGGTCTGCTGAGCCGGCGAATTTCACGAATAAAACCCTCGGAGGTACTTAAAAATGAATAATATTTTAACCGCAGCAAATCTTAGCAAAAGCTTTAAGGCTTTGCAGGTCGTTAAAGACGTCTCTTTAACAATACAAAATGGGGAGTTTGCTTGTCTTGTGGGAAAATCAGGTAGTGGAAAGACAACCCTTTTATCCATTCTTTCAGGACTTGAGAAACCGACTAAAGGACGGGTCAGCATCAATAGCACATCCATTACCGATTCTTCTGAAAATGAACTGGCATTGTTTCGTCGTGAAAAAGTTGGTTTTGTTTTTCAATCATTTCATCTTATCCCAACACTTTGCGCCTGGGAAAATGTTGCCTTGCCCCTTTTCCCGGTAAAAATGGACAAGGAAATACGCAAAAAAAGAGCCATAGAACTGCTTAACCAGATGGAGATAGGTCACAGGGCTGAACACCGGCCCTCAAGTCTTTCCGGAGGAGAAAAACAACGAGTGGCGATTGCCAGGGCTCTGGTCAATCGACCTGAAATTATTTTTGCAGATGAACCCACTGGAAACCTGGATTCTGAAACCAGTGGGGCGATAATGGATATTTTAAAACATCTTAACAAGAAAAATGGAATGTCCATACTGATGGTAACTCATGATCAGGATTTGGCAGCATCCACTGATCGTATTATTCACATGAAAGATGGAAAGGTCGTATCATGAAAAAACAGACTTTCTTTTTAATTATAATCGTTCTCTTAATCGTCAGTCCGTCAGGTTCTTTTTCCAAAGAATCGGTCCATGTTGATGTTCTTTACATGGATCATGGCCCTATGCAGCCTACTTTAAGACAGCTGCGTGCTTTGTTCCTGGACTACAAAGATAAATTAACAGTATCCTGGTATGATTTTGAAAGTGAAGAGGGGATTGATTTTAAAGCCAAAATGGGGATAAATCAACACATCCCTATGATCATATGGGTGAATGGAAAGTCTGAACTGTTTGTCCAAGATCACAAAGGCAAAGACCGTAAAATCAAATTTACAGGTTTTCCCACCGGATCAGGCCCCTCATTTTTTCAGGGAAAATGGAAAGTGGAAGACCTCGCCGATTTACTCGATCAACGCATCAAATAAAGGCACAATATGTACTATCCCTATATCATTAAAGAGCTAAGACACCGTCACAACAGGACACTGGTAAACATTCTCGGGATTAGCTTCGGGATCGCTTTATTTATTTCCATCAATGCCCTGTCATCTGCGTATAAAAAAGCTGCGGGACAACCTTTTAAAGACATGGGAGCAGACCTTATTGTGCAACGTGCTCAGAAGCAACAAAACAATCCGGGCAGCCAGCCAAAATCAATGCGCGGTATACGACTTCCATTTTCAAACCAATTATTTTCAAAACAGGATCTGATCGAACTCAAAAACCTTGAAGATATTAATGCGGCAGCCCAGGCACTGTTACTTTGGGAATTCACCAAAACCGGTTTTACTTCAATTATGGGCGTAGATTTACAGCAGCCTGCTCTGGGTGGTCTGAAAGCTAAAAATTGGATATACAAAGGCCGTTTCCCTGATAAAAAAGGTGAAATAGCTTTGGAAAAACATTTTGCCAAGTTTAAAAAAATCAAACCTGGAAGTTCCTTTATGATAAGCGGTCAAACTTTTGATGTGGTGGGAACCATTGAAATCAAGGAGGGTGCCCAGGTTTCTGCTGCCAATATTTACATGCTGATTGACGATGCCAGGGGTTTGCTTGGAAAAAGTACAGGTGCTGTGAATTTGATTTATCTGGGATTAAAAGATCCATCAATGCAAAACCGAATCAAATCACAAATTTCCTCTAAAATTAAAGGCGCATCCATCAATAGTTCAGACTCGTTTCTTGAGCTTATGGGTGGGGTCTCTATGATTTCAGATAAGTTTTCTCTTATTGCTTCAATGGTAGGCCTTTTAGGTGCTGCTCTGCTGATTATCAAAACCATGACGTCTAATCTTGTAGAGCGTTCCTATGATATCGGTATACTAAAGGCCATGGGATGGACAAGGGCAGATATTCAAAAACAGTTAATGGTTGAAACATTTATCCAGGCGATAGCAGGTGGATTACTCGGAATTTTGATGGGCTACCTGATTTCTTTTCTCTTAGGCTTTCTTTCCATTTCTATTCCGGTTCCATGGGAGATGGGCTTTGTTCCGTCTATGGCAAAACAGACCCAGGCTCTAAATGAAATTGTTCGTCTTCCAATTTCTGTTTCAGTATCCCTCTCAGCAAGCGCAATGGGTTTATCGGTGGTCATTGGCTGTATCACGGGTTACATCCTGGGTAAAAGAACCGAGAGAATGAAACCCGCAGATATATTTCGACAGCTATAAATAACATTGATTCTCCTTCAGTATTGTGGACACATGAGTAAGATATTTTTTTATAAAAAAATACGAAAAATGTCGAATCATTGAATCTCTTAATGTAGTTTCAGTTGCTGTTATTTTAGATAAAAATAGGCAGTTTCGAGGGGCTTCTCAAAATACCCCATCTTCGATAAAGGCAATTACCCGCATTGAACCCTGACATCGAGAACATAGGAGTGGATCGACTTCGTAAATTTTCTGTATCAATCGCGCCCAGTTTTTTCGGAAAGCCTTGCCGGTCAGTTTTGGTTCAAGGATACAGGGAATCTTATCGTCAGCGTCTATAAAACGGATCAAATTTCGCGCGGATGTTCGGCGTATCCGGTTGACTCGGTTTATACTCGCTCAGTGCTTGCGGCATCCATCGCCGAAGGCCCGGGTGAATGATGCTGTCAACTTCGTGAAGGTTCGGTGATGCTGGGTCAACTTTAATTTTTTCTACCATGATGATTCTCCTTTTCTGTTTTTAAGTGCCCTCTACAATAGAAGGCTACCCTATGGCCTAAGTGCCGATCGTTGATCCTGGTTGATCCTGCGCCTCTGCGCTGCCGGTTTCCGCTTCGATCCTTGCAAGAAAAGCCGTCTCCGTCTCTTCTGCTGCTCGATGATATGTCCGGCCCGGTCGTGCCGGCGTTCCGCTCTTGATTATCATAGACAAATATTCCGGTGTGTTTTTCCCGGCAAGGGAGCAATCCTCAACATATAACCGTATTTCGACCGGCTCCCATTCAACCGGTAACATCGCTTGTTCGAGTGCTTCAATTCGCTTCGATATATTCACAAGGCACCTCCTTCACTTTTCCCCTTTCAATCCGGTAAGCCTTCCCCGGGCAAGTCACCTCATACATTTTTTTTATGTATTCTAAAGTGACTTTTCCCATCAAAACGCGCTCGTTGTTTTTCAGAGTTTCGTCAACGGCCCGCTGCCGTAAATCGTCGTCAGATTCCCCCTGCCGCCGCTCCCATATCTCGCCGAAGGCAGTCAAAACGCCCTCCGTCACACTTTTTGAATGAATTATTTCCGTTGCTATTTTGCCAAAAACGCCCGTTCCCATATGCTTTTCAAGTGCCGCAATTCGTGAATCCAGATTATTCATGGTTGCACCTCCGCCTTGTTATGGATAATAACCATCGGTGGCAATTCCCCGTTCGGCCCTCTGTAGTAAGGGTTTTCCGGCACCCGCTCTGCTCCGTGTCTGTAAATATGCAAGGGATAATATGGGCGCCGATCCTTAACGGATTCCAGGTTTTCAAGTCGCTTTTCAATTGTTTTCATTTTTCAATGCCTCGTTTTCT
>JACNHV010000110.1 GCA_014383445.1 Candidatus Desulfobacula maris | reverse complement strand
TCTATTGGCGGAGGGCATGCTGGATAGTTACAACGATTGATAGAATTCACACTTGCCGGCCTCCGCTGAGGTAAAATCCGGACCTTTTCAACAAGTCAAAGCGGAAAAGGCCTGGCAGCTGAATTTTAAGTGTTTTGACCATTGCCAAATAAGCAAGCCCACCTCAACCTGATACCATTTGAGAAGAACCGAAAAGCAGAGAGATGAACCTTCAATTATACAACAAGGTGCAAAAATGACGCGAAACAAATGGCTGATAATTGTACTCGTATGCCTGACGTTAGTCATGATCACAACAATTTTCCGGCCACGTTTTATGAATGGGAATAGGGTGACTCCGGAGGATGCTGGAAAAAGGGATGTCGTCAGATTAGCGGTTGCCAAAGCATTGATAACAACACCCGTCTTATTGGCTCTCCGTTTAAACTACTTTGCTGCAGAAGGTTTAGACGTAGTAGTTACAGGAGAGTTCAGCAGCAGTAAAGATTCAATTGAGTCGATGCTTGCCGGTGAAGCGGATATTTCCATGCCTGCCACGACCCCGTTTGTCTTTAACAGCTTTACAAGACAGGATTACTCTATTTTTTGTACCTATACCACCACCTATGAAGCTGTTAAAATCATTGCCAGAGCAGACAGAGGGATCAATTCGGCCAGCGGACTGAAACACAAAAAAATCGGTGTTGTTCCCGGTACCATTTCTCAAATTCTACTGGATACGTTTCTGGCCTATAATAAAATAATGCTGAATGAAGTAGAAACTGTTGGCCTAATGAGTCATGAACTCCTGGAAGCGATCAAGAGTGGCAGGGTCGATGCCATTTCTATCTGGGAACCATTTGCGAATAACGCACTAAATCAATTAGCGGATAACGGGATACAGATTCCTTCCTCTCAGGTTTACCGAACAGCCGTTAATATGGCTGTGATGAATGACTTTGCCCAAAAACATCCACAGGTTCTGCAGAAGGTGGTTCGCGCCCTGATCAAGGCAAATGACTTTATTAAAAATAACAATGAGGAAGCACGAGTATTGATGGCTGAGATCTTTAAATTGGACAAAAACCTGATTTCAAAAATCTGGGAAAACCTCACATTTACAGTTTCCCTGGATCAACTCCTGCTGGTGACGATGGAAAGCGAGGCAAAATGGGCCATTGAACACAAATACCCCGGGACGGACCACATTCCCAACTATCTGAATTATGTAAATTACAAGGCACTCGAAATAGTTGACCCGGATTCAGTCACTATCATCAGGGAAGAAAAATGAAAATAAAAACCAGGCTCTATATCAGCTGAAGTTTCCTGAAAATTAATCGATGTCACTTCAAAAAAAGTATTTTGAAAAAATAAAACAGCATCCAGTGGCACGAAAAATGAGGAATTTTTGTGCCATAATTAGATAGAAATCCATATAATATTCTTTTATTTCAATGAGATAATTAGTGACAAGCAACCAGCTTAGTGCTATGCTTTTATAGTATTCATTCAATAAATTCATAACATTAAGGAGCTGGTTGCCAATGTTTATACTAAACGAGTTACTCGATCCTTTGCAAGGGGAATTTTCACAGACAAGGCAAGGTCAAAAACGGAAATACTGGTTTGTTTATACATTGCTCGCAGTAATGTTGCCATTTACATCGTCCATGACATCAAACTTGCTACGGACGTTAAAAACACTCTTTGGATTGGAGATAGAAAGTCAGCGGTTCTATGCTTTTATGGGAAGTACAACACTGCCGTGGAGAAAACTGTGGCGAACTGTTTGGGGATTGATCCCGGATCCCGCTGTTCAGGGTCGTATAATGGTAGCCTTGGATGACTCAATCAATCCAAAGACCGGGAAAAAGATTTTTGGTTGTGCGTCTTTTCATAATCATGCTGCAAAGAATGGCCAAAGTTCTTATCCGTGGTCACAATGTATTTTGGCGATCGGGTTGTTGAAAAAAGTAAAATCCCGCTGGGTATGTATGCCGCTTGATTTTCGTTTCTACCACATGGAAAAAGAGATTGAAGCAAAAACGATAAACGTTAAACGAAAGGGGAAGGTCGTACCTTTTGAGAGCAAGATGGAACAAGCCAGTAAAATGTTGAAAGATGTTCATGAATTTTACCAAGAGCCTGTTTTGGCTATTGCTGACAGCTGGTTTGGAAATGACGGCCTGTGGTCTAAACTTGAAAGAGGCGGACAAGGGAAATTCAACCTGCTTTGCCGTATGCGAAGCAATCTTACTCTTTTTGATTTTCTTCCGACTCCCGCAAAAGATGAACCTCGTAACGCAGGTCGCCCTCGGAAATATGGTGTCCGATTAGGGAGTATAGACGAGTGTGCGTTGAGATATAAAGATAAGGCACAAGCTTACAAGGTTAACCTTTACGGTAAAGAAAGAGAGGTGTCAGCCTATACGCAGGATGTCATCTTAAAAACAATGAAATGCTCTGTACGAATTGTCTGGGTATTCAGAAGGACACGCTATATCGCTATTATGACAACAGACCTGAGTCTGAGTGTTGAAGAGATGATTGAATACTATGGTGCGCGTTGGAAAATTGAAGCTGGCTTCAAGGAGATCAAGCAAGAGATCGGCAGTGCAAAATCACAAACAAGAAATGCTGAGTCTGTTTTGAATCATCTCAGTTTCTGCATGATGGCGACAACCGTGATCTGGATCTATGCTGATAAATTACAAAAGGCACCGGATCGTAAATATAAAATTCGTGGTAGGGCTGGATTTGCTTTTTCCGATGTCAGAAGAATTATATCGGAAGCGGCACTCGACCCACATTTTCAATCGATTTGCCCTGTACCAAGGCAAAGACCGCAAAAATCTTTTGTAAAAATGCTATTGCGCATGGTTGCTTGATGGGTAAGCCGTCTGAATAATTAAAATAATCAGGAAACTTCAGTTCTAAACAGTTATCGATATAAATATTGGTTATCTGTAGAAATAATTGGTAAATATGAAGTCAAAAGAGCATATCACCTAGGAGGTTTGTATATCTTCGTTTTATTATTGAGATGATAGATGATAAGAAATTGCTTTTCCTGAGTCAAGTTATTTTTCCTTGTCCATCAGGATTTTCTTCAAAAAAGCATAAGAATATCGACAAACCTTTTCGGTAAGAGTGGAAAAATCAACAAAAGTGAACAATTTTAGGGATTTTAGAGAAACAACGAGCAGATCATGAATGATTTGGCAAACTCCAACACTCTTCGATATGATGTTTTTTCGGAAACTAATT
>JACNHV010000030.1 GCA_014383445.1 Candidatus Desulfobacula maris | reverse complement strand
GGTTTCCTCCCCAGGATATCCTGACTCCGTTTTACCGAAACTCTAAAATTCTTCTTCTTCAATATTCATGTTCCTCTCCTTTGATTAAAAAATTTCAGTCGCTGCAATCCGAACATGTTCAGCAGTGATCATTGCAGATTTATGTTTTGCTGCTACAATGATGGCACCTCGGGCCAGATGGTTGGCTTTTCTGAACAGACCACCTGAACCTTGGTGAATAGCCGTAATAGCAGCATTTTCAAAAATATTATGATTTACTCCTGCAATGGATAGATGGTGGCTCAGATATTCTTCCATACCTTTTTTATCTACACCCTGAAGATGACATTTGCCCACAACTCTCGATGCTAACGGCATTGAGTTTCTGTACATGAGATTATCAATAAGGTTGCTCTGCCCTGCAAGCACTACAGGCAAAAAGGGTTTGGAGTCACTTTCAAACTGGATCAAAGTATGAAGTTCTGCAAACACACCCAGCTGGAACAAGGAGGCTTCGTCAATTACCAGCACAACTTTCATTTTTTTACCATGAACAAATTCCAGTACCTCATGCTTGATTTTCCGGATCATGACGGCTCTTGACGTGCTGCCCATATCTGTTCCCAGCTCACTGAGTATCTGGCGGTATAATTCCAGTATTGAACCGGCAGAAGCCGTCACAAAAATAACCTTGTATTCTGAAGGGTGAAAATTTCTGGTCACATACCTTAAAGCGGTTGATTTGCCTGAGCCTATCTCTCCGGTAATCAGAGCAACAGCTCCTAAACGGACTGCATAGTGGATACGTTCCTCAACACCGATTAAAGAAGGGGTAACAAGTATCTGCTTGTGTGATATATCAGCACCAAATGGTTCCTGCACAAACTCAAAAAAAACACGGTAACTCATGGCATCCCCCATATTTGGCCACTTTGAGGTGTTAAATCTTTTGAAGATATGGCGATATTATTGTTTTTATCCCGCTTAACCCTGCAGTTGACATTAATATCTATCTGATTCAGCATGCCATAGGTCTTATTTTTGTATCTGATTTCAATGGATTCACGTTCATCCTCATGATAAAGCAGCTCCACCTGTTTGCCGATCAGCGTAACCGGGGCTTCGTACATGATTCTGTCAAGGACAACCGACCTGTCTTTGTTTACCCTTCGCCTGGCAACTTTTCTAAAGTGATCTTTTAGATTTTGTGGTGCCGACCTTATACATTCAATATTATCAACAAACCGGCTGATCGGAGATTGACCTGTGGATGAATGTTTCCGGCTATGGTACTCATCAGTAAGCCATCTTTCAAAGGATTGGTTTATATCCTGTAGTGTTTTGCCGGTAAAACCCGGTAAAAATTGAGACCGGATAGTTTTAAAAACCCTCTCAATTTTGCCCTTTCCTTGTGGTTTATAAGGCCTGGCATGGATCAGGGCAATGCCAAGGGAAGCCGCTGTATGCATAAGCTGTCGGGATCGATAAGCGCTGCCGTTATCCACGTACAATTTTCTGGGCAGTCCTCGTCTCAATAATGCTTGTTCAAAGGCATGCATAAAAGATAGTGCATTTTCCGATGTGTAAAATTGACCATAGGGTATCAACCTGGAATGATCATCAATAAAGGCTATCAGATATGTTTTGTGCCTTTTGTCTCCTGCAATAAGCTTTGGGCCGTGCATGACATCGCTTTGCCATATATCATTGGGCATTTCTGCTTCATATTTTCTCCTGTCTTCAACCGTTGTGTGCTTTCTCATAAGGTTTTGTTGGTGAAAAAATCGATAAACCGTTGTAAAAGGCAGGTAAGTGTTTGGCGGGATAACACCACGTTTTTTCATCGTTTTGACAATAAAAGGAACGCTGACATCCGGCATCTCTTTTCGCAGACGGACAAGTCCAAGGCATGTTTCTTCATCCAGAGTTCGTTGTTTACCCCAGTCGTTGCGGGTACTGGGGTAAAGGGACTCAAGATTGTTCCCACTTTCTTGATAAAGTTTTATCCAGCGTTGTATCGTCCCTCTGCTGATACTGGTCCTGTCCGAATGGGGAATAACCCATTTTCGGTCACACTTTTTCATTAACAGTTTTTCTTTTTCTCCATGATCCAGCTTTATTCCACTTACAAAATCATGAATAACGCTGTATCGAAAGACTGCTACATCAATTTTGTACTTTTCTTCCATAAACTCCCTCCTGTTTTAAGGTTTCCTCCTCTTTAAAACAGTAAAAAAAGGATGTCACCAGAAGCCTTCGGTAGGGTGTTTAAATAGTTGACTTTGTATAAGTTTAAATTGATCGGCTGACAGGGATTCGTCCCAGGCTCATAAGATAATCAAAGGCTGCGACCAATCCTTCTTTCCATTTTTCGGTCAAATGAGCTTTGACTTGATGCTTCAGATTACAAAGCCAGTGGCGCTGGCGTGATCCGGCAGACCCTCTGGGCCATCTCCCTGTAGTGATTCGATGAACAAGGGCCGATCGAATGGTATGTTTTGATGATTGAAACCTGGAAAAATGGCTTGAAGGGCGCAGTTTAATAATACATCTGCAACTCGGGCACCGGTAACGCTTCAACAATAAAGGGTCGTCAAATCCTTGAAAAATTGTACTGGCAAACCCATGACCCCATACTTTCCAGTTCCCACAACAGGGGCACTTCTTCGGTCGGGTCCATGGAAAATCTCGCCCCATGGTAAAAATTTTCTTGAGTATTACATCCACAAAAAGTATCATTGGTTAATTGGTTTTGGGGCTTATTGCCCCGGTTGTTTAGGGCGGGATGAGAGCTGTAACTCTCCCCGCCCAATTTATTCATAAAAAAAGGCTTCCACATGAAAGCCCATTTAATCCAACATTTTGATACTTTTAGTCAATATATTTTGAAAATTTTATCTCTTTTCTGTCTATTTTATTGCGGCAATTAACAAATGGTCAAGGCATTATTTCCGACGGAACACATTGCACCGATATGATCATATTTAGGATTTAATAGACAAAATAAGGTTCTGTATAAAAGCATCCTCGGTTTTATTGATTTGTTAAAATAGTCATAGCATTTTTCATAGACGCTTTTCAGTTCCTTTGAGGTCAGAACCCATTTTTGCAGAGCACTACTTTGCCCTTCGGGAATAAATCGATCAAGAACAAAGGCTTCAACACCCAAATCACCTAAAACCGCAGCAAGGGGGATAACATCGTTTTGATTATGTGTACCAATTGTCATCATGATACAGACGGTGAGTTTATTGTCTATGAGTTGTTTGATTT
>JACNHV010000152.1 GCA_014383445.1 Candidatus Desulfobacula maris | reverse complement strand
CTGTTGTTAAACTGGCCATTTCAGGCTTTAAGGATAGTCTTTCACATCGTTGTTCGTACTCCATACCAGCTCTTCCGCCCGTGGAAATCTGAATAATCAGATTTGTTTCCTGTTTAAGTCCTTGGTGGATTTCCTCAAACAGGTGGAAATCTGTTGATGCAGTTTCATCAACAGGATTCCGGGCATGAACATGGATAATGGATGCCCCGGCTTTTTCACATAAAATTCCGGTTTGAATAATTTCATCCGGCTTTATGGGGACATTGGGATTATTTTTTTTTGTGGGGATTGAGCCCGTTGGTGCAATTGTAATAATTAATTTTTCCATGGTTACCTTTAATTTAATGAATCAACTATGATAATAAAACTTGCCAGATAGTAAAAACTTTCATTTTTTAACGGCCGCCCCTATGTTGATGAGCTATATTAATCCAAACCTGGGTTGTCAATAATAAACTTGCCTTTCCCTGTTTTATGAGACCATCTGAGTTTTATGAGACCATATGAGTTTTATGAAACTATTCTGATCAGACAAAGATAATCGCGACCCTTGTGAATGCCGATTATAAAAAATTATCAAGATATTTTTTGTTTTTAAATTCCAATCTTTGCAGGGTTTATGATTTGATTTTGTTATTCCATAAGAGTATTATCCATTGGTTTAAAATAGTCAAAAGACAAAAAAAAAACAAAGGACATTAAAATGAAATTAGCCAAAAAAATGGATATCATTCCATTTCAGCCTATCCGAAGAATTGTTGAAGAAGCAAACCGCCGTGAAAAACAGGGGAAAAAAATTATCCACCTGGAAATTGGAAGACCGGATTTTGATACGCCTTTTCATATAAAAAAAGCTGCTATGGATGCTATATCAGAAGGGAAAGTACACTATACCTCCAATTATGGGATTCCTGAACTCACAGAAGCCATTGCAACAAAGTTTAAACAGGACAATGGTCTGGTCTATGACCCCTTAGGTGAGATCATTGTTACAGTTGGTGCCACGGAGGGTATCTTTTTATCCATGATGGCCCTCCTGGATCCAGGAGATGAAGTGATTATTCCCAGCCCTTACTTCCCCTGTTATGCCCAATGTGCCAATATGATAGAAGCAGTTCCCATTTTTGTTCCCTTGAAACAGGAAAATGACTTTGAACCAATCATTGAAAATTTCAAGGCTAAAATCACATCTAAAACCAAGATGATCGTCATCAATACTCCCCACAACCCCACAGGCGCAATTTATTCAGAAAAAACTTTGACAGGGCTTGCTCAAATTGCCTTGGACAATGATCTTCTTGTCCTTTCCGATGAAATTTATGAAAAAAATATTTATGATAACTATAAACATTTTTCCATTGCAAGCTTACCAGGAATGCAGGAAAGAACCATTACCTTGAATGGATTTTCCAAAAGCCATTGCATGACGGGCTGGCGCCTGGGCTATGTTGCATCCAGCAAAGAATTGATCTCAGGACTCATCCGCATCCACCAATATGCCACGGTGTGTGCCACAAGTTTTGCCCAGTATGGTGCTGTCGCAGCACTAAAAGGCTCCCAGGAATGTGTTGCAACAATGGGCAAAGAATTCAACCGAAGACGGGTGATGATGGTGGAACGTCTGCTTGAAATGCCGGGTATTTCAGTATTTAAGCCCAAGGGGGCATTCTATATTTTCATAAATGTTGAAAAACTTGGGATGTCATCCCAGGATTTGAGCACCTATCTTTTGGATGAAGCATCCATAGCAGTTGTACCCTGGGGGGATAAACATATTCGAATCTCCTATGCCAATTCCTATGAAAACCTTGAAAAAGCAATGGATAACATGGCAGGGGCCCTGGAAAAATTAGACATAAATTTTCATTAGGAGTCTTAAAGGATGCGTCTGCCGTCGCGTTTTAGAAGTTCCTTGAGTTTTTCAGCCGGGTTGCTGAATTTGGCCAGAAAGATCATGGCTGCTATTGCATAGGGTTTATAACTTGCCTCTACATAGAGGGGGTCTCTGTACCTGTCAAAGACGGAGGCAGCCACTTCACCCTGGTTACAGCTGACACCCGTGATATCAGCAGGAAGACAGTGCATGTAAAGGGCGCTCTTATCCCGGGTCAGGTCCATAAGGGTTTCAGTGCATTCCCATTTCTTGAAATTGGCATTCTGTGCCAAAAGCTCTTTTTCCAGGACTTTGATACCTTCCATGTCGTTATTGCCATACAATTGGGTTCTTTTTTCCATGGCATTGAAAGAAGCCCAGCTTTTGGGATAGACAATGTCAGCATCTTTAAATGCATCTTCCATGGAATTTGTTTTGGTAAAAGAACCGCCTGAAATTTCAGCATTTCCATAGGCAATTTCTTCGACCTCCGGCATAATGCTGTATCCTTCCGGATGGGCCAGGACAACGTCCATGCCGAACCGGGTCATGAGTCCTACAACTCCCTGGGGAACTGACAGGGGTTTTCCATAGGAAGGTGAATACGCCCATGACATGGCGATTTTTTTACCTTTAAGCTTGTCAAGATCTCCAAAATGCTGGATCAGATGCAAAGCATCTGCCATGGACTGGGTGGGATGATCAATGTCGCACTGGAGGTTTACCAGTGTGGGACGCTGCTCCAGGATACCGGCTTCATATCCCTGGCTCACGGATTGGGCAACTTCCCTCATATAAGCATTGCCCTTGCCTATGTACATGTCGTCCCTGATACCGATTACGTCAGCCATGAATGATACCATATTGGCTGTTTCACGAACAGTTTCACCATGGGCAATCTGGGATTTCCCTTCGTCCAGATCCTGGATATTAAGACCTAACATGTTACTGGCACTGGCAAAGCTGAACCGTGTCCGCGTTGAATTGTCCCGGAACAATGAAATCGCAAGCCCACTGTCAAAGGCCCGGGTGGATATATTTTTTTTGCGCATGTTCATTAGGATTTTTGCGACCTTGAACACAGCAGCGATTTCATCATCACTCCTGTCCCAGGTCAGCAGAAAATCATCCAGAAACATTTTTTTAGTATTTAAAAGGGCAAGCTGTTCTATCTGTTCTTGTATACCTATTGTGTCCATGTTTTTTTCTCCATTCTGGTAACTCAACTTTCGGCCTCAAATCTGGCAACTCCAAAAGTTGAGCTGGTAATATAAATATTTTTGTAACTATTCAGCTCTTATGCTTGAAATCGCCCTGTCTGATGGATATTTGTTTCGATGCTAAACGCTTAACCTCCTGCAAATATCCATCAGACAGGGCTTTGAGAT
>JACNHV010000031.1 GCA_014383445.1 Candidatus Desulfobacula maris | reverse complement strand
CTTACAGCTTGTATTGTCCTGCATTCATGTGTTCAGAAGCATCCGGAGTGGCTACTTTTACATGGGTTTCCTTTACGACGTTAATGACAAACCCAGTTCCGGTCAGTGTCCCCCCTATTCACATGGGATCGGATGCTGACTTCTGGCCATAGTTTGCATTGATTGCAGCCGCGATCACTGATGTAAAACCATACACAGCTACAGGGATTCCACCGGCTATTGATTTTCCCAACGTAATAAAATCAGGCTGCAGTCCAAATGCTGCCGTGTATCCGCCCGGTCCGTTCGAAAAGGTATGGGTTTCATCAATAATCAAATATGATCCGTATCTCGTGCAAAGTTCCCGGAGTTTGTCATGGTAGCCAGGGGCAGGAAGAACCATGCCGCAATTGGTCATAATCGGCTCAGCCAAAACGCAGGCGACATCTTTGTATGCCAGTTCCCTTTCCAGAGCTTCCACATCGTTGAATTCTACAACGCGGGTCAACGCCTCCTTGGGTACACCCGGATTCGTATCATAATTCGTACGAAGTTCAAGATTTCCATTTTTCCCTATGTGCGGAAGAGACTCATCTAAGCTGCCATGATAACATTCGTTCATAACAAGAATCTTCGGTCTTCCTGTCAATGCCCGGCAGTTACGGATGACATAACGGTTGGCTTCCGTTGCCGTCATGGCAAACTGCCAGAAAGGAAGTCCAAACCGTTTAGCCAGCTCCCGACCAATAAACAGGGAATCTTTAGTTGGCAGCATGGTTGTTATGCCATTGCATATTTGATCTTTCACAGCTTTGATAACCGGATCTGGAGAGTGGCCGAACATTGCGCCGGTATCACCAAGGCAAAAATCAATATATTCATTGCCGTCGATATCAATGATCCTATTTCCCGTTGCCTGATCGACGAACACAGGGTAGGGGGTTCCCCAATCACCCATCCAAGGCATTGGAACTCCATTTAACATGATCTCCTGGGCTTCACAAAAAGTATGAGAGGAATGAGGTGTCTTTTTTTTAAAAAGTTCTGACTCTTTTTGCCACAATTGTTTGAGTTTGTCGTCTGATATGTTTCTATAGGGAGATTTTACATCTGTGATCAAAATTACCATCCTTTCCCTTTTTCAGATATCAGGCATCTGTAACTTTTTTTGATTTAACTAAACTTAATTTGACCATACGATTGATCGATGATATTGTCAACTCAAATTTTTAAAGAACTGAATAGGGGCAAAAATAGTGGAAGACAAGAGAATTAGACCAAATAAAAGGGACAAACAAAAATTAAAAACCCGATTAAAATTGCTTCATAGTACAGTTGATTTAATCGCCAAGGAAGGATTTGACGGGGTTACAATGTCAAAAGTTACCCGAAAGGCCAATCTGTCCCGGGGAATGTGCAATTACCATTTTGAGACAAAAGAACAGCTGATGATAGAAGCTTTTCGATTGGTCTACAATGAACATGAAACAACATGGCGCGGCATACTTGGTGATTTAGGCCTTCACCCAGTGGAGCGAATGAAAAAACTAATCACCGCTTTATTAAGCCCGCCTATAGCTGAGAATAATAAACTGGCCGTCTGGCTTGCTTACTGGGGTGTCAGCTCAACCCGGCAAATCTATTTTGATATCTGCGAAGAAATCGACAGAGAATATGAAAATGCTATTGAGGATGTCCTCCGTGAAATTTCAGGGGGCGATGAAAGAGTGAATGGGATGGCGCTTCACACTATAGCTGTTTGTCTTACCGGAATAATCGACGGATTGGGGATTCAATTTATCATTTCACCAGGCCAGCTAACTCCCGAAGATGCGATTAGTTCATGTCGGGCATATCTTTCAAGTTTTTTTCATGAATTCAAAGAACAACCAAACACTTGACTTCAAGCAACTTAATTAATTTTTTTTATAGACTCAGATTATTAAATGGTATCATCAGTGACGATGTCATTTTCAAGTATTTAACGACTATTTCTTTCACCAGTGCTGACCTTTTTAAAAAAATACAACCACAAAATCTGGTATTTTAAATTTCATTTTTCCTGAACCATGAATTCCAATATATGGGAAGGGGCAGAAAGAAAATACTCACAACAAAATAAACTCGCTACATAATTGGAGACAAAAACCATTTTGGAAAACCCAGTTTTAATCATATTTTTATTGAGTTTATTTGGCTCCAAACCCTTTAAAAAAAAATCATTAATAAATCTGAAAACATTTCATCAATGAAGCTCTTTTTTTGCCGATACCAGGGTATTTACCCATCCAAACACAAAGCAACAAACGAGGATCATAAAACTAAGCAGAGGCCACAGCCGAGTAGCTGTCCCGTGTTCCTTTCCAGGAAGGCGGTTGACAATCAGGGCAGCAACAGTTTGATAAGCGATAGAATCATCGATTGGAAAAAGTGAATTACAGGATTTAGAACACCTAAATAAAGCAGTCCGATAATAATAAAAAACCCATATCTCTCAAGGCGGAAAAGGTAGTTTTGAATGCTTGGGGATGCGAAGCCCATAATAATTTTAGACCCGTCGAGAGGCGGCAGTGGTATCAAATTAAAAGCGGCCAGGATGATGTTGATCTTTGCAAAATAATAGAGAAGTTGTGCCAGCATACCTGACGGCGAAGGGGACAGCAATTGATCCAAAAAAAGAGCACCAAACGCCAATAGCATGTTCGCAATGATCCCTGCGGAAGAGACCAATATCATACCCATGCGCCTGTCACGCAATTGGTTGAAGTTCACTGGAACTGGCTTTGCCCAGCCAAAACCGAAAATAAAGAGCATGATGGTGCCCACAGGGTCGAGGTGTTTGAGCGGATTGAGGCTTAGGCGGCCGAGAGACTTGGCTGTCGGATCACCCATGCGGCAGGCTACCCAGCCATGCGCCAACTCATGAAAAATGATGGCATACAATAGCGGTATGGCGATGAGGATGAATGCAAGCGGATCTTTAAGCAACAGATTGAGCAGGCCCATGGATTGTCTCCTTAATAACTAAAATTTTTTAAACCTTAAAATACATTGTAATCGGAATGTCCCTTTCCTAAAAAAAATTGATTTCAAAGTATTTATGCTCCTGATTCATCTCTTTGTTCGCATCAAAATGACCACGATAGAATGGGCTTAAGTTCATATTGAATTTATTATTTTTCTTAAAAGAGGTGTTTTAAGTTGTATAGCACTTTCCGGACATATTTCCTGACAGCAAAAGCATTTGATACAATTATCGTAGTTGTATATGGGCACGATTGATT
>JACNHV010000372.1 GCA_014383445.1 Candidatus Desulfobacula maris | reverse complement strand
AAACAATTAGACAAGAACGAGGTGTGTTCTATCTTATTTCTCAAACCAGTTCGTTGTCCGCTTGTAAAATCCCACCAGCATCAACATGACTGGAACTTCTATCAAAACACTCACGACTGTTGCAATGGCGCCCCACTCAAATCTGGCAACTCCGAAAGTTGAGATTATAAGTCATTGTTTGAATAGTTTTCCTAAAAACCCCTTTTCTTCTTTTTTTGGAATCGGCAAGCTCAAATGCTTGCAAATAGATGCCTCTATATCATACTGGGGTATATCCTCTCCTTCTATCACAATTTCATCTCCAACCATGACTGCTGGGGCCACTGGCAGATCCAGATCAAAATATTCGTCTGTGCTGTAGTCAGCTTTAGGTTTGGAAATGACTTCGATCTGAATATCATATTTTTTGCCCAGCCCGGGCATAATTTTTTTAAAATGTTTTCATGGCTTTCCATTGGGTTCATTTAAATAAAAACTTACTTTTAACATGATCATCTCCTTAAATATATTTATTGTATCTGTTTTGCTTTGTTTAACCTTTTCAGAAATAGTTCCGGGGGTTCAAAATCAATCAAACGCAGTTCTTTTATTTCCTGGCCTTTCCTATCCAGGAAAACAATGGTTGGAACTCCTTTAATATTATATTCATTTAGTAGCTTCTCATGGATTGGATTACCTTTGCGGGTCAGGTCCACCTTGATCATAGTAAAATCTTTTGCTGTTTGATCCACTACTTTTTCATCATGAAACGTCAGATCATCAAGCTCCCGGCAGGGGCTGCACCATTCTGCGGAAAAATCTATAATCACATATTTCCCTTCATTTTTTGCCTGTACCAATAGATTTTTATCATAGGAATTAAAATTTACTCCAGGTCCCTGGGTGATAAAGGTTCCCACAAGAATGGTCATGAATACGAATGCCACCATGGCCGCAGTCATTTTAATCCATTCAAAGGATTTAAATGCTGCCTTTGTTTTGTCGATCCAGCCCAGGTGAAGCCCTGCCATAAGAGCCACGCCTGCCATGACAAAAGTTCCGATGGTTTTGGACAAAAGTGGCTGGATAAAATAGACAGCCATACCCATCAATACCCAACCCATGAGTTTTCTGACCCAGAGCATCCATTCTCCCGACCGGGGGAGTCGACTGATACTGCCGGAAAATATGGCCAGGAAAAATAGTGGCAGTCCCAATCCTAAACTTAAGGTAAAGAAAATGATAAACCCCAGCCATGGACTCCCCATGCTGGCTACCCAGGTGAGCAACCCAAGAACAAACGGACCGATACATGGGGCTGCAACGACCCCCATCATAAGTCCCATGAATAAAGAACCTAAATATCCCGTATGTGATTTTGTTGCAGCCTGCATAAGTCCATAAGGAACCCGCAATTCCCAGAACCCGAACAGGCTGAAAGAAAGAGAAGTCAAAAGAGCTGCTATAATCATTAATACCAAGGGATGCTGGAGTAATGCTCCCATCAACCCACCTGTCAGGGCAGCAAACACACCGATCATTGAATTTGTAAAGGCAAGTCCGCCCACATAGCACAAGCCGTGGACAATAGTCTGTCCTTTGCCGCTCCTGCCGCCAAAATAGGATATGGTGACGGGGATGAGGGGATACACACATGGAGTAAGGTTCAGGGCCATACCTCCGACAAAAATACCCAGTAGTGTCCAGATCATGGCCCAGCCATGTAATTGACCATAGGCATTGTCTTTGGAAGAGTCTGAAACCTCTTGAGTTTGGTCTATGCCAGCTGTTCCTGCTGGAGCGCTTTTTATAGGTAGTCCTTTTGCATGCCATTCAGGATAGCCAATCGGGTCACGATAAATGTTTGTGTAACCAAGTTTTACAGCCACACGGGCTGCCGAGTCGCTTCGGACTCATGCCAGGCCGGCTCAGTAAAAAACAATGGTCTGGTTTTTATCCGGCCCTAAAAATTTTTCAAGGGAAACTTTTTTCTGCCACCTGGAAAGCCAGGTTGGTTCCATGGGAAAATTGACAGCTTGTTTGATATGTCCTGTTCTAAATTCCCACTCCTGGCGGGTATCAACAAGTAAAAGGCTATCAGGGTCTTCCTGGTATTTTTTCCAAAGCTCATCCGTTTTTATAAGGCTATAACCACCAGCCTCTGATTCTGCCACCACATCCTCCCAGGAAGCATCCTTGGGAGTAACCGCCCGATTGGTAACCCACAAAGAACTGATTGTCAGGCAGATTACAATCAATGCAGTGAAATTCTTTTTAATCGTTTTCAAATGACTTTCCTTGAATTATTATTCACCTGATGCCACAGACAGTCCCATGGCACGCCAGTCCTGGACACCTTCTTCAAGGCGGACAGCATGATATCCTTTTTTATTTAACAACTCGACAGCCTCCACAGAAAGGACACAATAAGGACCTCTGCAATAGGCAACAATTTCCTTGTTTTTTGGGAATCTTGCCAGCATGAACTCAAGCTGTTTTAAAGGTACAGACAGGGCGCCACTAATGTGACCTGCCATGAACTCTTCTGGCGGGCGGACATCTAATATGGTCACCTCTTCATTTTTTATACGTTCTATCAATGCATTCCGGTCAATGGGTTCCATACCTTTTTTGCCTTCAAGAAAGCGGTTTTTAATCTGTTCAATTTCTGCAATCCGATTCTCAGCAACCTTGCGCATGGATAGAAAAAATTGGCATACCATGGGCGCAGGTCTGTAAACCACATACAATCCTTTTTTTTCCTGTTCAACCAGCCGGGAATTTTTTAATACCTGGAGGTGTTGGGATGTATTGGCAATGGTAAGGGCTGTTTCATTTGCAAGGTTTTCAACGGTTCTTTCCCCCTGGCAGAGAATATCCAGAAGTTCCAGTCGTTTTGGACTTGAAACGGCTTTGCCGATCCGTGAAAATTGATCGTATATTTCATCTTTAAAACGTCTGTTAGGGTTCATGGCATTCTACTCCTCTATTATTCAAGCAATTAATTGAATATTAACATATGAATATTTTTTGTCAAATAAAAAAAGTTGTCAAACACTAACTCAAAGCCACAGAGACTTTACAATTCAAGATTTTTAAAAATAAATTGATTTTTTACCCAGTAAATTGAATAATAAATTTTATTGTCTTAGGATTAAGGTCGTCATCTTGAAACTTAAGGGATAATACAATCTATGTTAACAAAAGAGGTAAGGCCATGGAGAATATAAGACTGAACAGGTATGGGGCTTGCCGTGGTATATGGAATTGTCAAGCATCACAAGGGAGCCATCA
>JACNHV010000033.1 GCA_014383445.1 Candidatus Desulfobacula maris | reverse complement strand
GTAAATACCTGGCCAAAACCCAGATCAGAATCTTTTGGCCTTGTTCTGTTCGTCTCAATAGTGGTGACTTTAATTTCCATTTTATCCTCCATAAATTTAATTTTAATTAATTTTGTTTGTTTGTTTAAATTTTTATACCCAACATATCAATGCTTTGTCAAAATAGTTTCAACCCATCTTCTATATTGACGCTCTCATTTTTTTTTAGGCTACTATATTAAATTATTTATTTGTTTAAGACAAAGGAAAAAATAATGAATATAAAATAGACAGGAAAATGAATTGGTTTTTGGATCAAAACAATTTTTATGCTGTTTTGTCAAAGCCATGTCCTCTAAAAGAAAAGTGAATGTTTGATTCCTGAAAGAATCCATGCAACAATGTTCCATGAAAAATTATGAATTTTAGACCGGCTTGGTTGGGCAGCGAGCAAAAATAATAAAATGAACATCATGAACCGACCCTGGAAAATGGGAACGCTTGAAATTAAAAACAGTTTGGTACGCAGTGCCACGGATGAAGGATTGTCAACAGAAAAAGGGGCTCCAACTCAAAGACTGATCAATACCCTTGTAGAGCTCGCAAAAGGCGGAGCTGGGTTGATCATAGCCGGAACAGCCTATATCAGTCATGAGGGCAGATGGGGTAACACGGGCACTGGAATGGACAAAAATTGCCTTATCAAACCTTTAAGTCAATTGTGCAAGGCAGTTCAAAAGGCTGACGGGATTATAGCAGCCCAGTTATTGCATTGTGGTTCCACTGTAAATCCAGCAATTCTGCCTGAAAAAAAATCCCTTTTAGGCCCTTCAGCCATGATTGATCCTGTTATAGGCCACCCGGTTCTGGAATTGAGCAGGGATCACATTTTAAAGATTGTGGATGATTATGCAAAGGCAGCATTAAGAGCAAAACAAGCCGGATTTAAGGCCGTTCAAATCCATGCTGCCCATGGTTATCTGATTAATCAATTTTTAAGCACATCACGCAATTGGCGCAAAGATCAATACGGGGGATCACTTAAGAAGCGGTCCCTTTTTTTGTATCAGGTATATGAAGCAATCCGGGGGGCTGTGGGTAAAGAATTCCCTGTATTTATCAAAATGAGCGCCTATGATGGATTTCCCGGTGGAGTTATGCCCCAAGATGCGATCCAGGTGGCCTCGGCTCTGGATGCCATGGGAATCGACGCTATTGAGGTTAGCGCAGGCACCCCCGAGGGTGCTAAAAAAGGCGGTTGGGATCACATCATTCCAGCCCCTTTCAAGGAAGGCTCTTTGCTCAAATATGCCCTGCAGATCAAAGAAAAAGTCAATTGCCCGGTTATCTCAGTAGAGGGGTGGCGGGATCCTTTGAAAATAGTACAAACCTTAGAAAAGATAGATGCCGTCTCAATGTGCCGCCCATTTATCAGGGAACCGGATTTAGCCAATCGCTGGTTAGGCGGCGACCTTTCTCCTGCCCTTTGCATTTCCTGTAATAAATGCCTTGATTTAACATTAAAATCTGGATTGGGCTGTATTTTTCATAAACGCAAAAAAGATGGGCATTCTTAACTTCACAATAACACTATTTTATTTGCTGACACAATTTCGGCCTTGTCCTTTAGCTCTATATAGGGCCTTGTCTGCGAGTTTTAAAACTTGATCAGGTGTTTTAGCATCTTCATTTCTTTCAGCATAACCGATACTAATTGTGACCTTCACCTCACGATTATTCTTCTTTGCCCTTTTTTTCTTATCCGTAGTTCGCCTTTCTTGTTTTCGAAGTATAAACCGATTGTTTGCAATATTTTCACGCAACTGCTCAAGATGAACTTTAACTTCAGAGGCAGTCATACCGGAAAATACCACCGTAAATTCCTCTCCACCATAACGGAATGCCTTTCCTCCGCCCGTAACCGCCTTTAATTTATTACATAGAAGGCGCAATACATCATCACCAGCATCATGACCATAGGTATCATTAAATTTTTTAAAATGATCCACATCCAGCATGGCAATGCAATATTTACTTCCAAGTTTGTTTAATGTTTCATTCAGAGCTCTTCGACCAGGAAGATTGGTCAGCTCATCAAGATAAGCCATGCGATATGATTCACTTACCAACGTCAATAAAGGAAGTAAGAGTACAAAACTGAATAGAATCGCTATCGTTGCAAGGTCCTTTGCCGGAAATGTTATCGCGTAAAGCACCAGAATCATTGCCGTGATAATAGCACTGCGAAAAGGATTGGCCCGGTATAGATAAGAAAGACTCACAACAAAAAGACTAATCAAAATAGAAAGCAAGGCTGTTTGTGAAAAAAACAGCAGTTTAACCTCTAACTCTGGAAAAAGTGCCATATTAATAATATGAACCCATTCAGGATTATTGGTTTTAATCAGCCACACCAGGACAAGTAACTGAAAAGCAATAAAGACAAACCGTGTTAAACCAATCAATGTAGTGATTCCACGTTCTGAATAAAAAGAAATCAAGGTAATGTTCAGGGCAAGAAATATTGCAATACTGTTCAGAATCAGAGCGTTATGGGCACCACCTATCACGGGCAACCAAAATAAATATGCATAAACCAGAGAGAAAAGGATTGTACTAAAGATCACAAGGCTTCGATTGAACTTTGTACCCATAACAAAAGAAATTAAAAGCAATAAAAATGGCAATAGCTCCAATACAGGAAGATATCGAGCAGGTATCTGCGGGATCAGTCTTGTCGAAAAAACAGCAATACTGAGAAAGATTAAGTTAAAAAACAGACCAGTCAATATTCTTTTCATTGCAGACAAAATCTCCAGAACAATTTTAGAAAAAAAATACTATTCCGTCACAATATATTGTTTGCTCATCGTTCAAGCCTAATCAGCTTTTGATTATGCGATAAATAACTCAGATATATTCAATAGACAATAGGATAGAAAAATATTTTTTGCAACCAGCGAATGCAAAGTGAGCTGACCGGAACGGGTATTGGTTACAACTATTAGACAATCCATCAAAGAGCTTGCTGTTGTTGAGATCGACAACTAATTTTGGTTGAGAATTGCTGGTTTTAATCCCTGATGATAGTATTTATTTCCCATCTGTGTTATAAAATTTTGTATAGGGAGATATTAATACAAATCAATCGGATTGACATGCTATGAAAACAATGAAAGCAATTGTAAAAGAAAGGCCTGAACAAGGCTTATGGCTTCAGGATATTCCAATTCCAGACATCAGCCACAATGAGGTTTTAATAAAAATCAAAAAAACAGCCATTTGTGGAACTGATGTTCACAT
>JACNHV010000280.1 GCA_014383445.1 Candidatus Desulfobacula maris | reverse complement strand
CATTAAAACAAAGGGTGAAGACTGGTTTAAGGAAAAATTTTTGCATGTTTTGACGTCAGTTACTATCTGTGCCCTGCTTCTGACACTTGTCCTTTTGTTCAGCTTCAAAGGGGAAGTGATTACATCCAACCCTTTAACAATAGTCTGGATCGCTATTCCACTTTTTATCCAGACGATTTTTATTTTTATCCTTGGTTATGGTGCTGCAAAATTATTGAAATTAAATTATGAAGATGCGGCTCCGGCTGCCATGATAGGGGCCTCCAATCACTTTGAGGTTGCTATCGCAACATCAGTGATGATTTTCGGACTTTCATCAGGAGCAGCATTGGCCACAGTTGTGGGTGTTTTGATCGAAGTCCCGGTCATGTTGATGCTGGTGGGTTTTTGTAAGCGAACCAGTTCCTGGTTTGATCAATGATCAATTGATAAAACTCTGCTATCTGTGTGATATAAATTTTTATTTTGGCTATTAAGGAAACAATGAAACCAATTCAAATCATAGGACAACCCGGTTGTGGGAAGACAACCCTTATTGTAGAAATAATAAAACAACTATTAAAAAAAAATATAAAAGTTGGAACAATTAAACATAGTGCCCATGATCATGAACTTGATAAACCGGGCAAAGACTCCTACTTGCACAGGACAGCAGGTGCAGCTCCTGTTTCTATGATAACAAAAAATATGGCTGCAATTTATTTACCTAACAAAAAAGATCTGTCCCCTCAAACACTTTTTGAAAAATATTATACAGGAGTTGACATTGTTCTTATTGAAGGATGGATCAGTGGACCATATGATAAAATAGAAGTTTGGCGAAATGAATGTGGACGTTTGCCTCTTTTTTATGAAATAAAAAATGTAAAAGCCTTTGTACACGACGGTCAATGTAATCCAACAGATATTGGATTTGCTAAAAAAAATTGTATTACTCTTTTTAAAAGATCTGACTTACTTCAAATTGCAGATTATTTGATGAAGATTGTTGTTTGATTTTATTTGTCGGGTCTTTGGGAGGTTTTCAGCACTTTTTAATGGTTATAGATAATTAATCCTTTTGCGTCAGTGATGGCAATACTGATAACCTTTTCGCCGTCCAGGCGATGGGTTGCACAGGAAATTCAGGGGTCATAGGCCCGGACTGCCATCTCGATCTTATTGAGTATAACGTCATCATAAACCCCGTTTTTAATCAGATCCCTTGCTGCTCTGTCCACGCTGAGATTGATAGGAGCAAGGTTGTGAGTGGTGCCCACGATGAGATTCACCCGGGTAATGAGACCATTTTCATCTGTCGAATAATCATGAATAAGGGTTCCCCTGGGTGCCTCAACACATCCGACACCCCTTCCTGCACAGGGTTCGACCTTGGTTCGGATTTTAGGGCTGATGATCCTGGGATCTTTCAGAATTTCAATTGCCCTTTCACAGGTATAAACCTCTTCAATCAGTCTTGCATAATGATAAAGAAGGGTTGATTGTGCAGGGCGACCATGCTGATCACGAAACTCTTCAAGTTCAGCCTGGGCTCTTGGCGTGGCAATCCGGTCGGCCACATTGATTCTTGCAAGTGTGTTGGATCTGTAGATGCCTTTTGGAGCATTAAGATCCATTGAAAATCCTTCTCCCCAGGATTTTGCATAGGGAAACTTCCCATATGAGAATGGAATCACCTTTTCCGCCAGATGATCCAAATATTCATCCGGGCGAAACTCCTTACAGCTTCCATCAGGCTTCATCAACCGGATATTGCCGTCATACAGGTTCATAGCACCTTTATTGTCAACCATCCCGATGAAACCCGTGGTAATTTCTCCAAGGCCAGGGTAAAATTCTCCAAATTTTGGAAAAACCTCTTTTTTGGCATATTCCAGGGCAAAAAGGGCAAAATCCAAAAGTTCTGTCAAATTATCAAGAAATATTTTGCGGTCCTCTATTGAAAGCGGTTTTATAAAACCGCCCGGCACACCGGCAACAGGGTGAATGGTTTTTTTGGAAAATCTGTCCAGAACCATTTTAGCCTTATGCCGCATCTTGATCACTTTCTGTGCAAGTTCTGGGTTTGCCTTTACAAGCCCCATAATGTTACGAACACTGTAATCATACTCAGGGCCCAGAAAAAAATCAGCCCCGGCAAGGAAGAAAAAATGAAGCAGCTTGTCCTCTATATGGGCAACCGTCAACATCAGTTCCCTTAAAAGATTTCCGGCAGGTGGAGGAGTGACCTTAAAACATGCATCAACGGCCTTGTTGGAAGCAATATGATGCATCCAGGGACAAATCCCACAAATTCGACTTACTATCCTCGGAAGTTCCTCTGCCGGCTTGCCTTCAACAAATTTTTCAAACCCTCTCAGGGATTTAAACGCTACTTTTGTCTCCTGAACATTACCCTGATCATCTAACTGGATATGGATCGAAGCATGTCCTTCTATGCGGGTGATGGGTTGAATATTTATTACTTTTCCCATATTATTCTGATTCCTTTATCCTGGGTAAAGGGCGTAACAGCCCGTGTCCCCCGGAAAACCTAAGCATTGACAATGTTTCCGGCAAAGAGGAAATATCAATGTCGTTGGATGCCAGAGCATTCAACATGGCCAACCGCTGGTTGCCTTCCTTTTTTACCGGGCCGTAACATCCCCGGCAGGGCACCTGGGCCATAATACAACGTGCCTGCTCTGTATCTCCGCCGCATCCATCCCTGGTCACCGGCCCCATGCAGAGAAATCCCTGTTCCAGGAAACATTTAAATACTTCTTTTGTATCATCAAAGACTCTCCATTGCGGCAGTTCCAAAGCCCTTTTCAACTCGTTCACCCGACCTTTGCCATCCCTTGATGCAGGACAATTGTCGCACACTGATTTCTCCGGCAGCAAAAAGGACTCTTTCTTCTCAATTGATTGAAGTGCCCTGAAAATATGATCTGGATGAGGCGGACAGCCTGGAAGACAGACATCCACCCGGATGTGTTCATCAAGGGCATAGCAGGCATCCATCATCTCTGGGACTATATCGGATGGAAAACTATCAGCTTTATCCGTCCCAACGGTATTAAAACAATGCCCAAGCATATCATCATTATGAAAAGAATTTGCAAGGGCTGGAATTCCCCCATGGGTGGCGCAGGTTCCAAAAGCAATAATAAGATCACAGGAATCTCTCATGGCTCTGGCAAGTTCAAGATGTTCTTTGGTTTTAATACTCCCGCTGATAAGGCCTACATCAGCTTTGGGCAGTTTGACAGTCTGCGAATTATTTTTTCCATCACAATGTTTGCTGTCCATAAGGAGGGGAAGATGAACGATGGAGACAAATTCCAGCAGCGTTAAAAGCTTGCCTCCCATGTCAAGAATGGAAATCTCACATCCTGAACAGGCATTTAAACTTTCTCCTGCCAGTTTTATGGGCATAGCTTCCTCGCAATAGGTTGTTAGTCCTGGTTATTAATCCTGTCTGTTATTAAGCAGATCCATTAATACGCTTACACCTTGACCTGCACTGACTTAGCTTGAAGGCCTCTTCTCTTGTACCTGGCGTTCTTCTTCTTTGCCGAAGAGGCCTTTCTGACTTCCTGAAGTGCTCTGCTGGCAAACTCAGGATTGTCCTCCACATTAAATTGCTCAATACTTTTAAAATTTCGGCTGTCTGCCAGAACAGCCCTGCCAAGGGGGGTCCGGATAAGGATGGTAGTCCACCCTGTCTCAGCACCGATCCCGCCAAAGGAAATATCGGCAAACTCTGCTGAATAATCGGAACAATAGTTACAGGCATACCGTTTCATGGATTCCATTTGTTCAAGTTCCACTGTTTTGATATCCCCTGAATTCAGTGTGATAATGAGCTTGTCCTTTAGGTTTATCCGGCTGACATCGTCCAATGATATTCCGGCAATATCTGCCAACTGCTGCTGTTCCTTGATCCCAAAGGTAAAATTGCCGGAACAGAAAAGACCAAAACAAAATTTTATGGAATCCGATGGTATCAGATTTAAAACCTGCATTTTGCGAAGGGATTTAATCTGGCAGGGTGTGCCGACCAGTGCTACCCTTTTCAGTCCCTTTTTAATCATGGGGTCAAATTCTTCAATGGTTGAAAATGTCATATACTGATCGCTGAACCGTTTCAATCCATGTGAAGTATCAAAAAAAAGCCCTGTAGATTCCAATATTTCTTCCCGGGTAGTTGCTAAAAAAGGCTGACGTTGATATTTACCCACCGGTCTTGTGACAATGGCACCATCAATTCTGTTTCGGTCAAACAGATGAAGAAGAAGCCCTGTAACCGCACCTCCGTCCGAGGCCCGATCCATTACCTTGACATCAGATGCCCTGACAACAGTGGTCTCGATCACCCTTCCCATGGGCTCACTCCAGGCTGCCTGTCGTTTTGTTTCCTCATCCAGATCTTTAATCTCCGGGCAAATGGAGTAACAAAGGCCGCACTCAATACATTTTTCAATATCTTGATAAACAGGCTTCCCGTTTCTGTCGATTTCCAGTGCACCATAGTTAATGGCTGTACAAAATGCAGCACACCCGCCGCACCGGTAACATAATCCTGGTTTTTGTACTTCCTGTACAAGATTAAAAAATGTTTTCATGGTCTCCTTTCTCAGGGATTAACCTTATGCGGGCCAAGTTTCTTTATTTTCATTGTAAAATCGGTAATCAAATGAGCAAAAACAGATCCCTCAGCCGAGGAAATCCAATTAAGTTCAAATCGGCTTGGGTCTACACCAATATCCTGAAGAATAATGGATATAACTTCTGCCCGGACCACAGCTTTTGTATTCCCTTCAATATAATGACATTCACCAGGATGACAACCCATGATCATAACACCATCCGCTCCCTGGGAAAATGCTTCCATCACCAGATCGGGATGAACCATACCTGTGCACATCACCCGTATGGGACGAAGATTTGGAGGATACTGAAGTCTTGCAACTCCTGCCAGATCCGCACCAGTATAAGAACACCAATTGCATAAAAAACCTATAATAATAGGTTCAAAACGTGAAGGCATCAGGCAGACTCTCTGTTACAGGATATAAATTCTGGGTCATATACTTTTAGCTTGATTAAATTGCACAATTTGAGAACTGCTTTTTTGACCGGTTTACTCAGGCCTGGTTTAACCATCTGTGGGATATTGTCAATCTGTACTCCATAAAGCTCAATATCGATCACAGATGCATCCCTTAATTCCTTAAGCATATTAATAGTCGGGAACTGATGGAGAGAGTAATCAGCCACCTTGTTTTCCGGAATCTGATCTATATCAATGCGAATGATTTCTCCTGGCAATACGTTAGAATGCTGAACTGCATCAATCAAAATAAGCCTCTTGGGAATAGTGCTGGAAAGCAGTAAATCAAAAAGAAGCTCCCGGACCGAAGTGCCTGCATCTAAAAGTCCGATATGGTCAGCAAGGATATTTTGTGCCTCAAGTGATTTGATCACAGCTGGACCAAACCCGTCATCACCCAATAGCGAGTTGCCGCATCCCGCCACCAAAATATCCTTGTTAAACAAATCCAGGTACATAACTCATGACTTTTTGACAATAGGTCTGAACCTGATTGTGCAAAAATAATCTCCATTCTATATTGTTTTTTTGCCAAACCATCAAGATAAAATCAATGGTTTTCTGAGCAAACTTCATCCTACATTACAATGGTTAAATCCATCTCGTCAACTAATTGTAATTAAAAATATATTTTTTATTGACAATGCAATTTTTGCATTATACTTACTTTAAATCATATTTGGCACAATGTAAAGTTGGCATATTTTGCACAAGCATAAACCTGCTCTCAATGATAGCGGGAGCTGATATAATAGTTATACAGAAGTAATGAGATAATTAGTTTTTAACAGCATCAAGGAGGTGCCCGTGAAAGACAAAGAAATGTTGCTTGATGGTCAACAACAGAAAACAGGGGTTTCCCGAAGAATTTTTTTGAAAACCGTTACAGGAACAGTTGCTGGAATCGGTATTTCTCAAATGTTCAATCCTGCCCTTGTTTTAGCATTGGAAAAAGCCCTTGAAACCCATCCGGTTCTCTGGATACAGGGGCAAGGCTGCACAGGCTGTTCAGTTTCCCTTTTAAACTGCGTTGATCCATCCATTGCAGATGTACTTCTCAAAGTTATAAGCCTTCAGTTTATGCCCACAGTAATGGCAAGCGAAGGGGACACTGCTCTGAACAATCTTTACCACATTGCAGAAAAGTACAAAGGAAAATTCTCTTTGGTTATTGAAGGAGCCATTCCAATGGCTGCAAATGGGAAATACTGTGTTATCGGAGAACTCAACCACAAAGAAATCACCATGGTTGATATTGTAAAAGATCTTGGTCCAAAAGCAGGCAGTGTTCTTGCAGTAGGAACCTGTGCAGCTTATGGTGGAATTCCGGCTGCTTCCGGCAGTGAAACTGGTGCAACAGGGGTAAGGAATTTCTTTCAAACTTATGGTATTAAAACTCCCGTTGTCAATATCCCAGGGTGTCCTCCCCATCCAGACTGGATTGTGGGATCCATTGCTCATCTTTTAACCAAAGGTCTTCCTGAATTGGATAACGATGGCCGCCCCAATATTTTCTTTGGTGATAACATCCATGACAACTGCCCGCACCTCGATGAATTTGATTCAGGAATCATGTCTGAAAAACTCTCTGATGCAAAAGGCTGCCGTATGGATATTGGCTGTAAAGGTCCAGACACATATGCTGACTGCTACAATCGAAAATGGAACAGCGGCATGAACTGGTGTGTGGATAATGCAGTCTGCATTGGTTGTGTTGAACCTGGGTTCCCAGATGCATCATCGCCATTCTATGAACCCGCATAGCACAATTATTCTAAATTTTTAAACCTTAAGGAGGTTTTATTATGGCAGGCTGTAAACCACAAGCTGTTCCGGTCATGGCAGGAAAGAAAATTAAGGTTGCCATTGATCCTGTAACCAGGATTGAGGGTCACCTTAAAGTAGAAGTTGAAATAAAAGACGGTGTTGTAGTTGATGCCAGAGTGTTTGGAGGCATGTACCGTGGTTTTGAAAAAATATTGATTGGCAGGGATCCAAGGGACGCGACCCAGATTACCCAGAGAATCTGCGGGGTTTGCCCAACTGCACATGCAACAGCATCTGCACTTGCTCTTGATGATGCATTTAAAATCAAACTGACCGAAAATGGCAGAATTGCAAGGAACCTGATTCTAGGTGCCAATTACCTTCAATCCCATATTCTTCATTTCTATCATCTGGCGGCATTGGACTATGTAAATGGCCCTGATGTGGCCCCCTTTATCCCACGATATGCAAAAAATGATGTCCGTGTACCCAAGGACATTAACGATGTTGCTGTAGGCCAATATCTTGAAGCCCTTGAAATGAGGAAAATCTGCCATGAAATGCTAGCACTTCTTGGCGGTAAAATGCCCCATGTTCAGGGTATTGTTGTTGGTGGAACTACTGAGATTCCAACCAGGGAAGCGTTAAATGCCTATGCAGAACGTTTCAAAAAAGTTAAAAAATTTGTCCTGGAAAAATATGTCCCTATAGTTTACCTGCTGGCAGGTCCCTATGGAGATCTTCTTAAAACAGGCGGTGGCTATAAAAACTGTATTTCCTGGGGAGTATTTCCAATGGATGATAGCGGCAATACACTTCTGAAAAGAGGGGTTTATACGGATGGTAAAGATTATCCGGTTGATACTTCACTCATCAAAGAATATGTAAAATATTCATTTTTTGAGGATTCTACAACCGGCCTTAACCCGACCCAGGGAAGAACCATTCCCAACCCACATAAGGAGGGTGCATACAGTTTTGTCAAGGCACCTAGATACAATGGCAAACCCCATGAAGGCGGCCCCCTTGCAAGAATGTGGATCACCAATCCTGAACTGTCTAAAATCGGCCAGGAAAAACTGGGTGTTAAAAACCTTCGTGATATCGGTGATGCTGCCTTCTCTATTCTCGGCAGACACGTTGCCAGAGCAGAAGAGACAGTCATTGTTGCGAATGCTGTTGAACAATGGCTGGCACAAGCACAATCCGGTAAAGAGACATTTGTTCCTGCACCAATTCCAGATTCATCAGAAGGCCTTGGGCTTACAGAAGCCCCTCGTGGCGCTCTTCTACACTATATTGACATCAAAGATAAAAAGATCGCCAACTACCAGATTACTTCTGCAACCATATGGAATGCCAATCCAATGGATGATATGGGTCAGAGAGGACCGATGGAGCAGGCTCTTATTGGTGTTCCTGTTCCTGATCCGGAAAACCCGGTGAATGTGGGGCGGTTGATCCGCTCCTTTGACCCCTGACTGGGTTGTGCCGTCCACGTGCTGGACGCAGACACGGGCAGAAAAATTAAAGTGGAAATTCCATTATAATTTAAACTGATTCTTTATATGTATTATATGTAAAATTAAGAGGGGATGAATATTTTTATCCCCTTTTAATTTGTTGCTTCAAAATATTTATTTTGCTATCAGCTTTAATTTAGAAATAGCATAAAATGGAAATTGTAATTGAAATGAAGAAACTACTGGTACTGGGCGTAGGCAATATCCTTATGATGGATGAGGGTATCGGAGTTCATGCCGTTCATGAATTCTGGAAGGAAAAAGAAGACTTTGATGATACCCTGGTTGATTTTATTGACGGGGGGACCTTTACCCAGGATATATTTTATCTGTTTGAAGAATATGAGCAAGTATTGGTATTGGATATTGTCAGAGCCGGACATGAACCTGGCACCATCTACAGCCTTGATGAAGACGACCTGATCCAGAATGAAAAACAGATGTTGTCACTTCATGATGTCGATCTTTTAGATTCCCTTGATATGGCCCAGATGCGAGGACATAGACCTACAATAAAAATAGTTGGCATTGAACCTGAAAAAATTGACTGGGGAACCCAAATGACCCCTGTCCTTGTTAAAGCCTTTCCTGCATTTATGAAAGTGGCCAGAAAACATATTGAGAAACTTCTCAACGGAATATAAACTTTCATAGAAAAGGTTTAAATACTGAATTTGAATTTACGAAATCCGCGAAATCTGCCGTGATGTTAAATTCCGCTCAATATGCGTACAAAGATATGCGAACTAATATATAATTCTTATAATCCTTGCACAATAATTGAATTCAGCCATATATGTCCTGATTCTGGATTGCACACTCTGATTGTAAAATAACTTTTATTTTTTAGTATTTACATTTGATTTGATAAAAAATCTTGTTATAATTTATTCATGGATAGGGTGGTTAAAATGGCTTTTTCCTTTAATAACAAGATTTTTGGGGTTTTGTCGAAAAGACATGCAAGCAAATCAAAAAAAACCAAGTCGGTTTGAAGGAGGCAACATGAAAAAATGGTTTATATTAGCTGCTGTGGCATTGATGATAGCCGCAACATCATATGTTTGGGCTGCCGAAGACCTATCAAGGTCAAGCTCCATTAAAATGCAGAACATAATTTATGGGGCAACAATTGACAGTAAAGCGTCTTTTTATCAAAAAAGAATTTATCTGGTTGATTCGGAATTTAAAATACTGTCCGACATTGGCAAGGATGCTGTAAAGAAAATTGCATTTTTAAAAGCCTACAGGCAAAAGCTTATAGGCAACATGGTTGCTAAAAATGTAAAACTTAACACCTCCAGTATGGATTCCTTTTTAGGAACCAAGATACATAATATCAGTACGAACATGGAAGCTTATTCTACAGAATAATAGCAATCTTAAATAAAGTCTTTGTCTTTATATGTCTTTAAGTCATCAGACTATTGTTTTACAAAGCAGACAGCACTGGTTCGCTTTTTCAAATGAATCAAGGCTGTCTGTATAATAGCTTGTAATCGTTTTTCCCAAATACAAAATTCAAAAAAACTTCCTGGCCCGGCAAAATTATCTCTAATAGCTCTTTTCCGGCAGATAAAATATTTATATTGACAAATCAATTGGAACTATGGTCTATTTTGTTTTGTGCAGTTTGCACAATTTGCACAACACATAAAAATTAGGCCAAGTTGTCATGAAAAGATGCCATAGCCATATAAAAATCAAAATATTAAAATCTGTATTGTTAATCAGTTTGATTCTCTTTCTGGTTATTGGGAATGTTGATGCTGACATATCCGACTCTGGCAAATGGCAGCAAATTCATACTGGGAATACAATTCTTTGTTTCCAGAGCCTGGAAGATTTACACCGATTCAACACCCGGATAAGCTATGACCTGAATTGTAAAAAAGATGAGATAACAATTGATCAGAAAATTGCTTCAACCCTGGCTGATACCATTGCCAAAAAAGTAGATGCCCTGTTTGAACGATCCCAGGAAGTTCTTGAAATGCAGGGGTTTACAAGTAAAATTATTATTAAAATATTCAACAACAGGCAACAATTGAACCATGCTTTTTACAAGCTTTACAAAAAAGAATGTAATGTAAGGGCATGGTATATACATGAAAAACTCACTGTATATATTCAATTGGATGATCTTCACGAAGGCATGCTTGCCCATGAGTTTGCCCATGCGATTATGAACCATTATATGATAATTCCCCTGCCTGGCAAAACTGCTGAAATTCTGGCAAGGTATGTGGACACCAATCTTCACATAGATAAAACCCAAAAATTCCGACCTCCACATATCAATGGGTATTCCATGAAATAGTGCCTGACCGAAAACCCCGTGTTTGGGTGAGTTTGTGAGCATTGCTCCTCTACGAGCCATTCAAACACTATTTAAGACCGACCATTGCCAGATCATCGCCCAGGTATTTGCGTTCGTTTTCCCCCAGAATCCCCATTGACAGACATAAAATTGTCCATAAATGTATGGTCTTAAACCTTGCATGATAATAATGACTCAGGTCCAGTATCTGACCGTGGCAATTGTTGCAGGGCGTAATGCAATAAGCGGCTCCTGTCTCAAGGATCTGCTCAAGCTTAATCTTCCCATAGGCAAGTCTTTCTTCTTTAAAATTTGACAGTATGGCACCTCCGCCCCCACCACAACAATAATTATTAGAACGGTTTGGATACATATCAATAAAATTTTCTTCTCCTACTGCTTCCTTAACAACAAACCTGAGCTCATCGGCAATAAAATCCCCATAGCTTTTTCTCACCAACTGACACGGGTCTTGAATTGTAAATTTAATTTTTAGATCCAGATTCCAGTCAGAATTCACCCTCAGCCGGCCCTCGCGTATCCAGTCAGCATAATATTCAATGATGCTTTTAACTTCAAATGAATGGGATATCTTGAATTTTTCAAGCCCCTGCTTAACAGCAAGAAAATCATGGCCGCATTCTGTATTTACCAGGACTTTGCATCCTAGTTTTTCAACAACATCTGTTTTTTTTCTAACTATTTTTTCCCAGGCTACATCATCGGCAAGAAAATAACCAAAATTTTCCGCTGCCCATCCTTTAGATCCATATGTCCAGTCAGCACCTGCAAGGCGCAGTATTTTCCACAAGGGAGCCATCTCCAGCGGCTCTGTTAAAGGCATGCTTGAATTCTGGGTTAAAAATAGCCTGGCATATTTCTCATCCATGGGAACATTGAGCTCTTCAAACCCCTGCTGTGTCTGTCTTACGTCATCTACAACATCCTCTACAATAAATTTCCAATCCTCGACACTGATTCCGACAGTAGAACAAGTATCAGTTTTAAGAGATCTTGCACAGTCATCTACAATATTTTTCGGTCTTTTTTCCTTTGGCCATTGACTTCGAATGATAGAAACCAGTTGTGAGATATCAACCTTCATGGGGCAGGCATGGACACAGCGATTACATGTTGTACACATCCATACCCAGTCATTGGCCATGATTTCTTCATCCATACCCAGGCAAACCATACGCACAAATTTTCTTGGATCCATCCCGGCAAGACCGCTGGCCGGACATCCAGATGAACATGCGCCACAATTAAAACAAAAATTTAAGTTCCCTCCTTTTGGCATCATGGACATAACAAAATCCTTAAGCATATTCTTGCTTCCAATGCCTAACTCAACAGGGGCAACCCTTATAATGCTTTCTTCAACACTTGAATTATTTATATCAATTTCTGTCATTTTAATTGTCTATTCAAATCCTGTATCTTTATGTTTATATTGAATCTGCATTAACTGCTGCACATACTTGTGCCATAAGCTGTTCCAGTGTAAATCCATGAACCATAATCCCATCGTTGGGGCATGTCGCAGCACAAAGGCCACACCCCTGACACAGGGCCGGGTCAGTGACAACTTTGACATTGTATTGGCCTTTTTTCTCCTCTGTCTTAATAATCGAAAGCGCATGAAACGGACAAACATCAACGCAAAGGGCACAACCATCACAATTATCAGTAACAAAACATTTAATAGCTTCTGATTTGATCTCTTCTAACAACAGCAGTGATGATACCCTGAAGGCCGCAGCCCTGGCTTCTTCAATGGATTCATCCAAAGGTTTTGGATAATTGCAGATTCCGGCAAGGAACAGACCTGCAACAGATAAATCCACAGGCTTGAGTTTGGGATGAGCCCCGTTGAAAAACCCATCTGAACTTACATTAAACTTAAAAAATTCTGCAATATGTTGATTATCGCGGGCAATGACTCCTGTTGCCAGGGCCAGGTAATCAGCAGTAATCCTGACTGGTCGACGGGAAATGGGATCAAATACCTCAATCGTCAAAAGGCCACCCTCTTTTTTCACCTTTGGTTTTCTTATGGTTTCATACCGGATAAATATAACCCCAAGATTCCTTGCCTCGTTATAATGCTCCTCCCACTCACCATAGGTTCTGATTTCTCTGTAAAGAATATAAACCTTAATGGCCGGATTTATCTGTTTTAATTTAATCGCAGCCTTAACAGAATGGATACAGCATATCCTGCTGCAATAGGGCCTTTGGGGCTCCCTGGAACCCACACATTGGATAAACACAATACTTTGGGCAATATTCACTTCATTTGGATGAAAAAGTACCTTTTTGTCAAATTCCACCTGGGTCATCACCCTTGGCTCCTTACCATACAGGTATTCTTCAGGAACTGCTTCTTTACCTCCCGTGGCCATTATCGCAGCACCAAAATCGATTTGTTCAATTTCCCCGGCAATACTGAGAAATCCTTTAAAATTTCCCACTGATCCTGAAACCGATTCAAGGGTTGTCTTTCTGTAAATTGTGATTTTTTTATTTTGGCTCACCCTGGTGATAAGATCTTCAAGCATAGAAGGTACATTTTCTCCCTTGAAACTGGTGTCAAGATTCAGAGCGTTGCCTCCCAGAGTATTGCTTTTTTCAATCAGTATGGTTTCAATCCCCAGCTGGGCAAGGGTAAGGGCACTGTCAATACCCACCATACCACCGCCCACGACCAGAGCTTTTTGAACAACCTTTATCCGATCCTGCTTAAGCGGATAATTATAGATCACTTTGGCTATTGCCATCCGAACCTGGTCTTTTGCTTTTTGGGTAGCACTCTTTGAGTCTTGTTGATGCACCCAGGAATTTTGATTCCTGATATTGGCCATCTCTACCATAAATCCGTTCAACCGTGCACTTTTTAAAGTTTCCTGGAACATGTGCTCATGGGTTCTGGGGGTACATGCAGCAATAACGATTCTATTCAACCCAAACTCCTGAATTCTTTCTATGATGCTTTCCTGGGCATCTGCAGAACAGGAAAAAAGATTATTTTCAACATATGTCACATAGGGCAGTTTGGCTGCATATGCAACAACCTGATCCACATCAACAATACCGGCAATGTTCACACCGCAGGAACATACAAACACCCCCACCGAAGGTCTTTCTTCAAGGATATCCCTTTCATAGGGATAAGTTTTTATTTTTGTAAGAGATCCTCTCTGCTCTGCAAGCAGCCTTGCAACAGAGGCTGCTGCTGCAGCAGCCTGGATAACCGATCTTGAAATAGGTTTGGGGGATTGAAATGCACCTATTACATACACCCCTTTGCGGCTGCTCGCTATGGGTTCAAAACATGAAGTGCTTGCAAAATGATGTTGATCAAGTTCAATATTGAAAAGCCTGGATAGAGTTAAAACATCTTCTGGTGCTTCGAATCCAATGGAGAGGACAACCATTTCAAAAGACTCAACAATCACCTCACCTTGTTCAGTCATGTATCTCATCCTGACTCCCGTACCGTCTTTCCCAAGCTCCATGGTGTGGGGAATCGCTCTTACAAATCTGACATTATCTTGTTTTGCTTTTTCAAAAAATTGTTCCGATTCCTTACCCGGACTTCTTAAATCAGTAAAAAAAATAGTCCTGTCAAGTGTCTGGCCTGTTACATGATCCAAAGATGCCAGGCTCTGTTTTACTGCAGACATACAACAGATATTCGAGCAATATGAGTTCCCGCAATTATTCTGATTCCGCGAGCCTACACATTGCAGCCAGGCTATCTTATGTGGTTCTGTATTATCCGAAGGCCTTAGAAGCTTACCTTTGTTTGGCCCGCTGATTGAAAGGAGACGTTCAAATTCAAGACTGGTCACCACATCTTTATTGCTGTATCCGAAAAAATCGTGTCCCAAAGGATCAAAGGGTTTAAACCCTGGTGCAAGAATAACTGCACCCACTGTAATCGTAACTATTTCTTCAACCTGAGTAAAATTAATTGCCCCTGTTGGGCAAAACTTTTCGCACGCCCTGCATTTTCCAAGGGTTAAATATATACACGCAGATGGATCAATTGCATACTTAAGCGGAACAGACTGATCATATTTTATATATGCTGCTTTTTTTTTATTAATGCCGAAATTAAACTCGTCTTTAACATTAATCGGGCATTTTTGGGCACAGCTCCCACAGGCAATACACTTATCTATATCTACATACCGGGGTTTTTTCTTAACCTGGATACTGAAATGACCAACACTGCCCTGAACCTTGACAACCTGGGATAGCGTGAGTAATTCAATGTTTAGATGCCGGTCGCACTCCACAAGCTTTGGCAGAATGATACAGGAGGCGCAATCATTGGTAGGGAATGTTTTATCCAATTGTGACATTACCCCTCCAAGGCCAGCTGTTTTTTCAACAATATATACATAGAACCCTGAATCAGCCAGCTCTATGGCCGCCTGAATACCTGCAATGCCACCACCCACAACCATAACCGAACCTATCAGTTTGTCAGTGCCGGGTATTTGGGTTAACTCTTCATTATCAAGCCTGCTTGTTTTTTTTAGATTAATATCCTTTTGGATATTTTCTTTTATACCTTTTTCAATGATTTTTATGTCATTTTGAGTCTGGGTTTCAGTTTCCAAAATAACAAGTTCTTTAGCTGTTTTGGAAATATGTTTTTCTTCACAAAATCGGATAAATTGTTTTTTTGAAATCGTATAACGCTTTGCCGAAGTTAAGGATGCCTGAAGTTTTCCTGTATTAATCCAGTTGGTGACAGTGTTCCTGTGAACACCCAGGTGTTTTGCAACAGTCCCGACTTTAAATATCAACATTTTGCAGACTCCCTTTGAGATAGCTTGCAATCATTGGTAATCTTACAATAGAAAATTCGGTTATGTCAACCGGATACAAATTTTTGCACGGTAAATTTGTCCTATTGATAAACCATCTAAAAAACAGTGAACCTATTCTGGAAGAACTATAGTTTATAATATCCGTTTGTGAACGATATTTTTCCTATAATCAAAGTTCTTCTGATAATGCCGAGGGTTCTTTTGTTCAAACAGTATTTTACAGATGCTTTGTAACCTTTAAGGGAATGTCGGTTAATAAAATCAGATCATTCATCAGAAAAGACTATCATTCCAGTTGGTTAAGGAGATTATTAAAGATTGACTCTACCTGTTCCATAAATTTATGGAACAGGCCATCTACCTCAATGGAAACCATGGACTCTCTATCCGTGCTAACCCCTATGGACCCTAACTTTGCCAGCAATTTGTGAACCCTTTTAAGTGGTGTTTTACCTACCGTCAAATACCAGGGGTCTTTGCCCATTTCCACATCAATGATTTCAATGGTTGCTTCAATGGACTCTATGGCTGATAAATCTTCTCTTAAAAGGTTTTCTGCAGCGGCCACACTCCCGCTATTTGGCCGTATTTTTGGAGTGGAGCGCCATAATTGAATCTAACAGATTCTTGGAAGCTGTTCTCCGGTCAGCATATCGATGATTCTTAAACCACCAATTCTGGTTTTTAAAAAAACCTTGCCTGAATTTTCTTTTGTTACTTCACCAATTATCACAGCATCTTTGCCAAACGTATCCTGTTGAATAAGCTCAAGTGCTTTTTGGGCATGTTTTTCAGGCACAAAGGCAATCAATTTGCCTTCATTGGCAATATATAAGGGATCAAAGCCCAACAGCTCACAAATTCCCTGAACAGCCCCCCTGATGGGCAGAGACTGCTCATCTATTTTAATTCCCACACAAGATTGTAATGCAATTTCATTTAAAGTTGTTCCAAGGCCTCCCCTTGTGGGATCACGAAGCACATGGATATCACATTCAGACTGAATAATGGACTGCACCATCTTGTTTAAAGGGGCGGAATCGGTTTTGATATCAGAATCAAATTTTAAGCCTTCCCTGGAACTTAAGACCGCAATCCCGTGATCTGCGATGGTACCGCTGACGATGATCTTATCTCCTGGCTTTGCATTGCTTCCAGACACATTAATGTGGGCAGGGATCACTCCAATACCAGAAGTATTGATAAAAATTTTGTCTGCTTTTCCTTTTGGAACAACCTTGGTATCACCGGTTACAATCTTTACCCCGGCCTTTCTGGCAGCATTTGCCATAGTTTCCAGGATTGTTCTTAAATCTTTTACCGGCAACCCTTCTTCTAAAATCAAGCCCACACTGATAAACTTGGGAATGGCACCGCACATGGAGATATCATTAATCGTTCCGTTCACAGCCAGATCTCCAATATTGCCGCCAGGAAAAAAAATAGGGTCTACCACATAAGAATCCGTTGAAAAAGCAAG
>JACNHV010000107.1 GCA_014383445.1 Candidatus Desulfobacula maris | reverse complement strand
TCGTCATATCCGTGTAATCTTTAATTGCTCTGAGCCTTCGTTCTCCTGCAATAAGCTGAAACCTGCCTTTTTGTTGTGGTCTAACGATAATCGGTTCAATCAATCCATCAAGTAAAATACTTGCGCCAAGTTCTCTTAAACTGTTTTCATCAAAGTATTTGCGGTGTTGATAGGGACAAGGATCAATCTTTGTAATGTCTATCATAGAAAAAGAAAAAGGATAATTTTTATGGTCTGTTATTGGCATGATCCAAATCCCCTATAAAAAAAATTTATCGCACTGGTTTAAAAGTATAGATGTTTTTATAAAAAATATTATCAAAAAAGTAAAACCAAATAACATTTGCTGTTTTTTGAAAAAGGGACAATTACAAATTCTATTTCCATGTCCCACGGCAGGTGTCCAAAATCAAACAGAGTAAAAAGATGTCAGGATTGGGGATTTGGACGATAGAGCGGTTTTTTTGCAGTTAAGTGCGGGCCATGTTTTTTATATATTATATAAGTTACAGTGCAAAATTGACCTGTGACAGCTGTTGAGGCTCATATAGTGGAACCAGAATTTCAAAAAAGAAAAATATTCATATACCATATATGGTATTGGTCAATTTTAGCTGAAAGCGACACTTTTTTTTCCAGTTTTCACCGTTCCATCACAGCTTGAAACCCCATAATGATAGACATTGAACGCCTTTTTACTACCATAGAAACCAATCAAAAAGATAAAGAAGAAAATTATTTTATCTCTCTTGTTCGAAGAATCTGGTTCGTAATTAAGCATGTTGTCAAAATCATTGAAGCAGCAAAAGCCGGCTGACTGCTAAAAAGTCCGTAAAAAGTTGCTAAAAAAGCTGCGATCAGAAACAATATTCTTTCAAACACCCGCGTGTTTGTAAAACAAAAACCCTGGCAGAATATCAGTAAGGTCCCACATGCGATAACAAGGGAAATGATAGCACATATCGCCTCTGGAAGTGCCTGGCTTTTGGACATAATTATAGGATTTTTAATAATAAAAAAGGGAACCAGAAAAAACGGAGCGGTCAATTTCAAAGACTCCCACCCTGTTTTCATATAACTGTATCCGGCAATCTGGCTTGCGACCATGACTGCTCCGGCCACCGGCGGTGTCACCGCGGAAAGGATGGCAAAGTAAAATACAAAAAAATGGGCTGTCATTGTATCTATACCCATTTCAACCAAGGCCGGCGATACAACCAGGGCAGTGATTAAATATGCCACGGGTGTGGGCATGGCACATCCCAAAATTAGGGATAGAATCATGGTCAAAATAAGAGCAACAACCAGATGTCCCCCTGAAAGAACCTGGATGATTCCGGCCAATTTGGGTCCAGCACCTGTGCTGATCAGCATGGATGTAAACATGCCGATACAGCCGCAGGCAATGGCAATTTTACCACCCATTACAGCGCCCTTGGTAAAGCCCTTTCCAAGATCTTTAAAAGATGGCCGGGTGGCTTTTCGTAAAACCGACAGCAATAGCAATAATCCCAGTGCAACAGCCGCTGAATAGGCCGGTGTAAACCGATTAATCAACAAGATGGTTACAATACCCATGGGGATGACAAACAAGGGAGCTCCATTAATCACCTTTTGACGGTCTATCTTTTCATTTAACATGGGAATCTTTTCTCTTGTGGCAATTACAATAACACCCAGAATAATTATCAGATAAAAGGAAGCCGCAGGTATCAAAGCCCTTGCCATCAGGCTTGCATAACTGACACCCAAAAAACTTGCCATTAAAAAAATAGCCACCCCCATAACAGGAGGCGTTAATTGGCCACCGGTGGAAGAGGCTGCTTCTATGGCCCCTGCATGATCAGGCCTGAACCCTGACTTTATCATCAGCGGGATGGTATACGAGCCGGTCAACGCAACATTAGCCGCTGCCGCACCTGTACACATTCCCACAAAGGAACTGGAAAAAACAGCGGTTTGTGCAGCACCTCCCCGGACATATCTTCCCAAATAAGTTCCCAGTTCAAGGAAGAATTTGTCGATACCCACACATTCAAAGACACTGCCGAAAATAATAAAAAGAAATATCAGGTTGGCGGAGGCATTCATCATCATGCCATAGGTTCCCTTCAAGCCAATTCCAAGATTGCTCAAAACGAGTTTGGATTCAATATAAGGGTGCCCGAGAGCACCCTTGATATGATGTCCAAACAACGCATAGAGAATTCCAATTCCCACCAGTGTCGGAAAAATTGGCCCCCAGGTCTTCCATGTCAATGAAATGACCAGTACTACCAGTGCAATTCCAATGATAACATCTGCAAACTCCGGGTACCCAGCCCACATATCCAGGCGTTCATAATTGATATGAACATATGCGGTGATCAAAACGGCGACACCCAGAACCAGCCATAAAAAGAATCGACCCTTCCCATTTGCCTGCAGCAGGGAAACAAGAATCAACAGAACAAAGCTAAAGCCCATGTGAATATTCTGATGAAGGATGGGGCTAAACATCGTCACCCATATGGACGATATATGATAGGCAATCATGATCAATGATACTATCAACAATATCCATTTGATCATCCGGCTTTGAGCATTTGGTTCATTCTGGTTCATTTTCTATTCCTCTTTGGGTAAAGGGTATCCAAGATCATTCATGGCTTTTTTAACACCAGGGACGATCCATTTTTCAGGAACTCCCAGCGGATAAGGATTTTCCGGGAAAAATTTAAGGACAGCATGGTATTTGCCTAGTTCATCACGGTATTCATGGCGGACGCGCATAATTTCTTTTACAACATTGTCAGGTAAGAAATCCGGTGCTCTGTAAAGCCCAAGAGCCACTATTCCCCAGATATCCTGGTCAATACCTTCGTATGTGCCTTTTTTAATCAGAACCGGATAGACCATCATATCCTTAGAAAAATCAAAAGCTTTTTTTATAATTTCAGGTTTATACCCAATAAATTTCAGTTTTTTACCGGAACTCATCAATTCCATTGTAGGTGTAGCAGGCGCCATTGCCTTACAGACAAAGGTACCGTCTTCCATTCTTTCCACCTTTGCCCGAAACGTGCTGGTATGGACATCAATTCTGTCGTTGAGCATTGCATCCTTGGAGTTTAGTGGCCCGATATACTGCCATTTAACTTTTTCCCATATGCCAAGACCTTTTGCAAAATACGGCATATGAGTTAAAACACCACCCAGGAAAGGCCTTGATTTTTCGGCAATTCCAACGCTTTTACCGGCAAAATCCTCTGCGGAATTAATATCTTTGTCAAACGTAGCAAATAGGGTAATGAATGATGGAGAGGAAAAAAGAGCATTTGAAAA
>JACNHV010000034.1 GCA_014383445.1 Candidatus Desulfobacula maris | reverse complement strand
AACATTCTGAAAAAATTGAAAACAGCCTGCAAGATCCTTCCCCTGAAAAGACAAAAACTCTTCGAGTAGCAGTTGCTGCAATGATATCACCCAAAGAAACCTATGTATATTATGAAGAGCTTTTAAAGTTTATAGGCAAGCAAATTGGGTACAAGATTGTATTAATCCAGCGAAAAACTTATTCTGAAGTCAATGAACTCTTCCCAAAGCGATTGATTGAGCTTGCATTTGTCTGTTCCGGCCCCTATGTCGCCGGAAAACAAAAATATGAATTTGAAGGCCTGGCCGTACCAGTTGTCAGGGGAAAACCTTTTTATCAATCCTATTTGATTGTTCAGAAAAATTCATCCTATAATTCTTTGGAAGATCTTCGAGGAAAAATATTTGCTTTTACAGATCCGAATTCCAATACTGGCAATCTGGTACCCCGTTATTGGCTGTCTCAACTTAATGAAATCCCGTCTTCTTTTTTTGATCGCACGACCTACACCTATAGTCACGACAATTCTATCCTGGCTGTGGCCAAAGGGCTGGTTGACGGGGCGGCCATAGATGGACACAAATGGGAATTTTTTAATGCAAAAAACCCTTATTTTACTTCTAAAACCCGTGTGATTAAAAAATCTGATTATTATGGCAGCCCTCCTTTAGTTGCTTCCTCCATGTTAGATGTTAAATTAAAATTAAAGATACAGGAGGCAATCTTAACCATGCATAATACTCTTGAGGGGAAAACAATACTTGAAAATTTAATGGTTGATCGATTTGAATTAATACAAGACGAATGGTACACTAAAATTCAAACAATGTACGAAAAGGTTCGCTAATTCAGATAATGACTCTTTTAAAACATATAAAATTTTTTGAAAGTCTTAAAACAACTCTTTTATTGACGGTTGCTCTCCTTGTTGTTTTTACAGGAATGGTCGTTTCTCAACTTGTTATCCAGAATTATAGTTCAAGTCTTTTAGCAGGTGCTATTGCAAGAGCAGAAAGTATTGCTCATAAACTTGCACTTGATGTGACTGATGAAATTTTAATTAATGATCTGGTGGCAGTTCAAAAAATGCTGGATGACCAGTTAAAAAGTGAACCAAGTGTTTCATATCTGTTTATAATGAATAACAAAAAGGTATTGGTACACACTTTTTCAGACGGCATTCCAATAAATCTTGTGAATATTAACATAACTCAAAACAAAATGGAAAAAAATGTAGTTAAGGTTGTCTCAGAGCAAAAAGAGAGGTTTATAGATATTTCCTGGCCTATTTTTGAAGGTAAATCCGGCATGCTGCGTTTGGGTATTTCAGAAAAATCCTTTCAGGATAAGGTAAGCTTGTTAAGGCTTGAAATGACATTAATTACTTTTGGTGTTTTAATTATTTTCCTTTTTCTTAGTCATTTTTTTATCAGTCGTCTCCTTCAACCCTTGATAACATTAACAAACTCAGTAAAAAATATTGATGAAAAAAACCTTGATATCCGGGTTGAGGTCCGAGGCCGGGCCGAAGTTAACAAGCTTGCAATCGCTTATAACGCCATGCTGGACAGAATTAGTGACTATACAAAGAAGTTAAAAGACTATAATCTAAGACTTAATCAAAAGAACAAAGATTTAGACAGAGCTCACAGCCAGTTAATGACCACTTTTTCTATTACCCAGAAAATTGCTGCGTTGCCAGACCTTAAAATGATCTGTTCGTTTTTGATTAAAACGCTTCAGGATATTGTTGAATGCAACAATATGGCAATGTTGATCTTTAACAACGACGAAAAAATACCATACCTGGCCACGGAAACTGATTTTTTTGCATTAAAAATTGAAACTTATGATTCCCTTTTTATCAAGGCAAATCATATCGATAAAATGGTTATTCTTAAAACAGATGAAATTATAGACCTGCCATTACCCGAAAAATTCAAAACTACCCAGAGAATGGCTATTTTTCCGTTTCATCATCACATGCAGGTTTTGGGGACTGTTTTCATCACCTGCCCAGGTGATTGTATTTGTGTAAAAACAGAAATGGATGTCATTCACCTTATCCTTAAACAAACTTCCGGTGCCATTCACAGGGCCTTGGAACATGAAAAAGAAATACAGGGCTTAAAAAACCATATCGACAAGGTTGCAGGATATGGGGACATGGTAGGAAAAGATCCAAAAATACAGGTAATTTACAAATTGATTGAAGACGTAGCCCCAACAGATGCCACAGTCCTTATACAAGGGGAGAGCGGAACGGGAAAAGAGATGATTGCCAAAGCCATACATGCCACAAGCGGACGGTCAAAAAATCCATTTATTGTCATCAATTGTTCGGCTTATCCTGCCACCCTTCTGGAAAGCGAATTGTTTGGGCATGAAATGGGTGCTTTTACCGGTGCCCTGCATCGAAAAATCGGAAGATTTGAACAGGCAAGCGGCGGGTCTGTTTTTTTAGATGAAATTGGAGAAATATCACCTTCAGCTCAAACAATGCTTTTAAGAGTTTTGCAAAGCCAGAAAATCGAACGTATTGGTGGCGATAAATCTATTAAAGTTGATACCCGTGTTCTGGCTGCCACCAATCGAAATCTTCTGGATGAAGTAAAAGCAGGCAGGTTTAGAGAAGACCTTTATTATCGCTTGAATGTTATTCCCATCAATCTGCCGACACTTCGTGAAAGGCGTAATGATATTCCTCTATTGGCAAACTATTTTTTAAAACGCTATGCAATGGAACAAGGAAAAAATAATGACCAGATAGATATTGAGGCCATGCGACTGCTTTTGGAGTATAACTGGCCCGGCAATATTCGAGAACTTGAAAATAGCATTGAACATGCAGTAGCCCTTTCAAAATCTGAAAAAATTTTTATTTCTGATTTGCCATCCTTTCTTACGGAAAACATTTCCCAGCAAACTAAAAAGAAAACAAAAACCATTATTGAAAACGAAGAAAAATTAATCAGGCAGGCCCTTGAGGATTTCAATTGGAATAAAACTGCGGCAGCTTCTTATCTGGGCATAAGCCGAAGTACTCTCTATGAAAAATTGAAAAAATATGAAATTCTTTCTTTAGAAGCATTAAATATATGATCAATAAAAAATTAATCAAATCCTGCCATCTGTGCAATAAAAATTTTTATTTTGGCTATTAAGGAAACAATGAAACCAATCCAAATCATAGGACAACCCGGTTGTGGGAAGACAACTCTTATTGTAGACATCATCAAAGAACTAGTGAAAAAAAACATTAAAGTTGGAACAATTAAACACAGTGCCCATGATCATGAACTTGATAAGCCGGGCAAAGACTCCTACTTGCACAGGACAGCAGGTGCAGCTCCTGTTTCTATGA
>JACNHV010000319.1 GCA_014383445.1 Candidatus Desulfobacula maris | reverse complement strand
AACAGGCCCTTCAAAAGAATAAACATCTGTGATTTAATGCAACAATGAATAAAGAAAAATATATCAATATTATTCGGTCAGCAGTCCAAAAAGGATCTCATCCCGGGCCTCCAGAGGCTGACATGTTTCAGTCCACCAGTGTGATTGCCCTGTTTGTTTTTAATGAGGAAATTGAGCTGGTGTTTATCCAGAAAGCAGATGTAAAGGGATATCCCTGGGCAAACCAGATGGCTTTTCCAGGCGGGCATAAAGACAAGAAGGATTTTTCAACAAAAGATACTGCCTTAAGGGAGCTTGCCGAAGAAATGGGGATAAACCGGGAGAATGTAGAGGTTATGGGTTCTCTTGGACACTTTCAAACCATCAATGACAAAGATATTGAAGCCTGGATCGGTATATGGAATCAAAAAGAGGCCATTAATTATGACAGGTCTGAAATATCCAGAGTGTTTCAGATTCCGTTAAAATATTTGATTGATCTGCACAAAGAAAAAGGATTCCATGGACAAGCACCCAATGTAATGCTCCTGACATATCCTTATGAAGATGTTTTGATCTGGGGGGTGACGGCAAAAATTTTATACCATCTTATTGAGATGCTGTTAAAGGACAATTAGTTGTTTTTTGACCGCTGTTTAACTCTTAAAAATATTTTAATCACCAGAATTAAACTTAAAAATGCCAGAAAGGCTGGAAACCATAAATGTTCCCGGAAATGGGGATTACCGGAACCAACGATAATACCTGCAATGGCAAAGGCAAAAATAAAGATCATAATGATAATAATCGTCCGGCAGACAAAGTTTGAATCATACCAGGATGTTATTGTTTTTCTAAAAAATGGGTTTTGGTCCAGTTGCATTTGTATTTCTATTAAATAAATATTAAAACCACAATATATAGATTTTTTACTTGACAAACAACAATATGTTGATTAAATCTATATTCCAGTGTGTCAGTTAACCTTATTTTATTATCACTAATAGCGCTGACAAAAGATATGTTAATTTCAATCAGATTTCAAGAGGTGGATACATGTTTGACCAAATTAAAAAACGGGATGGAAGAATAGCAGACTTTGATTCTTCAAAAATCACCCATGCCATTAAAAAAGCAGGCAAGGCAACAGGTGAATTCAATGAAAGAGAAGCCAGAAAAATGACAATGAAAGTTATCTCCCTGGCAAGAGACATGCGTCTTGGAGCGATTCCTGAAATAGAGGAGATCCAGGATATCGTGGAAAGAGTCCTTTTGGATTCCCCGTTTTATAAAACTGCCAAAGCCTACATTATTTACCGGGAGCAGCACAACCAGATCAGGAAAATTGCCATTAAGGAAAATGTGGGACTCATGGAATCCTATATTCGACAAATGGACTGGAAAGTCAAAGAAAACAGCAATATGAGTTATTCTCTACAGGGATTGAACAATTACATATCTTCAGACATTACAGCAGAATACTGGCTCAACAAAATTTATCCGCCACACGTCAGAGATGCTCACTACAAAGGAGATCTCCATATTCATGACTTAAGTCTTTTATCCGTATATTGCGTGGGTTGGGATTTACAGGATCTTTTGGCCGAAGGATTTAAAGGGGTGGCTGGAAAAGTTGAATCTTCTCCCCCAAAACATTTCAGAAGTGCTTTGGGTCAGGTTGTTAATTTTTTCTATACACTTCAGGGAGAGGCTGCCGGTGCCCAGGCCATGTCTAATTTTGACACACTTTTAGCGCCGTTTATCAGGGAGGACGGGTTAAATTACAAAGAAGTTAAGCAGGCACTTCAGGAGTTTGTATTTAATATCAATATTCCCACAAGGGTCGGATTCCAGACACCATTTACCAATATAACCATGGACCTGATTGTGCCGGCCACTTTAAAGGATTCTCCCGTCCTCATCAGTGGGGAATATAAAAAAGAAACCTATTCAGAATATCAGGAAGAAATGGATACTCTGAATGCGGCCTTTGCCGAAGTCATGATGGAAGGGGATGCAAAAGGCCGGGTGTTTACCTTCCCCATTCCTACGTATAATATTACCAAGGATTTTGACTGGACCAATCCAAAACTGAATAATATCTGGAAAATGACGGGGAAATACGGTATTCCCTATTTTTCAAATTTTATCAATTCAGACATGGATCCTGAAGATGCCCGGTCCATGTGTTGCCGATTAAGACTGGACAACAGGGAACTGAGAAAAAGGGGCGGAGGCCTGTTCGGTGCCAATCCTTTGACCGGTTCCATCGGTGTTGTCACTCTGAACCTGCCTAGAATAGGTTATCTGGCAAAGGATGAGGCTGATTTTTTTGACCGGCTGGACACCCTGGTCCAAATTGCAGCAGACTCATTGAGCATCAAACGAAAGATCCTTGAAAAATTTACAGAGGGTGATCTTTACCCCTATTCAAAATTCTATTTACGGAAAATCAAAGAGAGTACGGGTATTTACTGGCGCAACCATTTTTCCACCATTGGTATCCTGGGCATGAATGAGGCTTGTATCAACTTTATGGGCGAAAATATTGCCACAGAAAAAGGTCAGGATTTTGCCGAGAAGATAATGGATCATATCAGAACAAAGATTGAAAAATTACAGGAAAAAACCGATGAAATCTTCAACCTTGAGGCAACTCCGGCCGAAGGCACCACATATAGATTTGCCAGTAAGGACAAGGACAAATTTGAAAATATCATCTGTGCCAATGAAGAAGAATATAAACAGGGAAAAGATCCTTTCTATACCAATTCCACCCATCTGCCGGTAAACTATACTGATGACATCTTTGAAGCTCTGGAACTTCAGGACAGACTACAGGTCAAATATACTGGCGGAACTGTCCAGCATCTTTTCCTGGGCGAAGAAGTTACGGACATAGAGGTGGTGAAAAATGTAATAAAAAAAGTGTCCAATGCATTTAAACTGCCGTATTTTACACTGACCCCCACATTCAGTGTCTGTCCGTCCCATGGATATATTTCAGGTGAACATAAAACATGCAAAACCTGTAATGCAGTGACGGAAGTGTACTCAAGAGTCGTTGGGTACTTAAGACCTGTTGGACAATGGAATAAGGGAAAACAGACAGAATTTTGCATGCGTAAAACATTTAATATCTCTAAGGTGGCCTGATCAAGGAAAACAAAGTGTATATCCGTGGATTTCAAAAAAATTCCTTGATTGACTTTCCTGAAACCATAGCATGCATCCTTTTTACACAGGGGTGTAATTTCATCTGCCCCTATTGCCATAATCCTGATCTGGTTGCCAGCCCTCAAAAAAGGGCTGGCAATCTTTATGATGAAAACAAAATCTTTGAATTTTTGGAAAAAAGACAAGGATTTATAGAAGGGGTTGTGATTACGGGTGGCGAACCCACCTTACAAAAAGATCTTTTATTCTTTTGCCATAAAATAAAGAACATGGGATATAAGTTAAAACTGGACAGTAACGGGACCCGGCCTGAGGTCTTGGCAAAACTTTTTAAAGACAGGCTTGTTGATTTTATCTCAATGGATATAAAAACCAGCCTTGAAAACTATCACCTTGTGTTACCGGGAAAATTTGATACCTCAAAAATTTTAGAGAGTATTCACCTTTTAATGGACCAGGCACCTGCCTATGAATTCAGAACCACTTGCGTCAGGCCCTTTGTCAGCAATAAAATCATGGATGACATTGGAAAAATGATAATGGGTGCATCAAAATATGTTCTTCAAAAGTGCTCAAGGGATGTAAGCGTTCTTAAGCCTGATTTTATAACAACAGACAAAAATTTTTTTTCTGATAAAGAAATGCTTGAGCTTCAAAAAACAATTGATAAATATGTTGCCATATCCCTTGTTCGTTAAAGACCATAACCTGCCAAAAAGGAATTTATTCAGATTCAGGTTCCGGGTAAATCATTTTACCGGTATAGGATAAATCATAACCACCGAATTCTTCAGCCGTGGCCTGAATCACTTTTCCCTTTAAAAGAGATAAGAAAAGCTGAATGCCCTTATCAAAGAATCTGTCTTTATTAATCAGCAAATCAAATCGCTCCCAGCAGATGGGAACAAAATCAAGTCCCAGAATACTTGCAACTGGTCTGATTCCAGGCCCTGCATCTGCTTTTTTTGTCAGAATTTGCAAACCAACATCCATGTGTCTGGTTAAATTATTCTCATATCCATCTATGGTTTCACCTCTTATCCCTGATTTTTTCAGCTCTTTATCAAAAAGCTGGCGGGTGCCCGTACCCAATTGACGGTTGACGATTCTAATACCCTGCCTGCCAAGATCCTTTACTGATAAAATATTTTTTGGATTCTTTTTTTGGACCATAATGCCCTGTTCCCTTAAACAAAAATTCATCACGGCCGGCATAGGGTTTATTTCATTTTTTAAAAAAGGGAAATTATATTCTTCGTTGTCTGCAATAAGGTGACTTGCGGCGATGTGGCAAAGATTCTGCTTTAAGGCTTTTAAACCTCCCATGGAGCCTGTCATGCCAAACATGGCCATGTGTTTTTCGTGCTTGAGATTAAAGGTTGAAATAATTTTGTCCAATAATAAGTCATTACTGCCGGCAATGAGGACAAGCCCATGGTAGGGAGGAAGTTTGGCAAGTTGAGGGTAGTTCTCTGTGCCAACCTCTATCCACTGGCGAACCAGATCTATTGGGAAAAGCCATTTCCCTGTAACTTTAGAGGCTGGCAGACCTTTTTCCGAAATAAGTGAATATATCATTTTTTCATTTACATTTAAAAATTTTGCAACTTCTTTAGTTGAAAGCAGTTCACTCATTAAATGCCTCCCTTTATCTCAAGATAAATATTTCATAGCTCTTTTTGCAACTTGTTCTGCCGTCATTGAGCCACAATCAATTTTTATGTCACAATAGTTATCATATAAGGGTGTTCTTTCTTTGTAAAGGTCCTCTATTGTCTGTCCGGACTTGACGGCAACTCCCCGGGATGTCATATCAGAAAATCTTTTTAAAAGTATATCCAGAGGAATGGAAAGATAGATAATGGTAGAAATTTTAGAAAGATGTTCCATGGCCTTTTGGCTGTACACAACGCTGCCGCCTGTGGCGATTACATGATTTTTACACCTGATGCTGACAATATGGCTTTCTTCAATTTGTAAAAACTGGTCAAGGCCCTTTTCAATAATAATCTGGGCGAGTGTTTTTTGTTCTTTTGATTGAATCAAATCATCTGAATCAAGAAAATCAAAACCTATTTTTTGAGCTAATAGATTTCCAATAGTACTCTTACCAGCGGCAGGCATTCCTATCAATATTATGTTTTTTTTAGTTTTCATCAAGTTTTTGTATATTTTGCAATAAAATTTAAAACCCCAGATACTATCCTTTTTTTATTAATGCAAGAAAAAATCATATCCTAACTTTGCCTGAAATGGTATGTTTTGGTTTAAAGAATGTATTCTCAATCAAAATCATCAAAGTTTGACCTGAAGCCATGGGTTGTCGGTTTCATCTGTGTTCTGATTACCGGTATATCCTATGGGTTTGGTATGTATTTATTCCCCATGATTATTCCTGAAATGGCTAAAGACCTTCACTTAGACTACACCCAGATCGGCACTATTACTGGAATCGGTCAGGCCTCTGTTTTTTTATCCATTCCTCTGGCTGGTTTTTTGACCACCCGGATAGGTGGATTGAAACTGATTGTCGGAATCCAGTTCATTGGGGCCGTTCTGTTAGCCGGGCTATATGCGGTGAATGGTTTTAAAAGCTTGCTCCTCCTGAATTTTTTCATCCGGGCATGGCCGATCATGACATGGATCCCCTTGATTTCCGTTGCCATCGACCATATCCCGATCAAATGGCGGGCCACTATGCTCACACTGGCCTCAAGCTCCGGGTGCTTTTTGGTTTTGGTTGACGGTCTGCTCGCATCCTTTTTCCTTGAACACCTGCACTGGAGAACACTTTGGTTGACTGTTGCGCTTATTTGCCTTTTCAGCAGCATCTTTTCACGAATGGGGCTAAAGTATGTGGGCGTTTGGCAGAGAACAGGCCTCGCCCGACTCAAAAAAGAAAAACCGTCTGGTAAGGAACTCAAGGTATGGTTGAGAAGCAGCAATGGTATTATCCTGAATCTGATTTTCTTTATCACTGGCTTATCTTTTGTGACTTTCCAGGTCTATCTGGCCCCCTATTTAAGAGATGAACTGGGTGTGGGGCTGGGTGCCACGGGGTTGATGTGGTCGACCATGGGAATCAGCGGTGCCATAGGTGGGGTGTTGTTTGGTTTGCTTACTGACCGCCTGGGAGTTCGGATATCACAATCCCTGATTTTTGTATCCGGCCTTGGGGCAACGGGTTTTCTCTTCCTTTCTGCATCTTTCTCATCCCTGCTTGTGATGGGATTTTTGTTCGGTATCTCCCAGGCGGCAGTGTATGGCATGGGGCCGGCATATATTTCAAAAATACTGTCTGCCGGGTCTGCTGCCAAAGTGTTTACCATGGGCACCATGATCATGTCATCCGGGGCTTTGCTGGGCAATTTTTTAGGAGGATGGAGCAAAGGCATTACTGATACTTTTTGGTGGATTTACATGACAGTGGGTATTCTTTTTGCCTGCGGCGCACTGCTCTCCCTGTTATTGATACCGGAAAACAAATATCTTAGAGATACCTCCATTTTATAACACTTTGAAATTAAAACCTTTCAAAGTTCTTTCATATAAAACAATTTTATTTTACAAAAAGCATTTGCGAACTTGCTATACCGTCCAGTGGAAGGAGGATTGCCTTACTGGAGCATTATGGATCTTTGCCTACAAGCTCTTGATTATAGTAGCGGTTAAACCGCCATGGTGTTTGAGCGAAGAATGAGCGAGTCCATGGCGGTCAGCGAAAGTAATCATAGAGCTTGTAGCAATGTCCATCCAGCGTACGTAAGGCGATCAGCCTGGAACGGGTTATACACAATTTCTTATGGCAAATATCCAGATTTTTAATACTTTTCTTGACAAAAAGCGACTTCCTATCCTAAATTAAACTATAAATATAGGAGGTATACTTTGAAAAAGAAACTCACGCGTTTTGATCTGCAAAAAATGAAAGACGATGGTCAAAAAGCCGTATGGATCACTGCCTACGATTACGTCACCGCCCAACTGGCTGAAGAGACGGGCATGGACATGCTCCTGGTTGGAGACAGTCTCGGGATGGCAGTCTACGGCTATTCAGGCACTGTTCCCGTCACCATGGATCAGTGTATATACCACACGGAAGCCGTGCGCCGCGCTGCACCCAATACTTTTATCATCGGTGACATGCCATTTGGTTCTTATCAGACGGGTGTATCAGATGCGTGTAAAAACGCTGTCCGATTTCATAAAGAGGCTGGTGTGGACTGCATTAAGTTGGAGGGTGGAATCCGCGTAGCACAGGTCATTCAAGCCATCAGCGATGGTGGCATGCTGGTGATGGGACATGTGGGACTCACACCCCAGAGCGCAGGTGCTCAGGGCGGGTTTCGTGCCCAGGGACGAACGGCAGACAGTGCCAAAGTTATTATAGATGATGCCAGGGCCGTATATGAATCCGGCGCATTTGCTCTTCTCGTGGAGGGAGTGCCCCCAGAGGTAACCCGGTTAATTTGTGAAACCCTGCCCATTCCTGTTTATGGCATTGGTGCTGGAGATTGCGATGGCCAGGTTATGATCTGTTCTGACATCCTCGGCCTTTTCCAGGCGTTCACACCAAAGTTTGTCAAACGCTATGGCAACATTGCCGATGAGTATCGCAGAATTTTTACAGCTTATATCGATGACGTAAGAAATGGAGGGTTCCCCGGAGAAGAGCACGTCTACCGCATGATAGATGGTGAAGCAGCCAAACTCTCAGTTAAGTGATCCAACTTAAAGCGTGATAATAAAGGAAGATCATCATGACGGACAGACATTTTGAACTGAAAATCGGAAAAGGGACAGCCAGCTTTTCCATCCCACGGGAACATCTTCTCTACGAGCTCGTGGGAAAAAACCGCACACCAACTGAAGATTTGGCCAAGGCCTATAGACACGCTCTGGCTCATCCCATTGACAGCCCTCCTTTGAGTGAAATTGTTAATCCAGGTGAAACTATTGCCATTACAGTCAGTGACATCACCCGGGTCTGGCAGCATAATGAATTGACATTGCCAATCCTTATCGACTACCTGAATGAAGCAGGTATTGCTGATAAGGATATAACGGTGATCATTGCCGTCGGAGCCCATCGTCAGAACACGGCTGAAGAGCTGGCAGAGTTATGCACCAAAGCAATCTGCAAACGTGTGAGGGTGATCAATCACAATGCCTGGGACACAGACAACATGGTTTATTACGGTAAAACCAGCCGGGAAACTGAAGTGTCTTTCAATCGCATAGTGGCTGAGGCTGACCGGGTCATTTTGACGGGAGGAGTCATCTACCATTACATGGTGGGCTATGGTGGCGGGCGAAAAAGTATTATGCCGGGTGTATCATCCCTTAAGACCATCCAGCAAAGCCACATGTGGGCCATGGGAAAGAGTCTCGGACATGGTTCAAACCCATTGGCCGCTAATATGAAGACTGCCGGAAACCCAGCCCATGAAGATATGATGGAAGTGGCAGCATTTCTCAAACCCGACTTTATCATCAATGTAGTTCCCAATCTGGATGGTGACATTACGGGTATCTTTACGGGCAATTGGATCTCGGCATGGCAGCAGGCTACAAAACTGGTTGCCGAGATATTCGGGGTAACGATTCAAGAGCAGGCTGACATCGTCATAGCATCTGCCGGCGGCTACCCAAAAGACATCAACCTCTACCAGTCCCAAAAGACAATCGACAATGCAGTCTATGCCATGAAACCCGGCGGTATTGCCATCATCCTGGCCGAGTGTCCGGATATTAAGGAACCCAATGAATTTTTTGACTGGTTCCATTATCCAACTGCGTTTGATATGGAAAAAGCTGTACGGGAAAATTTTCTCATCTCAGGATGGGTCGCGGTTCGGCAATTAGAGTATGCCAATTTAGGCCATATTATCCTGGTTACCCAGGAAAAGAACATCGAATTAGCCCAATCTGCAGGTGTTCAAGGAGTCGCCACTATGGAGGAAGCCCTGGCAATAGCATATGAGAAGTGTGGCACAAATTCCCCAAAAATTACGATTATGCCGCAAGGTGCCAATACATTTCCCATCCTTAAGACCTGAAAGAGATGTGCAGGGCTTTGAAAAATGTGTACCGGCCCAATTGAAATCAAAGGACAAAAGATGATTAAAGTTGGAAAGCAAAATTTAATAACAGATGTTCCGGGAATAAAAGTCGGAAACTCTTGCGATGAAGTGGTCAGAACTGGTGTGACTGTGATTATACCTGATGAACCTGCCATTGCCTCGGCAGATATTCGAGGAGGGGGACCCGGAACCCGCGAGACCGAAGCTTTGAACTCGGATTGTCTGGTGGATGTTGTTCATGGGATTGTCTTGAGTGGGGGTTCGGCCTATGGTTTGGATGCTGCCGGCGGTGTAATGGCAAACTTAAGGATGCAAAAAATCGGTTTTAATCTGGGTGATGCCATTATTCCCATTGTTCCTTCTGCTATTTTGTTTGACCTGTTAAACGGTGGAGATAAAGACTGGGGAGTCAAATCCCCCTATTTTGATCTGGGTTTCAGGGCTGTTCAAACCATTGGCAAAGCGTTTGATCTGGGAAATGTTGGTGCAGGCTATGGTGCAATTGCCGGAGGGTTAAAAGGGGGGCTGGGGAGTGCCTCTTTTGTTTTTTTTGATGGCGAGTCAGAGATAAGTGTTGGCGCAATTGCAGCAGTGAACTCCATGGGATCTGTTACAATGCCCGGCAGTCCAACCATGTGGGCTTTTCCCTATGAGCAGAATGATGAACTGGGCAACCAGTCCATGCCTGAAAAAAATGGTGAAATGAACCTGGATTTTACCTTTGAGTTACCCCTGGGTAAAAATACAACCCTGGTGACGGTTGCAACGGATGCAGTGTTGACCAAACCCCAGGCCAGACGGGTTGCCATTATGGCCCAGGATGGTTTGGCAAGGGCAATCAGGCCGGTTCATTCGCCTTTTGACGGGGACAGTGTTTTTGTTTTATCAACGGGTAAACGTGAACTTTTAGATCCTGTGGTTGGTGTATCCAGATTGGGTATGCTGGCTGCGGATTGTGTGGCCCGGGCAATTGCCAGGGGGGTTTACCAGGCAGAAAGTCTGGGTGATATAGTAAGCTACAGTGACCGCTACGGCAGATAAAATATTATTAATAAAGGAGACGTCATGAGTAAAATAAAAATTATTGTTACATTAATTGTTCTATCACTGGGGATAGCCATAAATGCGTCATCAGTTATGGCTGCAAAAGATAGCTTGAATCTGGGAATGGTATTGGAACCAACCCATCTTGATCCGACCGCAGGGGCAGCTGCTTCCATCGATGAAGTGGTTTATGCCAATATTTTTGAAGGGCTGACCCGTATCGACAAAAATGGGGCTGTAAAACCAGGCTTGGCCAGCAGCTGGACTGTTTCAGAAGACAAAAAAACCTACACCTTTAATTTGCAAAAAGGCGTATCCTTCCATGACGGAGCTTCATTTGAGGCAGATGATGTGGTTTTTTCCCTGAACAGAGCAAGGGCTGAAGACAGCGTGAATGCGCAAAAGGCGCTGTTTAAACCGATTGAATCAGTTACCAGCAAAGATTCTAATACTGTGGTGGTAACATTGACTCAACCCACAGGCAGTTTTTTATTCAACATGGGCTGGGGTGATGCCATCATAGTGGATCAAGCCAGTGCAGACAAAAACAAAAGCAATCCCATTGGTACGGGACCTTTTAAATTTTCCAAATGGGTAAAAGGCGATCGGATTGTAATGGTCAGAAACGATGCCTACTGGGGAACCCCAGCTAAGTTGAAAACCGCCACCATCAAAATCATCCCTGACCCGGCAGCAGCTGTTTCAGCAATGATGGCAGGCGATATAGACGGTTTTGCCAATTTCCCCGCCCCGGAAAGTCTTGCACAATTTAAAAGCGATCCCCGGTTTACAGTTGTCATCGGCAGTACGGAGGGAGAGACCATTCTTTCAACCAATAATCAACGCGGGCCCTTCAAAAATTTGAAAGTACGGCAGGCCATCGCCCATGCCCTGGATCGCAAGGCCATTATTGACGGGGCCATGTTTGGTTATGGAACACCCATTGGAACCCATTTTGCACCCCATCACCCTGCCTATGTTGACCTGATCGCAACCCATCCCTATGATCTTGAAAAGGCAAAACAACTTCTGGCTGAAGCAGGATATCCAGATGGATTCAAAGGGGTTATCAAACTTCCGCCTCCCAGTTATGCACGACGTGGCGGTGAAATTGTGGCTTCCCAACTGAGAAAGATCGGTATTGATCTGGAAATCATTCCAGTGGAATGGGCCCAATGGCTGGATCAGGTGTTTAAAAAACGGGATTATGATTTAACCATAGTTTCACACACAGAACCTATGGATATCGGTATATATGCCAGAAAAGATTATTATTTTGCCTATGACAGTCCAAAATTTCAAGCGTTGATGGAGAAACTGGATGCAACGGTTGAAACTGATGCCCGGTATAAAATTCTGGGTGATGCCCAGAGATTGATTTCAGCAGAATGTGTCAACGGATTCATGTTCCAGCTTGCCAAACATGGTGTGTGGAATAAAAATATCCGAGGATTATGGGAAAACAGTCCGGTTCAGGCCAATGACCTCACGGAAGTATATTGGGTCGATTAGGCACTATATTGTTCATTTAATTAACTATTATCGGTCAGCTGTCCCCGTTGATATATGATTGGGCGGATAGCTGACCGATAACATTTGGTCAAAAATACGCAAATGAGAATTTTTCTGGCAAAAAGAGTATTTACTCTGGTACTGACCCTGTTGGTGGCCACCCTGGTGGTGTTTGTCGTTCTTGAAATTCTGCCCGGTGATCCGGCAGCGGTTATGTTGGGAATCAATGCAGAAACAGATACGCTGAACGCACTCAGGGAGGAACTTGGCCTTAACCGACCGGTTTGGGTCCGCTATACTCATTGGGTGGGGGATTTGATTACTGGAAACCTGGGAATATCTTATACCTATGATGTGCCCGTATCAGAGCTGATTCTCGATCGTATTACCGTCAGTTTTCCCCTGGCCTTATTGGCCATGACTCTATCCACACTCATTGCCATCCCTTTAGGAGTCATGGCTGCTTCCAACCATAATAAACCAATGGATTTTCTGGTGATGAGTTTTTCCCAGATAGGAATTGCCATTCCCAATTTCTGGTTTGCCATGCTACTGACGCTTCTGTTTTCCGTTACCTTAAGGTTGCTGCCTGCAGGCGGGTTTGCAGGTTGGGATGCAGGAATAGTACCCGTGCTCAAGTCTTTTCTGTTACCGACAATAGCATTGGCCCTGCCCCAGGCAGCCATCCTCGCCAGGGTAACACGTTCGGCATTACTTGAGGTTTTGCAGGAGGATTTCATCCGCACTGCCAGGGCCAAAGGGGTTACGAACCAGGGGATTTTATGGAAGCATGCGTTGCGTAATGCCTTGATACCCGTTGTGACCATCATGGGACTTCAATTCTCTTTTTTGCTGGCCGGGACCATTATCATTGAAAACGTGTTTTATCTGCCCGGGATCGGGCGGCTGATTTTTCAGGCCATCTCCCAAAGAGATCTGATTGTGGTAAAAAATCTGGTCATTTTATTGTCAGCGGCTGTTATCATGATCAATTTTATGGTGGATTTGCTTTATGCATTTATTGATCCCCGTTTGAAAGGGGGGGGAGATGTTTAGAACACTGGCTGAAGTGTTCCGGCATGGTTTGAAAAACCGGAGTTTTGTAATTGGCGGGACGATTTCATTGCTCTTTTTTCTAATCGCTTTTCTCTCCTATTTCTGGACACCCTATCCTGTTGAAGATATTAATATTGCAGAAAAATTATTGAAACCCAGTGCCAAATATCTGCTGGGGACGGATCATTTTGGCCGGGACATTTTATCAATGTTAATCCAGGGGGCCAGAAATTCCGTGATTGTCGCTTTTGTTGCCATTGGAATCGGTATTGGATGCGGCGTTCCCCTGGGCTTGATGGCTGCAGCTAAAAAGGGGTGGCTTGATGAGCTGATCATGCGATTCAACGATTTAACCTTTGCTTTTCCATCGCTCATTTCTGCCATTATGATTACTGCAATCTTAGGTCCTGGATCCGTCAACTCCATTATTGCTATTGGCATATTTAACGTGCCGGTTTTTGCCAGGGTGGCGCGTGGAGCTGCATTGAGTATCTGGAAACGGGAATTTATTCTGGCAGCCAGGAGTGCTGGAAAAGGTCTGTTCAAGATATCAATTGAGCATATCCTGCCGAATATTGCAAGCATGCTGATTGTCCAGGCCACCATTCAGTTTGCCCTGGGCATCCTGGCAGAGGCCGGCTTAAGTTACCTGGGCTTAGGTACCCAGCCGCCCATGCCAAGCTGGGGGAAAATGCTCAATGAAGCCCAGACCTTTATGCATTTTGCACCCCAATTGGCTATTTATCCGGGGGTAGCCATTGCATTAACAGTTATGGGACTGAATCTGTTTGGAGATGGCTTACGGGATGTTCTTGACCCTAAATTAAGAAGAAGAAGGTAAGAAAGTGACTTTATTACAGGTTCAAGACCTTTGTGTAACCTTAAATACAGCCCATGGCCCCCAGGAAGTTATCAGCCATATTAATTTTTCCATGGATGCCGGAGAAAAGCTGGGAAGCGTTGGTGAATCCGGTTGCGGAAAATCTATTACGGCCCTGGCGCTGATGTCACTTTTACCGCTGGATTCCCAAACCAAAGGAAAAATTATCCTGGAAGGCCAGGATATTTTAAAATTGAATTCCAGGAAAATATGCAGCATCCGGGGGAACCGGATCGGGATGATATTTCAGGAACCCATGACAGCCTTAAACCCGGTAAAACAGATCGGCGCCCAGGTTTCCGAAAGCATCTATCTGCACCTGAAACTTACCCGGAAACAGACCCTTGAACGGGTGACCGAGCTGATGGATAAGGTCGGGCTTCCCGTGAGCAGATTTGGACTGAACCTATATCCCCACCAGCTTTCCGGCGGACAGCGCCAGAGAGTAATGATCGCCATGGCAATTGCCTGCAATCCAGACATACTCATTGCTGATGAGCCGACAACGGCACTGGATGTAACAGTTCAGGAACAAATTCTGGATTTAATAAGGGAACTGGCTGATTCATCGGGCATGGCCCTGATAATGATCAGCCATGATCTGGGCGTTATCGCCCAGACAACCCAGAATGTAATGGTCATGTATACGGGTAATATTGTTGAAATGGGAAGCACTATGGATGTATTCCAAAATATGTCGCATCCTTATACCTACGGTCTTTTTTCCGCCATTCCCCATGTCGGCTCGTCAGCACTCCCTGGTAGAAAAAGGCTTAGCAGTATTCCAGGGCAGGTACCGGAACTGCACTTAAGACCCAGAGGATGTAATTTTGCCGACCGTTGCTCAAGAGCTTCCAAAATGTGCAAAGCAAAGGAACCCATGGCCACAAGGGTGTCAGATCAGCACCAGGTGTGGTGTTATCACCCGTTAAGCTGCGAAGATAAAAAATGAAAAAGCCATTGGTTAAAATCGAGGACGTGTACAAAGACTATCAGCTTCCCAAAAAATACCTGTTCCAAAAGGCCCCGGTTTTTCGCGCCCTGCATGGTATTAACCTGGAACTGCATCAGGGAACCAGTTTTGGCATTGTGGGAGAATCCGGTTGCGGAAAATCAACCCTGGCCAGAATCGTCATGGCTCTTGATGAACCCACTTCAGGGACTGTTTTCTTTGACGGCCAGGATTTATTTAACATGCCTGCTGCCGAGCTGAAACACTTGAGGCGGAATTTTCAAATGGTTTTCCAGGATCCTTACGGTTCACTGAACCCCAGAAAAAATGTCATGGGAATCGTTGCAGAACCGCTGGATACTTTAAAAGAAAAGCTTTCATATGCCCAGAAAAAAGAGTATGTCGCCCAGATATTGTCTGAGGTTGGCCTGAATGCCACGGATACTGACAAATTCCCCCATGAATTTTCCGGGGGGCAACGTCAGCGGATTGCCATTGCCAGGGCATTGATTACCCGTCCCTCATTGATTGTGGCGGACGAGTCCGTCTCAGCCCTGGATGTATCCGTTCAGGCCCAGGTATTGAATTTAATGATGGACCTCCAGGAAAAATATAACCTCACCTATATGTTTATCAGTCACGATTTGAGTGTAGTTGAATATGTAACAGACCAGGTAGCCGTAATATACATGGGACAAATTGTGGAACAGGGAACTACAAAAGCATTATTTCAACGTCCCCTTCATCCTTACACCCAGACACTTCTACGAGCTGTTCCGGATGTGAATCCGCTGAATAAAAAACTAAAAAATATGCCTGTCATTCCATTGTTTGAAAAAACTCTTGAGAGTTGTTCCTTTCTTGACAGATGTAATAAGGCAACCAGGATCTGTGTTAATAATGCACCAGAGCTGCTTGAGAATGAGGGGCAACTTGTGGCCTGCTTCAATGCTGAGTAGTATTTGAACGGTTTAGAAAACGAAGAGTTGACAACAGATAAATCTGCAGAGATTCAAACATTTCTTCGATCTCCACGTATTCATCCGTCTGGTGTGGCACATGCCTGGGGCCAGGGCCATTTACCAGGCAGGGGATACCCTTTAAATACCTTAAAAAAGTCCCATCAGTGGCTCCGGGAACACCATTATAAACAGGTTCCCTGCCAGTGATATCTGTGTACGCATCTGCTGCAATCATGACAATGGGTTCGTCTTTTTCCATACTGACCACGGGCTTATCAGCGATAAACTCAATTTGCGCATTAAAATCAGGATCATCTGCAGTCAACCTGTTCAGGATCTCCTGCAGCTGCCTCTTGATCTGTTCATGATTCTGACTGGGAATGGTCCGGATATCCACATATGCCATCGATTCTGCCGGCATGACATTCAGCTGCATCGGCTCGCCCGGCGGAGGCGACTGCACCACAGTAAATGTCACGGATGGCCATCCTAAAAATTCGTCCTTGCCGCAACGCTCCATTTCCGCTTTTTCAAAGGCCTCAAAAGCCAGAATAATCCGTGCCATGCGAATGCTGGTATTAATCCCGGTAAGCGGCATAGCCCCGTGCGCCATCTTGCCTTTAACTTTGACTATGGCACGCAAAGCCCCTTTCATACTTAAGCAGAGCTGATTCTCCTCGGGTTCCGGCACCAGACAGGCATCCACATCATCAGCGTGTCCTTTTTTGATATAATCCTGAATTCCCAGCATCATGTCCTCTTCATCGCACACAAGACCCAGCCTCATCCTGCCTTTATATTCAACCCCGGATTTGAGCATTGCCTTGACCGTCAGCAAATTAACGGCCAGACCAGCCTTCATATCACATGATCCTCTACCGTAAATTTTACCGTCGTCTATCTTCCCTTCAAAAGGATCATGCTGCCAAAGATCTGGATTGCCCTCGGAAACCACATCAGTGTGACCTTCAAACATAAGACAGGGTCCTGGTTTGCCTGAATCAATAGTGACAATGATGTTCTCTCTTTTGGGAACCACCTCTTCAACCAGCGGTTCCACACCCAGTTCTTTTCGAATCCAGTCAACAATAAACCGGACGACCCCGGCTTCTGTATTCCCTGTTGTTGGACGAATCACTGAATCAATCCTGATCAAATCCTGGGTCAAACGAACCAGTTCGTCCTTATTAATAAAGCTGAGCAGTCTTTTTTCCGTCTCATTGATCATAAAACTATCCTTTATAAATTCAAAATCAACCTGAGCCTGGGCCGTACAAATGAATATATAACAAGGGGTTAAAATACAGTCAATGAAGATTATTTTGCAAAAAGCATTTACGAACCTGCTATACCTTCCAGTGGAAGGGTGATTGCCTTACGGGAGCATTATGGATCATGGCGTACAAGCTCTTGATTACTGTAGCGGTTAAACCGCCATGGTGTTTGAGCGAAGAATGAGCGAGTTCATGGCGGTCAGCGAAAGTAATCTTACGTGTGACCTTCAGGTTACGTGTGACCTTCAGGTTACGTGTGACCTTCAGGT
>JACNHV010000221.1 GCA_014383445.1 Candidatus Desulfobacula maris | reverse complement strand
TAATTATCCAATGGATAATTGCATTAAAGCATCCAAAGTATCAATGATACTATTTCTAATCTTGATAAAGAGTTGATGGATATTTAAAATTCCAAAAAGAAAACACTTCTGGCTATTAAGCGTGGTTTTCGCTGGATAATAATGCTGTCTGTGTATGTTTTATGATTTCTGTCTAAATCAGCTATATAAAAATAAATTGCGCCTGACATCTGTGGTGTGATACCGATATTCTCATAGTTATTGGTTTTTTACAAAACTCTGGAAAAAAGAGATGCCATTTTATCTGATATAAAATCAAGGAGACACACATGGAAAAGAAAATACATTATGGATGGATTATAATTTTCATGGGGATGGTTACAACTGTCGCGGCTCACGGCTTTGGACGAATGGCCTATACGATTTTACTGCCGGCCATGAAGGATGGGCTTAATTTTGATTATACGCAGCTGGGGCTTCTGGGAACAGCAAATTTTATCGGTTATTTATCCATGGCTATCATAGGCGGATTCCTGGCAGCCCGGTTTGGCACAAGATCTGTAATTTCCCTGGCTTTGTTACTCATGGGGATCACAATGATACTTACTGGCCTTGCCAAATCCTTTGGATTTGCCTTTTCCATGCGTTTATTAACGGGTCTGGGCAATGGTGCAGCTTATGTTCCTGCCATGGCCCTGGGATCAGCCTGGTTTTCCATTAAAAAACGCGGTTTTGCAACAGGTATTGTTTCAGGCGGCATTGGTTTGGGGATATTCATATCAGGGATAATTGTACCCTTTCTTCTGAAATCATACGGAGCTGATGGCTGGCGTTATTCCTGGTATATTCTTGGAACTATTGTTATCATGATCGCCATAATTGTATTTTTATTTTTGCGGAACCAGCCCGAGGATAAAGGCCTGCTTCCCGTGGGACAGGAAGAAAAGGAAAAAATCCAGACTTCTTCAATAAAAAATAAGGTCTCCTCTCTGGATTGGAACAAAGTTTACCGGATGAAGGGCATGTGGTATCTGGGAATTGTTTATTTTTTTTACGGCCTGTCCTATATTATTTACATGGTTTTTTTTGCGGCTTACCTGGTGAAAGAGATGGGCTGCACAGAGGCATGGGCAGGCGGATTATGGGCCATGGTCGGTGGGCTAAGCATTTTCTGCGGTGTGATCTGGGGAAGCATATCAGACCGGATCGGACGTGGCAAAGGTGCTGCCCTGGCATATCTTGTCCTTGGAGTTTCATACATCGTGTATGCGTTAGTCAGGTCGGAAACTGGTTTTTATTTGTCTGCCATTCTTTTCGGTTTAACTGCATGGAGCATCCCAACCATTATGGCTGCTGCTGCCGGGGATTTTGTCGGCCCCAGACTTGCCCCTGCAGGACTGGGTTTTATAACGCTTTTCTTTGGCATCGGTCAATCCATAGGCCCGGCCCTGGGAGGATATCTTGCAGATGTGAGCAACTCTTTTACGCTTCCTTTTCTTATTGCCGGGGGAATCTCTTTTGCGGGCATGATTTTTTCATTTTATTTAAATAAACCCATTGAAAGTTTATAATGCAGGGGTATGACAAGGAGGAGAAAATGGGGGAGAAAACCCGTGAGCAGGCGATTTTTGATCACATTCAAAAAGATGCCTTTGCCAATTATCTAGGGGCCAAAGTAGAAATCATTAAGCCGGGGCACAGCCGTGTATCCCTTATTATTAAAGACTATATGACCAATTTTCACGGGTCCACCCATGGCGGTATTATTTTTGCCATAAGTGACATGGCATTTGCAGCTGCGTGCAATTCCCACGGAAAAATTGCCGTTGCCCTGAATGTGAGCATCTGTTTTTTAAAACCCTCCTATCCAGGAGATCATCTGATTGCAGAGGCAGAAGAAGAACATAGTGGCAGGCGGACATCATTGTATAATATTAAAATTTATAATAAAGATAGCGGTGAACTTATTGCAAAAAGCCAGGATCAGGCATATCGAAAAAATGAATATTTTATACCCAAAGAGTGATTAAAACACATTGGGAGCAGAAAGCTTAAGTTTTTCACATTTGTTTAAACAAATAGGCGTATGATCTTGAGACCAGCAGGGGGTTGTCATAATCCTGCAGTTTCAGCACATATTTGCCCGTCATGGATTTGCTGATTTTTGATATAAACTGAACATTTACAATGGTTCCCCGGTGAATTTTCCAGAATTTTTCAGGGTCAAGCTCCTGTTGCAATCCTTTAATGGTTTTGCGGATCAGGGATTCCTTTTCAGCGGTTATCACCTGTGTATATTTGTCAGCTGCTTTAAATACCAGAACATCATTTACGGGGATTAACCGGATTGAGTTACCGTGCTGGGCACGGATCCATTGCAGAAACGGAGAAGTTTTTTCTTTCAGCAATTTTTTTTCCAGGTGCTGTAATAACGGGCCTAAATCCGTCTGTTCCCGGGTATGATCCGCAAATCTGCGCCTGCATCTTTCAATGCTGGTTAAGAGCCGCTCTTTGCTGACGGGTTTTAGAATATAATCAAGGGCTTCATTTTCAAAGGCTTCAATGGCATATTGATCATAGGCCGTGATGAAAACAATGGTGCATTGCTGCGAGATCTGCCGGGCCACTTCAATGCCGGTGAGTCCGGGCATATTGATATCCAGGAATACAATATCCGGGGACAGGGCACGAACCATGTCCAAGGTCTTGGGGCCATTCTCCGCTTCTCCGGCAATGATCAATTCCGGCCAGAGCTGATTCAGCAGCGTGACCAGATGCCGCCTCAATTCTTTTTCATCATCTGCGATGATGGCTGTGATGACTTGCATAAGGGATCTCCACGGTAGCCTTAAGGCCATAAGGGGTAATATCTTCAAAGTGTAAAGCAGCGCCTGCGCCATACAGGGCCTTTAATCTTTTTTTAATATTGCCGGTTCCCACACCTGTTGCAGACTTCTCCTGAATTCCCATACCCGAATCAGTGATTTCAATTGTCAGGATCTCTTTTTCCAAAAAGGCGGTAATATAAATTTCGCCGCCATCCATCTTTGGCTCAAGCCCGTGCTTGATGGCATTTTCCACAAGGGGCTGGAGAATCATGGGGGGAATTTGAAAATTTAGGAGTTGATCCGGGATATCAATTCTGTAGGAGAGGCGGTCTCCCATCCTGATCTTGAAAATATCCAGATAGGTTTTGATCATGTATATTTCATCTGCAAGACGGTTATTGGGTTTTCTGGACTGGATCAGGGAGGTGCGAAGGTATTGCGTCAGGTTCTCCAGCATTTTTTTACCGGTTTGTGGTTCATGGTCCATCAAGCTTAAAATATTGGAAAGGGTATTAAATAAAAAATGGGGTTCCACCTGAGCCTGGAGAAGCTTTAAATCCGCATTCATCTTTTCTTTTTCAAGGGAAACGCGTTTAAGCTTTTCCTCATTGGCGGAAAGTTTAAACGCAAGGTATTGTTCCCGGGCAATAAATCCAAAGGAGATGATAAATCCGAGGATGACCCCGATAAAGATCATCTGCGGCGAGATCTGTCCCTCAAGACCCGAGAATTTATGATGCACCAGAGGGCCTGCAATATAAGATCCCAAAATTGCCCCGCCCACAACGCAGACCGTTAGCAGGGCCATCTGGAAAAAGGGTTTTTCAGGTTTCAACAGATGAAATAAGGTGCTGCAGGGTATACCGATGGACAGCCCAATGCACTGGGCGATCAAAAGATATTCAATATAGGCTGTAAAGGTAAATGCCTCTGAGGTCAGCAGCATGAAAATAAGGGCAATAAGAACACTGCACAGGGAAATATAAACAATATCCCTTAAAAATTGCCCCAGTGTAAATTTGCGGTATTCAAATGAATTCATATTCAATTCCATAAAAAAAAATTACTTGCAGGGTTATCCTGCCATGGTTCATATAATGTTTCAATCCCTTAAAAAGAATATTCAACGGCTGTCTGGATCTGGTAATCCAGAAATGTGCCGAATGAAGCATCAGAACCGCCCGTGTTCACCATGCCTGAAGTTTTAAGTTCCATATGATCATTCAGGTCAAGGGAAAAAGAAGAATAAAGCCTTGATGATCCGTCATCAGGACAGAAAATGACCCTTGATATAAGGTCAACATCCTTTATGATGTCTTCATTGATATATTGCAGCATCAAATAGTTCTGCCGCAGAAAATCAAGTCCGTTGCCAGAAGCTTTCCCCAGCAATTGTGTGCCGTATCCGGACAGGGCCGTATTAGAGGCATAAAAATCAGCCCCAGTCTTTTTAAGGTGTGTAAAATTTGAAGCTTCGGTTGCATTATATCCCTGTCCATAATAAAGAACCTCAATGGTCAATGTGTCCCCGGTTTCAAAGGTATAGCCCATGCCAGCCAGCAGCGTTGCGTAAAGGGTATGGTCATCTTTTTTTATAGCAGACATATCCCAGGCAAGCGGCCCCTGCACGGCAACGGGAAACAGTGACAGGCTTCCCTTTGTAAGGCGTGCTTCCCCGTAAATAATCACGGCATCACTTAATGTTGTACCCCCGAAGGCGCCAATGCTTGTTTCGCGATGGTCTGTATGGGACAGGATTAGCGAGGCATAACTTTGGTTTCCTGAATAGTCTATTTTCAGGGCCAGGGTTTTTTCAAAATCTGATTCATTAAAAGCGCCTTTGTCCGTGTTATAGATCAAGGAAGCAGACCATTGAAAATCATGGACAAAAATCAGTTTTAAAAAGCCTTTGCCCTCAAGATCCTGAACCAGGCTTTTTTTTCCATTATCATTAAAAAAGGGGTTGGAAGGAGAGTACAGAAAACTTGGCCCCCATTGTAAATTCTCCCACCCATAAGAGGCAAACAGGTTTTTTGACAATGGCCGCTGCACTTGAAATTCAATGATTTCGGCAGTTTTTCCAGAAGATTCCCGGGTTTGCCCATCCATTCTGTACTTGTTTAGTTCAAATTCCAATCTTGGTTTGGCACTGACCCGCCAATCGTCATAAACAAGGGTCATATCCGGTTTTAAGGTCAACACCATGCGATTGTCAGAAAGCTGTGCAAATCTGTTGTCTGGATTCTGATCTGAGCCTGCAATGCCATTGATTTCTCCTAAGGCCGTTGCCTTGAAATTGAGTTCAAACCCCTGTTCAAGCTTCTGCCATAAAGGGTTATGGAAATCTGCGCCGTCAACCGGCGAAGGGTAGATAGTTTCGCTGCTCAAGGCCGCGGGCAGGACCATGAGAAAAAACAAAGACACCCACCCGAAAACCAATCTGTATTGTTTTATTCCCGTCATCATGTCAAAGACCCTTTATTTTACAAGAAGATTCAAATTAAAGGCAGAGGCACTGATTTCCCTGATGTTTATGTCATGATATGCCATAATGGTTTTTTCCGTTTCCACCATGGCATTTTTTATGGTCATTTTTGAAACAAAGGGCTGTTCTTGGCCATTGAGCATAATGGTATTGTCATATTCAAAAAAAGCAATCTTAAACATTTTCCCGGACAAGGTAAAGAACTCGGCCTTTAAACCGATTTTTCTTGGCAATGACACCCAGTACCTGATCCTGTCATAGGTGACATTTTTGGTTCTGGCTTTCAATTCATAGAGAAAACAGGGCTCCGTTTTTAAAAGGTCCTGGGTGATGCTTTCAATGGTGTAATCACCGGCATAATTGGTGGAGGCAATATCCCCGTTTGATGCGCCGCCTAAGAGTTTCTGCCTTGGGGAAATCGGAACGGGCTTGGATAATCCAGGTTTGATAAACCACATATTCCGGTCTTTCATAAGCAGTTTTCTTCCCTTCATTTTTGCAGGCGTTTGATAAATGGCAAGGCAATTTGTTCCTTTTACCAATACCTGAAGCGTGTTTTTCTGTATCTTCCCTTCAGATTCGGTTTCAATATCAATATCCCATTCAATGCCGGATACATTTCCCCGGGAAAGATCGGATTGCGCAAGCAGGGCAATGGCTTTTTCCATGTCTGTCGGCCATGCCTGACCGGGCAGATTGAGAAGCAGGATAGTTATAAACAGCTTAAGATATTTCATTATGTCTCCTTTTTTAAACATGGGTGAGAGATTCAACAACATTCTGTTTTGCCGCCCGCCTCGCCGGTACAATGGCGCTGACCAGGGATAGAAGAGTCATGAAAATGACGAGGCTGGCAATACTGCCCGGCAGGAAATCCACAATCAACGGCACGGGCGAGGAGTTACCCGGCGGGGTGTAGGAGGGGTGCGCATAACGGATCACAGCCCAGACCAGGGTATGGATGCCAAGCCCGAAAAGACACCCTGATAACCCCAAAAGCCAGCCTTCTGCCGCAAACAAAAGGGTGACCCCCCTTCTTTTTAATCCAAGTGCCCGAAGCGTACCGATCTCCCGTGTCCGTTCGATGACGGCCATGCCCATGGTATTGGTGGTACTCATGATGACAATGATAAAGACAATAATAAAGATGAATAAGAAGATCATGTCAAACATATTCCGGACGCTTTTATAAAACACGGACAATTCCTGCCAGGTTTTGACTTCAACTTCAATCCCGGCTGACCCCAGCGCATCAACCAGCTTTTGTCTGACAAGGTCTGTGTTCTGCCAGCGGTCCAGCAGGATAACTATACTGTCAGCCTTTTGGGTGTCATAAAAAGACTGGGCAAAGGCAAAAGGCAATTTTATGAATTTATCGTTTGTATCCGCAACACCCGTATTATAGGTGCCGCTGATATGAATATCCAAAGCATTCATCTGACCCTCAAGGGTCGCACCCATGACAACTGCATCGCTTCCAGAAGAAAGGCCAAGCTGCCGGGCAAGGCCTTCTGCCATTTCAACACCAAACTCGTTTTTTGAATTCAAAGCATTCCCTTTAATGGGTTGAAATTCATAAAACTCGCCTTTAATAGTTCTTTCATGTTCAGGAATCACCCCCGTGGCAATAAAGATGGTGGAATTTTTTCCATTGGACACCAGACCGGATATGGAAAGCCGCGGGCTTGCCAGGATGACATGCCCGGTTTTAAGGGCAATTTCTGTGATTTTTTCAATGTCATGGCCAGGGATCATATAGTCGTCTGGATCAGATTTTCCATGGGCTTCCCATCCTTTGGCATAAAGGGTCAAGTGTCCGATCCCGGAGCCGTGTATGGCAGATGCTCTAAGGCCTTCATAGATTCTGTGTATATACCCCTGGAAAAGGGCTATAGATGCAAATCCAAATCCAATGGCCATCAATGAGACCAGGGTTCTTCGTTTGCTCTTTAAAATATTTCTGAATGCCAGCTTGACCCATTGTATTAATTGATTCATTTTAGATTCTCCTTTGCTTTTAATAATTTAAACCACGCATCCGTCTTCAAGTTTGACAAGTCTGTTCATGCGGTCTAAAAGTCTCTGGTCATGGGTGGAAAATAAAAACGTGGCCCCTTCTTTTTTGTTCAGCTTCTGCATGATTTCGATAATGTGGATTGAGGTAGCAAGGTCAAGATTTGCCGTGGGTTCATCTGCAATAACCACATCTGGATCAGTGACCAGGGCCCTTGCAATTGCCACCCGCTGCCTTTGTCCCCCGGACATTTTGTCCGGCCGATTGTCAGCCAGATGTGCAAGCTCGACTTCTTTTAACCGCTGCATGGCTTTTTTTCTAGCTGCAGATGTTTTTGTGTTTCGTATCTGCAATGGCAGCATGACATTTTCCACTGCACTGAGAACAGGAATCAGATTAAAGTTCTGAAAAATAAAGCCGATCTGAAGGTTCCGGTAATCTGATTTCTGGTTGTCAGACATTTTGGATACATCTTTGCCATTAATGAAGATGGTGCCGGAACTGGGTTCATCAATGGTGCCGATCAGGTTCAGCAAGGTTGTTTTACCTGATCCAGACGGCCCCCACACGGCAGTAAATTCACCTTTATCAAAGTTTAGGGTAATATCTTTTAAAGCCGTCATCTGTGTCTGTCCGAGGTTGTAATGTTTGTTAATGGCTTGGAGCTCAATTAATTTCATATTTCCTCCTGTCTTAATTTTTAAAAAGGCTGTCAATGAAAGAGATATTAAGGAAAAAAACAGAAAAAAAACAAACCCTTTGAGACGAGTTGACTTAAAAAGGGGGTGAAGTGAAGTTTATGGGGATTATCTGACTGCACAAGCAAAAGAAGAACATAATGGCCGGCGAACATCATTGTATAATATTAAAATTTATAATAAAGATAGTGGTGAGCTTATTGCAAAAAGCCAGGATCAGGCATATAAAAAAAATGAATGGTTTGTAACCAAAGAATAATCAACTACCCATTTGGGCTTGGGCATTTGAGACCTACCTGGGAACAGGAGAATAATGTTTGTGAAAAATACACCATGGTCATTGATAACCTTCATCATTATATTGGCGGGCCTTGCCAGTGCCGGCTGGCTCTATCTTCATCCATCCGGTAACCCGGAAAAAAAGGTACAGGGCGGCAAACAAATTAACCCCATACCCGTTGAGGTGGACGTCATTAAGCAGGGTTCCATCCACTTGCGACTGACCTTCAGCGGCACCCTGGAGGCCAGGGCTGAGTTTGTGGTGTCTCCCAAGATCGGGGGCAGGATTCTATCCCTGGCCGTGGATTTGTCAGATATAGTTAACAGAGGGCAGCTGGTTGCCGAACTTGACAGTGATGAGGCGTTCCAGGCGGTTCTGCAGGCCAAGGCTGATCTTGCCGTTGCCAATGCCACACAGATTGAGACACAAAGCTCCCTGAAAATAGCTGACCGGGAGTTTGAACGGATAAAACTGCTTAAACAAAGGGGTATTGCATCGGATTCTCAGTACGATTCAGCCATGGCCAACCAGCTGGTAAAGAATTCACAGCTGGAGGTGGCCCGTGCCCAGGTCATGCGTGAAAAATCTCTGCTGGAGGCGGCCAATATCCGTCTTGGATATTCCCGGGTGACAGCAGACTGGCCTGGCGACGATGAGCAGCGCCTGGTGGCCGAGCGTTATGTTGATGCGGGACAAACTGTTTCTGCCAATACACCCCTGCTTCTCATTTCCAAACTTGAGCCGATTACCGGTATTGTCCATATCACGGAAAAGGACTATGCCAGCTTAAGCCCTGGCCAGCCCGTCTCCCTGACTACAGATGCCTATCCAAAAGAGATTTTTTACGGGAAGGTCGACCGGATATCACCGGTTTTCAACAAAACCACCCGCCAGGCCAGAATAGAGCTGGCCATTGCCAACCCGGGACTCAGGCTTAAACCCGGCATGTTCATACGGGCCACCGTTGATGTCAGGTCCATTCCCAATGCCACCCTTGTCCCTGAGATGGCAATTACATCACGAAGAGACCAGACCGGGGTATTTATCGTCAATGAAAAAGATTTGATTGTCTCCTGGCACCCGGTTACTATGGGTATCATCGAAGACAGATACGTGCAGGTGGAAGGCAATGGACTGTCAGGACGGGTGGTCATCCTCGGACAACATCTGCTGGGCCACGGGTCTAAAATCAGCATCCCTGATCAAAAAGGAATTGAAAATAATCCGGACACCTCGGGGAACAACAAATGAACCTGCCTGAATTCAGTGTCAAACGCCCTATTTTCACCACCATGGTAACTCTGATCATTGTCATCATCGGCAGTGTATCCCTGAATCGTCTGAGGATAGATTACCTTCCCACCATTGAACTGCCAACCCTTGACATCCGAACCAACTATGAGGGGGCCAGTCCCGAGGTCATGGAGCGTCTGGTCACCCAGATTCTGGAAGAGATCGTTGCCACTGTGCCGGGTGTGGAAGAAATGACCTCCCAATCCTCGGAAGGCAACAGCAACATCAGCGTACGATTTGCCTGGAACACGAATATTGACACGGCTGCCCTGGATGTCACCTCAAGAATCGAAGATGAAATCAATGAACTTCCAGACAATATTGTCCGACCCAGAATACGAAAATTTGATATTGGCAGTTTCCCCGTGGTCCTATTAGGGATATCCAGCGATATGGATCCTGTTGAACTGACCCAGCTCATCGAGAATCAGATCCGGTACCGGTTTGCCCGTATTCCCGGAGTGGCCCAGGTGGATGTCTGGGGGGGGGTTGACCGGGAGGTCCGCATTGAGCTGGATCCAGACAAAATCAAAGCATTGGGCCTGCCTTTTGACAAGGTTATCCAGGCAATCCGAGATGCCAACCTGGAACTGCCTGCCGGCAAGATTGAGATGGGCCGTTTTGAAGTAACCCTTTCCCTGCCTTCGGAATTCACTGACTTGAACCAGATCCGAAATACTATCATTTCCCATCAGGATGGAACACTGGTCCGTCTGGGTCAGATTGCAGAGGTAAAGGACACCTATACAAAGCTGACACGAGTCATCCGGGTCAATGGCCAGCGCGGGATTCGTGTGGCCATCAGGAAACAGGCCAATGCCAATACCGTGGAGGTTGCAAAACAGATACTCTCGGAAATTGAATCTGCCAACAAAGCCTTTCCAAGGATAAGAATTGTTCCAGTGATTAATCAGGGAAATTTTATTGAACGGTCCATTGCCAATGTCACCAGGTCCGTACTTTATGGAGGTGGTCTTGCTATTGTGGTGCTGCTCTTTTTCCTGAGAAGCGTAACCAGCACCCTGATCATTTCCCTGTCAATACCCATTTCACTTATTGCAACTTTTGCCCTTATCTACTTTGGAGGATTCACTCTGAATCTCATGAGTCTTGGAGGGCTTGCCCTGGGTATCGGGATGATGGTGGACAGTTCCATTGTAGTGCTTGAAAATATCTACCGCCGGAGGAATGAAAACGGTGAAAAGCCTCGCAAGGCTTCGGTGAAGGGTGCCATGGAAGTTGCTCCGGCCATTGTTGCCAGTACCCTTACCACCCTGGTTATCTTTTTGCCCCTGGTGTTTGTACGGGGTGTCTCAGGTATTCTTTTCCAGGAGCTGGCCTATGTGGTTATGTTCTCTTTGATATGCTCCCTGCTTATTGCCTTGAGCCTGGTACCCATGCTCTCGGCCCGGTTCATGAAAGCCAAAACCCAAAATGAGACTCAGTCCAATGATTTTGAATCCAGTTTTACGGGCCGGCTATCCACAGGGTCGGATCGGCTATACCAGAAATTTTCCAACCAATACCGGGATTTTCTTCTATGGGTGCTGCACCACCGGTTTCTGGCGGTTCTTACAGCTGTGGCAGCCCTTGCGGCCAGTCTTCTTCTTATCCCCTATATCGGCACAGAGTTTATACCGCCCAGCGATGAAGGCGAGGTCCGGGTTACAGGGGAGATGGAGCTTGGAACCCGTCTGGATCTAATTGACCGGCAAAGCCGGATCATGGAAAGCATTGTATCGGATTCTGTTCCAGAGATGGTGTCATCCGTGGTTAGCGTGGGGTCAAGCGGCCGGCGGCCAAATGACATGTCCCGGTCACAAATCAATCTTTCCCTTAAGCCGGCAATGGAACGACAGCGATCCAATACCCAGATTGCAGCCGATCTTCGTAAACATCTGGATGGAAAAATTCCGGCTATGAAAATACGCACCCGGGCTCCCCAGGGGCAGTTTCTGCTGGAACGGATTCTGGGCGGCAATGACGGTCTGACTGTCGAGGTTCGCGGTTTTGAACTTTCCATACTGGAAGAGCTGGCCCAAAATGTGTCTAAAGTAATTGGCGCTATTTCCGGTATTACGGATGTGGAAACCGACAAATTAGCCGGTATACCCAGACAGGAAATCCGTATTGACCGTGACAAAATAGGGGATCTTGGTTTGAACGTCAGTGATGTCGCAAAAGCCATAGAAACAGCCGTAGCAGGATCAAATGCCGGTGAATTCAGGGTTGCCGGCAATTCCTATAGAATTTTTGTTCAGCTCAAAGATGCTGAAAAACGGTCCATTGACGAAATCCTTGACCTGACCTTGACAACTGCTAACGGCGATCCTGTTCCCCTGAAAAGCTTTGTGACCACACAATCAGGTCTCGGGCCGATTCTCATTGATCGCAGAAACCAGCAGAGACAGGTCAGGGTTATGGCCAATGTAACAGGCAGAGATATGGGATCTGTGGCAAAAGAGGCCCAGAGACTCCTGGATCAAATTTCCAGGCCTGTTGGGTATGATCTCAGGGTTTCAGGATCATGGGAGGAACAGCAGAAGTCTTTTAACGAACTAATGGTATCCCTGATCCTTGCCCTGATACTTGTCTATATGGTCCTTGCCTGCCAGTATGAATCTCTTATCAATCCTCTGGTGGTCATGATGTCCGTGCCCCTTGCAGCTGTGGGGGTGCTGATCACACTGTTTTTGACCAAGACCACCCTGAATCTTCAGTCCTATATCGGCTGTATCATGCTGGGGGGCATTGTGGTAAACAATGCCATTCTACTGGTGGATCAGGCCAGTCAGCTGGTTCACAAAGGAATGCTGGTAAGGGATGCCGTGGCAGAAGCCGGCCGCAGGCGCCTTCGTCCCATCCTTATGACAACCCTTACCACCATTCTGGCACTTGTTCCCCTGGCCTTAGGGTTGGGGGAAGGTTCAGAAGCCCAGGCTCCCCTGGCAAGAGCGGTCATCGGCGGTCTTACCGGCTCAACCCTGATCACGCTGGTGCTGATTCCAGCTGTTTATTCCCTTTTTCATCCCCAAGAGGTTAGAAAACACAAATGAACATGGCAAATCTGCAAAAAACCCAATTTATACCCCTCATTTCAGCCCTTGTGATATTGGTTGCAAGCGTTGGCTGCATCCCACCTGATCACTGGCCTTCCTATGAACAATCTTTGACCCAGACCATTTTGGAAGAAATCCCCACATCCCAGTCAGAACAGAAAGGGATTGACAGTCCGCCGGTCCAGATAACGCCTGATAAAGTGCAAACTGAAAACAGCCTCAGTCTGTCTTTAGGTCAGGCCCTTGTCATGGCCCTGGAATCCAACTCAGGCCTCAGGGTGGAAAAATACAATCCTGTCCTTGCCAACCTTTCCGAAGAGATTGAGCGTGGCAGATTTGATCCGGAACTGTTTTCCGAGCTCAGCTATGCCAGGGACCGGACACAAGAAAAGGATACGGATACCAGCACTTGGGGACGGGCCGGGGAACAGAGCCATAACGCCCTTATCGGTCTTTCCCAAAAACTTCCTTCAGGGACGGATATCGAGGTTGGTGTTGCACATATAATTGATAACACTTTTCAGGGCCCTGAGGAACAGAAACTTCGAATGGGAATGACTGTTACCCAGTCATTGCTACGTGGGTATGGTCCTTTAGTGAACCTGGCCAGTATCCGCCAGGCCCAGTTAAATACAGCCGCCACCATCTATGAACTGCGTGGGATCACGGAAGCACTTCTTGCCGATACTGAGACGGCATACTGGGACCATGTCCTTGCCCGGCAGGAAATCGATATTTTTGAAAACTCCCTGGACATTGCAAAAAAGCAATTGTCTGAGGTTGAACAACGCATTGAGATAGGAACCCTTCCCCCCATTGAGTCTGCTGCTGCCAAGGTTGAAGTAGCCCTGCGTGAACAGGCTCTGATTAATGCCAAAAGCAAATTTGAGGAGAGCCGGCTTCGGCTGCTCTTTTTTATCCATCAGGGCCGGGAAGGGCACTATGACCTTCAGATCCAAACCACCAGCACGGCTGTATCCGAGCCTGAAACCATCGTCATACCTGCTGATCACCTCAAACTGGCCGATCAATCCAGATCAGATCTGCAGGAAGCCCGGTTGCGGATGAAACAGAACCGGCTGGAAATCGTGAAAACACGCAACGGTATACTTCCCCGTCTGGATCTGTTCATCAGTCTGGGAAAGACCGGGTATGCCGACTCATTTTCCGATTCTTTTAAAGCCATGACCGATTCCACCTACGACCTTTCCGCCGGTATCATGTTCAGCCGGACACTGGGCAGTCGGAGCGCCCGGGCTAAGGACAGTGCGGCAAGGGTTACCCTGAAACAGGCACAGGAAGCATTGGAAAACATGAGGCAGATCATTCAACGGGATATTCGCATTGCACTGAATGACCTGGACCGAGTCAGGCAGCAGATCGCTGCAACCCGGGTGACGCGCATGCACCAGCAAGAATCTCTAAAGGCTGAACAGGAACGTTTTGAGGCAGGCACCAGCACGGGTCTTATAGTGGCCCAGGCCCAGCGTGACCTTCTGGCAGCTCATATCCTGGAAAAGGAAGCCATCATAGATTACAATAAAGCTTTAGTGAAACTTTACCTGGCTGAAGGCAGCCTGCTGGAAAGACGGGGAGTACACACTGCCTCATTTCTGTCAGAACCTTTGCCCTGAGTCATTTAAGATTTTATTCCAAACTCGATATATACTTAAATCCACTTATGTTCACCCAGGCGCTCGGCAGAACTAACTTGCCAAAATCATACCAATGGTGTTATAAAACAAACCTGATTTGCAAAGAAAATATGCAAGTCCATAAAATGGCCCGGGTCTGACCCGGATATTAATATAAAACCAATGGTAAACAGGCGTAAATTTTTATGAAAGCATTATTAGCCCTTGAAGACGGCAGAATTTTTCCCTGCAGGAGCTTTACAGGACCAGGTGAAGCAAATGGGGAGGTCGTGTTCAATACCAGCATGACTGGATACCAGGAAATCCTGACCGATCCTTCCTACTATGGTCAGATGGTTACCATGACCTATCCCTTAATTGGAAACTATGGCGTCTGTCCTGAAGATATTGAATCTGATAAAATCCAGGTGGCAGCATTGATTGTGAAGGAATACCAGGATTTTCCGAGCAATTTTCGATCCAGAGGAACCCTGGCAGATTATCTGATCAAAGGCCATGTTCTGGGCATAGAAGATCTGGATACAAGGGCTCTGACCCGGCATATTCGAAAATCCGGAGCCATGCGGGCCATCATATCCACCTCGGATTTCGATCTTGACTCTCTGGTTCAAAAGGCCAGACAGAGTCCTTCCATGCAGGGAAGTGATCTTGTGGGCAAAGTTACCACGAAAAAACCCTATTTCTGGAGATATAATAAGCCAGACTATATTGATATCAAGAAATTGGAAGACCCTTTAATCTGGCATTTTAAGGGCAAAAAACATTCTGTTGTCGCCCTTGATTTCGGCATTAAATACAATATTATCAGATGTCTTGAACGAGCCGGATGTGAAGTTCTTGTGGTTCCTGCAAAAACAGATGCCATGACCATAAAAAAATTAAAACCTGATGGTATATTTCTGTCCAATGGCCCTGGAGATCCTGAACCCGTAACCTATGCCGTTGACACCATAAAAGAACTTCTAGGGTTTGTTCCCATATTCGGTATCTGCCTTGGCATGCAGCTTTTAGGCATTGCCATGGGCGGTAAAACCATGAAGATCAAATTCGGCCACAGGGGTGGTAATCAGCCAGTCAAAAACCTTTCAACAAACAAGGTTGAAATCACCTCCCAGAATCATGGATTTGCCGTGGATTTAAATACCATTGGCAAAGATCATTGTGCCATGACCCATATTAACCTGAATGAAGATTCTCTTGAGGGTCTTAAAAATGATGCCCTAAAGGCCTTTGCCGTACAATATCATCCAGAAGCTTCCCCAGGCCCCCATGATGCAGCCTATCTTTTTAACCAATTTGCAAAAGTGATTGAAAATGCCAAAACGTGAAGACATTAAAAAAATCCTGATCATTGGTGCAGGGCCGATCATTATCAGCCAGGCCTGTGAATTTGATTATTCAGGCACTCAGGCCTGTAAAGCCTTGAAAGAGGAAGGCTATGAAGTAATACTGATCAATTCAAACCCTGCCACCATCATGACTGACCCTGAAACGGCTGACAAGGTTTATATTGAACCTGTTACCGTTGAAACCCTTATCAAGGTCATTGAAAAGGAAAGGCCGGATGCACTTTTACCCACCCTGGGCGGTCAGACTGCTTTGAACACAGCTATTGAAGCTTCTAAAACAGGTGTCTTTGAAAAATATAATGTTGAATTGATCGGTGCTTCAGTAGATGCAATTAATAAAGCCGAAGACCGGGAACTTTTCAGAAATGCCATGAATAAAATAGGCTTAAAAATACCCAAAAGCGGGTTTGCCACCAATATGCAGGAAGTTGAAGATGTTTCAAAGCGCATTGGCTTTCCCATAATTGTAAGACCCAGCTTCACCCTTGGCGGAACGGGTGGCGGGGTTGCTTATAATATGGAAGAGGTTGCCCTTCTTGCAAAGGCAGGCCTTGATGCCAGCATCATCACCCAGGTCATGCTGGAAGAATCCGTTCTTGGCTGGAAAGAATATGAGCTGGAGGTTATGCGGGATCATGCAGATAATGTGGTTATCATCTGTTCCATTGAAAATATTGATGCCATGGGGGTTCACACAGGTGATTCCATCACTGTGGCCCCGATCCAGACCCTGTCGGATAAAGAATACCAGAGACTTCGGGATGCTTCCATTGCCATTATGAGGGAGATCGGTGTGGACACTGGCGGATCAAATGTCCAGTTCGCTGTCAATCCTGAAAACGGGGATATTATTGTGGTGGAGATGAACCCAAGAGTATCCAGAAGTTCCGCTCTCGCCTCCAAAGCCACGGGATTTCCCATTGCAAAAATTGCAGCCAAGCTGGCTGTGGGGTACACCCTGGATGAAATTCCCAATGATATCACAGGAAAAACCCTTGCCTGTTTTGAACCCTCCATTGATTATTGCGTGGTAAAAATCCCAAGATGGACCTTTGAAAAATTTCCAGAAGCAGAAGATGTTCTGACCACAGCCATGAAATCCGTGGGGGAAACCATGGCCATAGGCAGGACCTTTAAAGAAGCCTTTCAAAAAGGGATTCGATCCCTTGAAATAGGCAGGGCAGGATTTGGTGGTGATGGAAAAGATCCGCTTCCCGGCAGTGTTGCCGGCAACGAATTAGAATACAAGCTTTCAACACCCAATTCTCAACGGCTGTTCTACATAAAATATGCTATTGAGCATGGCATGCCCATTACCATGATCTATGAAATGACCGGAATTGACCCCTGGTTCCTCAACCAGATGAAACAGATCGTGGATCTTGAAAAACAGATAACTCTTGCCGGCAAAGATCTTCCCAGGGATCTTTTGGAAAAAGCAAAAAAATACGGGTTCTCTGATAAGCAACTGGCACATCTTACCCGTCATACAGAAAAACAAATTGAACAGACACGAAAAGACCTTGGCATTGTGCCGGTTTACAAGCTTGTGGATACCTGTGCCGCAGAATTTCGGGCTGCCACCCCTTATTACTACTCCACCT
>JACNHV010000035.1 GCA_014383445.1 Candidatus Desulfobacula maris | reverse complement strand
GGTCAGCCATTTCTTTTCCTGCTTCATACCGAAAGGCATCACTAATAACGACAAATATCCTGTTGCGGTCGGATTCAACCAGTACAGGTTTTATATATTTTTTAAAAAAGTTGTATTGATTATGGATATCCGGTAGATGCCAGTGGTCAAGCAAGCCATGGCCGGACCCCAGAAAATCACCCCATTTTATAGAAAGCTGTTCCATGAACCAGCCTGTGTAACAATCGTCCACAAAGGATCTAAGTTGTTTCAGTACATCCCAGCCTGCCTGTTCTGTCTTATTGGCAAGCTCATTGAATATCCGGTAAAGCTGGTCAAAAAGATAAAGCTCTTTGGCATACGCCTTAAACATTTCATCAGCAGATTTATAGCTGAAACCCGCATCATATTGTTTTCTTAACTCAAACAGGGTTATGGCTGTTTCCAAGGCCTGGTATGCTGATTTATAAAGGTTTTTTTTCAGCTCATCATGAAAAATGATATTGGTCCAATACCCATCCTGCCTTTTTTTAACGACATCTTTGATTTTTGAAAAATCTTTGTCCGTATCGTCTATGATCTGATTTCTTAATGAACTGATAATCCGTTGTTCGATAGTTTCAAATGTGGAAATTTCCAAGAGAGATTCAATGTCCATGGAAGATATGACCTGGGCCATATTCAGTTTTTCAGAAATATATTTTGAAACCAGATTGAAATTTTTAAAATATTGGGTATGGGTCTGCCACTGATTTAGAAAAACAGACGAGTTCATTGCCTTTGATGTCCCGGTCATCCTGAAATGAACCAGCGAAACCGGAAGATCCTCTTTTAATTTATTTGAAAAATCCGTTACAAAAATTTTTATTAATAGATCCATCAAGCCGGGTGAGGATTCATTGACATAGCCAAAGGTCTGGACCATGAGTTTCCAGAATGAAGCGGCAAGCCCAAGCGTATCCATATCCTTCCAGGGTTTTGATTCCATTGTTTCATCAAATTTATTGTCCCTGCAAAATGAATCCATGAGCTTTATGAAAATGGTAAACGGTTCCGGCTGCTCTAGTCAGAACTGTGATCATCTTAAGATCGATATCCTCTTTCCTGTCTCCTGGCTCAACCCATTTTTTAAGTCGGTCAAGCCTGTCCTGGCTTCTGAAAAATGCCTTTCGTTTTTTAATAAACGGTCGCATGCTCTGGTTTTCAATGCCTAATTCTTTGATCAGAATGGATGCTTTGTCCGCATGAAAAAGATAGGAGTATAATTTGATATCAAAAACCCAGTCGGTTGTTTTCTTTCTTAAAAATCCGAGCCAGTTTCTGATTGATTTGTCGTATATCCATTAAAGCATTCCATTGTCTGTTAATTGTCGCCCTTTTGCCGTGATCCGGTATTTTTGCAGGCGACTCTTTGGTTTGTCCGGAACCGTGAATTCCAGCAATTCAGCCTGTCTCAGACGCGGCAGGGCTTTACGCAGATTGCCGCTTAATTGTTTGTGCCCTAGTGCCGTTGAAATTTCTGCAGATGAGAGCGGGGCGTTGGCGCAGGCAGCCAGAATCTGAAAATCGACTTGTGCCTCGACTTGTGCCTCGACTTGTGCCTGATCTTTTTTGCCGGTGTGTTCAATCTGGATCGGCTCCCCCAGTCCCACAACAAACCGCATCCTCATTCCAATTTCCATAATTTGAGGTTCTGGCAACCCCAGTTCCTGAGCCTGTTTGAACATTCGAGGCACACCCGTCCCCCATTGCTCAATCAGATTCATCTCCCGAAAGAAACGGGCAATGACCGGATTTCTGATTCTTGATATCCCCTGTTTCATATCCTTGATGGTCATGCCGGGCATAAGGATTCCCGGATTTTCAATTTCAATGCGATCATCGAAAAAAGCAATCCGTATGGGTGCACCCCTTTGTGAGTAGTCTGCATGAACCAGCGCGTTAATAACGGCTTCACGCAGGATACCCAGGGGAATACTCCAGACATCTTTACGGCGGATCTCTGAAAAATCTGCCCCGCGCATGGCATGTTTTTTCAAAAACAGCATGATACTGTCCACGGCCAATGGCAGATGATCGTAAATCTCTATGTGGTCAAAAATATCTGATTTGTCTGTGCCCGTGAACCGACCGCACTGCACCCATACATCAGAAAAGGATAGATTTCGTTCCCGGCCGAACAGAATGATCGCTCCTTTTGAAGGAACCAGCCTGCCCTGGTGGGACACCAGCAGTTTGAGCGTCTGCAGTTCTGTTTTGTCCACAGGATATTTTTCACGAACACTTTGAGCAATGGCCTTGGTATCCAGATCGTCAATGGAAAGCTCGGGCATGGGCATCTCATCAAAGGCGACTCCCTCCACCGTTCTGCGAAGCTCGGCAATCAGCTCAAGGTCAGCCTGGCGATTGGTTGAACCCAGCCGCACATAAACGCCTGTTTCCGCACCTTTGGAACGTAGAAAATGGGGCCGGGAACTGGAAAGAAAAACTTCAGCAATTAAAAGGGTTTTGTCCTCAATGGTTATCATTTCAATATTCGGCACCAGGCGGGGCACAATGGAATCGGCAATCATACTGCACAACCGTTCCTCCTGTGACAACGGATCTTCAACTCCCAGAATCTGCCGGTCGTCACTGACACCGATAATAAGTCGTCCACCAGCTGTATTGGCAAATGCCACCAACGCTTTCATCATTGATTTGGAAGAAGATAAGTCCTGTTTGAATTCAATGGTTTTACCTTCAGGTTGTTCTAAAAGCCTGCGAAAAAAATTGCTCAAGGTGTATCCTCCCTGGGGTTTTCTGCTTTTTGGGGTCTATCTTCAAGTATCATTTTTCCCCGGTAATCGCTTTTTTTTCAGCAAGAAGATTGCCAAATTTTCCATAATTTACTTTTACCCCGTCATCCAGATCAATGGATATTTTCATGTCAGCATAATGCCTGAGTTCATCATCAAAAGATTTAAGCTCCAATTGTTTTTTCTTTAAAATATCAATTTCTTTTTGAATCTTTTTCTGGTTGGATGCGGTTGTGGCCTCATCCTTCTCATGTTCAAGAAATTCAATCCGGGCACGGATGTTCCCCTGGAGCGGGGTTACATAATGAGATCTCATCCTGGACAGGGTTGAATCGTTATACCGGTGCAGATAGACCAGGCATTCAAATACTTTTTGTCTGCCGCTGGAGAACAACCAGTAAATGGGCCGTTTTTTATAGGTCTTCATGTGATCTTTAAAAAATGTGGTGCTCAGGTATCTTCTGATAGTTTCTTCCAGGGATTCGTTGACTTTGGATTTCAGACTGTCTGCAACGAATTTTAAATTTTCATCAAGATATTCTTCTGAGCAAGCTATTTTAATGAATTCAACGAATCTCTGG
>JACNHV010000036.1 GCA_014383445.1 Candidatus Desulfobacula maris | reverse complement strand
CCACAATGGCAAGGACAATTGAAACTAATTTTTTTTGAATCATGTTTTTCTCCTTTTTACGGGTTAGGGTTGTTTATTAAACGGTGAAAACCGCAGTTTCTTATATTATTATTTTGTAAGTTTCAGTTTTCAGGCAGTTAATCCTTTTTTCAGTCCGTCAGTTCCTCCATTTTTTCCGATATTACAATTCCTCTTTTTTTCAGATGTTCCATAAAGGGCGCTACCGGGATATGGGTGACGGGGGACAATACCCCTTTTTCTTTTATCGCGCCTTTTACAATCATTTTTGCAACAATACAGGCTGTATAAGCAACTCCCTTGCTCATAGCCATGATCCCTGTTTCAAGATCTCTCTCAATGAGCATGCTGGAGGTAAGCCGCATTTTTTTTTAATTTTTTTTTATGCGCCATAAGTCAAAAACCCTTTTATTTAAGTGTATACGATGGATAATCGTTGTTTTTTTGTCAAGCACTATTTATCGACAGCACTATTTATCGACCTTTAGGATTATTGTTTCGATTAGATAAATAATCTATTTATTGATAAATTATGGTATGCTTCATGTGTCGAAGGATCAATACAAATAAATAATGTTAAATGATAATTTGTTTTATTAAATTCTAATAAAACAAAGGTAAACAACTAATTAAGGAATCCAAATGTCAGATAATAAATTTCAAATTCATCTTTTGCCACATGGAAGGAAGGTTGAAGCAAAATCCGGAAGAAGCTTGATGGAAGCGCTCATGGATCACAGCATTTTTTTAAGATCTGATTGCGGCGGAAAAGGTGTCTGTAAAAAATGTCAGGTCAAAATTATTCCGGAAAAGGGAGACCCTGAAATTAAAGAAGCCTGTAATTTTAATATTTCAGAAGATATTTCTATTGAGATACCGGAATTCTCCATGCTGTCATCCCATATTATCAGCAAAGCGCCGGCATCTCTTCCTGCGGTATTCAGGAACAGGTTTAAAGATATTGTTGGAGAAGCTGTCTATGGCATAGCCACCGACCTTGGCACCACAACCATTGCCATTTATCTTTGCGACATTGCCAAGGGTAAGGTGCTTTCTTCATTGGCCGTAAAAAATCCCCAGGCCCTTTATGGAGATGATGTCATGAGTCGTATTGGGGCCATCGGACAAGAGGAAAAAAACCTTGGATATTTGCAGCAATTAGTTGTCAGGGCCATAGAGTGGGGGATCAAAGAATTGTTAGCATCTTATGATTTTAATGAAGAGATGATTTCTCAAATGGTGACAGTGGGTAATCCAACCATGATCCATATATTGGCTGGTGTGGATCCAAAATCCATTGGAGTTTCCCCTTATCACCCGGCTTTTTATGAAGCAAATAATATTCGCTCCAAAGATTTGGGTTTTAAAATAAAAGATTTTTCAATTCAACTTTTGCCCCAGGTATCTGGTTTTATTGGAGGAGATATCCTTGGAGCAGCCCTGGCCGTTGATCTTGAAAACCAGCCTGAAGGAACTCTTCTTGTGGATCTGGGTACCAACGGAGAATTGATGTTAAAAGGGAAAAAAAGGTTTTTTGCAACCTCATGTGCAACTGGCCCTGCCTTTGAAGGTGCCTCCCTTTCCTGTGGGATGCAGGCAATCCCAGGTGCTATTAATAAGGTTCAAATAAAAAATTCTGACGAGTTACCAGAATATACATTTATCAACCCTATAAACTCTTCCAAACTGAAGCCATCAGGAATTTGTGGAACCGGTGTTATCAGTGCTGTGGCCCAATTCTGCCAAAGATCAATCATATCGCCTGACGGTGCGTTTAAAAAAGAGTTTTCAAAAGAGAAACAATATATTCTTGTGCCGAAAAATTCTTCTGCAAATGGTTCTGCCGTCTTTATAAGTCAGAAGGATATCCGTTCTGTCCAGCTTGGAAAGGCAGCATTGATCACCGGGATTGAATTTCTTCTAAAAGAAGCAGGAATAAAAAAGGCTGAAAAAATTATCATTGCTGGGGCTTTTGGAACATTCCTTGATAAAGAAGATATGATGACTTTAGGAATGATCCCAGCCATGGATCTTGCAAGAATAGAGGTCTCAGGGAACTCAGCCGGAGCAGGAGCTATTATGGTCCTATGTGATAAAATCTTTTTTGAAAAAGCCATACAGATGGCAAGTAAGGTTATGGTTGTGGATCTTGCCTGCAATCAGGATTTTCAGGATGTTTTTATTCAAAAGCTTAATTTTCCTATTTTGAAAAAGCAGAGTGTGTTTTGAAAAAAATTGAAATTTTTTCTTTCCACTATTTATTGGATTTCACTTGAAGATTCGAATCCTTTTTTTGTTATAAAATGAATCGGGCAGGAGGGCCTGAATTTGCAATAGATATCAGGATCTCGACACTCAAGACACTCCTCGCAAAGATAAATATTGTGTTTCATGCAGATATAACTGGTTTCCCGGTCAGGATGATTGATACATTTGCCCATTTTAAATCTCCGATTCTTTTAATGATTCAAGTTTTATAATGCGGCATCCAGACTCTTTGCAATGGTGTTTTAGGTTTGTAACATTTTTTTTGACAAATAAGATATCATATATAGTTTATATTCAATAGATTTATATAGCCTGACATAACCCTTGCTCTTCTCTATTATGTTTAATTGTATGGTTGGCTATTTTAAACTTAACCTTGTAACAATGAGGTAATTATGAAAGAGATGATTTATGTTTTTATTTTCCTGGGAATTTATATCCTGGTACAAGTGTATGTCCTTCCTAAAATGGGGATATCCACCTGAATGAAAGATGCCTGTCAGGTGACAGACAAAAAAGAAATTCAAAAAAAAATGAAGGACTAAAAAGCCTTGAGAAAGATTTTTTTTGGCAAGGCTTTTTATTGGTTTGGTTTAAGCCCCAAGATATGCCTTTTTAACATCCGGGTTATTGAGCAATTCATATGCAGGTCCTTCAAGGACAAGATATCCATTCTCTATTACGTAACCTCGCTGTGCAAATTTTAAGGCCAGACGGGCATTCTGTTCAACCAGTAAAATAGTTGTGCCCAGTTTATTAATTTCTTTTAACGCGTCAAACATTTCCATCATGAGCAGTGGAGCCAGTCCCATGGATGGTTCATCTAAAAGCATGATTTTACGACCGCTCATATAACCCCTGCCAACTGAAAGCATCTGCTGTTCACCACCGGACAAAGTCCCGGCAAGCTGGTCTTTTCTTTCTTCAAGTCTTGGGAACAGATCAAATACCCATCTTCTGTCCTTGTCAATCTGATCTGTGTCTTTTCTTGAAAAGCAGGCTAGGATGAGATTTTCTGTTACAGTAAGATTGCCAAAGATCCTTCTGCCTTCGGGAACATGACAGATACCAAATTTTGAGACAACTT
>JACNHV010000273.1 GCA_014383445.1 Candidatus Desulfobacula maris | reverse complement strand
GGGAGATTTTTGAAAATAGACTCTACCAGTTCCACATATTTGTGGAACTGGTCATCCGCCACCTTGGAAACCAGGGAACCCCTATCTTTGTTAACCCTTATATAGTGAAGCTTTGACAGCAATTTGTGTACCCTTTCAAGGGGTGTTTTACCTACCGTCAAATACCAGGGATCTTTGAACGGTCAAATATTTTCGATGTTCAAACCAATTTATTCTAGAAAACTGTAGATTTCATTTTTTTAAAAAGAGGGTTAGCTGGGATCATATTTCGATTTCTTAATAATTTTTTATACTTTGGTTGACAAAAAGCAGGTTCCTGTCTTAAAAGAGGTCACTATTGTTTGTGAATCAATTTATACCGTGGGAAAAAATACAGTGGCATTGACGCTGTTCACCATGGGAAAGATTATTTTGTGAGTTGTGAACTCTGATGTTAGACGAGTACATTCAATCCCTGAAAAACTATAAAAGGTTTTCCGGGGATATTGTCTGTCATAGATCTCTTGAGCCCACCTCGGCTGTTTTTGCCACTACCCCGGTCCAATTGAAAAATAATTTAGCTTCCCTTTTAAATGCCCTGGGCATTGAACACCTGTATTCCCATCAGAAGGTTGCCATTGAAATGATCCAGAAGGGTATTCATACGGTCATTGCAACGCCCACGGCCAGTGGCAAGAGCCTGATTTACAACCTGCCGGTGATCGATGCGCTCATGGATGACCCGAGCGCCCATGCACTCTATCTTTTCCCTCTCAAAGCCCTAGCCCGGGACCAACTGGAAACTGTTCAGCAGTTGCTGCACTGTGCGGGAGCATGTGATGTGACGCGCCCTCAATTAAAGGCAGCGGTCTATGACGGTGATATTTCTTCTTATCAGAAAACAAAAATCAGAAAAGCCCCTCCCCATATTTTATTATCAAATCCGGAAATGCTCCACCTGGCTATGCTGGCTCACCACGGACTCTGGGAGGATTATTTCAAAGGGTTAAAATATGTGATTATAGATGAAGTCCATACCTACCGGGGGGTCATGGGCTCGAACATGGCCTGGGTGTTCCGGCGGCTTCAGCGGATCTGCCGGTTGTATGGTGCACAACCGGTTTTCATCTTTTGTTCCGCCACCATTGCCAACCCGGGACCATTGGCGCATAAACTGACCGGTCTGGATGTTCAGGTGGTAAAAACTTCCGGGTCTCCCACTGGTAAAAAAGAGGTTTTGCTGATGCGGGGTATGGAAGGGGCTGCACAAACCGCCATCGCCCTGATCCATTCTGCAGTGCATCGGAATTTAAGAACCATTGTCTATACCCAATCCAGAAAAATTACAGAATTGATCGCCATCTGGGCATCCCAGAAGGCCAGGGGCTTCAGCCACAAAATTTCTGCCTACCGGGCAGGGTTTCTGCCGGAAGAACGGCGGGAGATTGAAAAAAAATTATCATCAGGTGAGCTTTTAGCCGTGGTTTCTACCAGTGCCCTGGAACTGGGGGTTGATATAGGGAACCTGGATATCTGCGTGCTGGTGGGATACCCCGGCACCATCATGTCCACCTGGCAGAGAGCGGGGCGAGTGGGAAGAGATGGCCAGGATTCAGCCTTGATTCTGATCGCCCATGAAGATGCTCTGGATCAGTATTTTATAAATCACCCGAATGTGTTTTTCAACATGCCGCCGGAAACGGCCATGATCAATCCGGATAATCCCGTGATCCTTAAACAGCATCTGGAATGTGCAGCAGCTGAACTGAGCCTGGTGCGAAAGGAGCGCTTTCTGGATGATCCAGGAGTTCAAACAGCTGTTAAAGCACTTGAACATTCCGGGAAACTGTTGAGAACCGTTCAGGGCGATCTCTGGTTTGCCGCCAGAAAGTCTCCCCATAGGGATGTGAGTCTGAGAGGTACAAGCAACAGCCTGCCCATTTTTTTAGAACAAACCAAGCAGAATATCGGTGATATCGACCGTCACCGGTCTTTTTTTGAAACCCATGAAGGAGCGGTCTACCTTCATGGGGGCAAGACATATGTGATTTCCCGGTTTGATCATGAACAAGGCATTATTGAAGCCCGAAGAGAAGATGTGGTCTATTTTACCAAGGCCAGATCTTCAAAGCACACCACCATTATTGAACACAAAGAATCCAGCTGGATAAACGGTACACGGGTGGGATTCGGCGTATTAAAAATAACCGAACAGGTAACAGGGTTTGATCGCCGACTGGTGTCCAACCAGAAATCCATTGGGATTGTCCCCCTGGATTTACCCAAATTGGAGTTTGAAACCACGGGACTCTGGATAGAAATTTCTGATGAGATCAGAGATGCGATTGAAATCAACCGCATGCATTTTATGGGAGGCATCCATGCCTTGGAGCATGCAGCCATTGGTATCATGCCGCTCATGGTTATGACCGACAGAAATGATATCGGCGGAATTTCCATTCCGTTTCATCCCCAGGTGAACAAAGCCGCTGTTTTTATTTATGACGGCGTACCCGGTGGCCTGGGATTGTCTGAGCAGGCATTTAAAAAAGCCGGTGATCTTCTGGAAAAGACCTTTGAAGTCATATCAACCTGTCCGTGTGAAACCGGGTGTCCTGCCTGTGTTCACTCACCCAAATGTGGATCTGGCAACCGGCCCATTGATAAATTGTCTGCCTCAAAAATCTGTGAAATGCTTTTGTCAGTCAAAAAACCGGGAAAAGACTACGAGATTGAAAATTCGATAACACAATACCCGGTTGCCCAAAATGTGCCTGTCGATAAAATTGATGAACAGCCCCTGGCGTTTAATCCATTGCTTCTGGAGAATTTTTCATATTCTGTTCTGGATATTGAAACCCGGCGCTCAGCCCAAGAGGTGGGTGGATGGGACAAGGCTGAACAAATGGGGGTCAGTGTGGCCATTCGGTACGATTCGGGCACCCGGCAATATCATGAATATTTTCAGGATGATATTGAACAACTGGTTTTGGATCTGGAAAAAACCGATCTGGTCATTGGATTTAATATCATCCGGTTTGATTACAAGGTCTTGTCCGGCTTAAGTTCCTACCCATTCCATACCCTTCCAACTCTGGATTTGCTGATGGTAGTTCATAAACAACTGGGATATCGATTGTCCCTTGATGCCCTGGCTAACCAGACCTTAGGCAGCCGGAAAAGTGCAGATGGCTTGATGGCGCTTCAGTGGTGGCAGGAAGGAAAAATAGACAAGATTGTTGAGTACTGCAAACAGGATGTCCGCGTTACCAAAAATTTATACCTTTATGGTCGAGAACATAAATTTTTAGTCTTTAAAAACAAGGCCGGTCATCAGGTAAGACTACCGGTTTATTGGTAAAAAAAACAAACAGGTACTTTTGTTGAAGCACCCCGGATGAACCCGTCCTAAGCTGAAGGTTTTC
>JACNHV010000037.1 GCA_014383445.1 Candidatus Desulfobacula maris | reverse complement strand
CCTGTCTGATGGATATTTGCAGGAGGTTAAGCGTTTAGCATCGAACAAAAATATTCATCGGATAGGGCGGTTTCAAGCATAAGAGCTGAATAGTTACCATTTTTTTACAGACCGGGAATATTGAGTCCTCCCGTAAGCTTAGCCATTTCAGAAGACACCATTTCCTGGGATTTGTGTAATGCATCATTGACTGCTGCTAAAACAAGGTCCTGAAGCATTTCAATATCTTCCGGATCAATTATTTCTTTTTCAAAAACAATGGATTCAATTTTCTGGCCACCATTGGCAATCACCTTGACCATGCCGCCGCCAGAAGAGGCTTCAACCGTTTTTGTGGCTAATTCAGCCTGGGTTTTCAACATTTTTTTCTGAAGATTCTGGGCTTGTTTCATCATTGAACTCATATTTTTCATCATTTGTCACTCCTGTCTTATTGATTGATTATCTCACCATCAAACATCTTTTGGGCTTCAACAACAAGAGGGTGGTTGAAGGCGGCTTGTCTGGCTTTTATTTCTTTTTTTTTATGGTCAGGTTCTGTCTTGTTCTTTGCGGGAACCAGCTTTATTGTCAGATGTTTTCCAAGAAATTCTTTACATATCTTTTGCAGTTCAGGCTTTGTTTTTTTAAGCCTTGTTTTATCAAAAGACGAACCATTTTTCAGTTCAACAATAATCTCACTGGTTTGAGTCTGGGTTACCTTGCCTTTGCAAAGAAGGGCAAACATAAAGGGGTATACTGGTTCTATTTTATTTAAAAAATTTTTCCATGTTCTGCTGCTTTTATTCTGTTCCGATGAAGGGGGTTCATCTGCCTGATATCCTGGTGAGGGCATTGATTCCCGGATAGCTGGAGTTTCTTGTTTTTCCTGCAAAGGCTCTTTTGCAAAAGGTTTTTGTAAGGGTTCAACTCCCTGGGTCAGGGCTGAAGGCTTTGAATATAGCTGGTCCGAACCTGTCTTGTTTGAACCTAATTGGTTCGCAAGGATATCAAGCTTTGCAATGATGTTATCAATTTGGGCGCCCGGGTTTATTTGAAGCAATTTTAAAAGAACCATTTCAATAGCGGTTCTGGTATGGGATGAATATTTGACAATGGATTCTTCATCCAAAAGGATTTGTAAAATTGTGTTGATAAAACCTGTGGACAGTGACGTAACAGCCTTGAAGATTTTTTCTTTTTCAGAATCTGTGATATTGACGGCCGGGCTGTCCTTGCCACAGATTTTAACGATATTCAGATTTCTGAAATGGAAAATAATATCAGAATAAAATTTTTTCAGGTCAATTCCTGAGTTATTTACTTTTTCTATGATTTCAATAAGCCGGGCACCATTGTTTTCAAAGATTGCCGCTGATATATCATGCATGGTTTGTAAGTCCTGGATGCCAAGACTGTCCAACACACGATCCAGCTGGATTTCTTTGGTGGTGGCTGAGGATAAAACCCTGTCAAGAAGGCTTAATGCGTCTCTTATGGAACCATCAGCTTCCTGGGCAATCAGGTCAAGACTTGGTTTTTCAATACTGAACCCTTCATTCTTGCAAAGAGCCTGCAAATGATTTGAAATCATTTGCAGAGAAATTCTGCCAAGATCGTGGCGTTGACATCTTGAAAGGATGGTAGCCGGGATTTTGTGTACTTCCGTGGTTGCAAAAATGAACATTACATGTTCAGGAGGTTCTTCAAGGGTTTTGAGCAGGGCATTAAATGCGGCAGTAGAAAGCATATGGACTTCATCGATAATATATATTTTATACGCTGCCGATGAAGGCATATAAGTGACATTTTCCCTTAAATCCCTGATTTGATCCACGCTGTTGTTGGATGCCCCATCTATTTCAAAAACGTCCGTGCAATGCCCTTCAATGATATTCGTGCAAATTGTACACTGGTTGCATGGGAAGGGAGAAGGACCTTTTTTGCAATTCATTGCCTTGGCTAAAATCCTTGCAATGGTTGTTTTTCCCGTGCCTCTGGGGCCTGTGAAAAGAATGGCATGGGCAACCCTATCCTGGGAGATTGCATTAGAAAGGGTGGTGGTAACATGAGGTTGACCAACAACCTCATCAAATGTCTGGGGCCTATATTTTAGTGCTAATACTTGGTATGACATCTTATCTTAATGTGAACTATTATGATTAGGATTGGAAATTATATAAATTGAACAGAAATTGCGTTTAAGTGATTTCATTTCCGATCCTTAGTGGCGGAGAGGGAGGGATTCGAACCCTCGGTACCTGTTAAGATACACACGCTTTCCAGGCGTGCACCTTCAGCCGCTCGGCCACCTCTCCTCATTAAATTAATTCAAGGCAAAGTAGTATCTTTTTGTAATTGTGTCAAGGTTTAAACATTGAAGCATACTCATTTGTAAATTTGTTGTCAGAACCATAGACATAAAAGGGCGGGGCTATGGTACAGGGTTTGCCATTGTTTTTTGTGGCACAGAGAATCATCTGCCTGGCCGCAGTGTTTTTTTTTATATGGACAAATCTGATGAAATCAGGGGTAAATTTATATTGTTCCATGGTGAGCATCAGATCTGATATTCGTTGCGCAGGAAAGATAATATACAAGCGCCCTTGTTCTTTGAGGAGCCTGTTTGAACATTTAAGCAGCAAATCAATATCAAGGAAGATCTCATGCCGGGCAATGGCCTTTTGAGAATCCGGGTTAAGCCTGCCAGTTCCCTTTTTTTTATAGGGCGGGTTTGAAACAATGATATCTGCTTTCCCGTTTATGTCGGAAACAGCTATGTTTTTAATATTTTCATGAATGATATGGATCCTGTTTGCAAGCTTGTTTGAAATGGTATTTTTTCGGGCAAACTGGAATAGTTTTTTTTGAATTTCAACACCTAAGATCTTAAGGCCTGGATATCTGGATGCCAGAATCAGAGGTATGATTCCACAGCCACATCCAACATCAATGATCTTTTCAAAACCTATTGGTTGAATATGGGCAGCAAGAATAAAAGGATCCATGGAAAAACGATAGCCAATTTCTGGCTGGGATACTTTTATTTCCTGTATGAATACAGGATCAGCTGAGAATTTTTCCAATTTTAAACCTGAGCTGTTTGACCATTGGATGGTCAAGTTTCTTGTTGATATTCAAGATCATATCCTGTTCAAGGAATTTCAGCTGATGAATCCAGGCAGAGCTTGAAACATTGACAATGAGTATACCATCCTTAAAAGAATCTGGTTTGGCATTCATGGCAATGGGTTTTCCAACAGCATCATCCCAGACATCCCAGATTCTTGTCATTTGGGTATCCATGGCAGGCCTGTACCTGGCAAGAGCAGAAGCCAGGATATCGCTGATGTGAATCAGTTTGCCGTCTTTATTTTTTCTGTTCAATTGAATATTCCTTAAATGATAATATGCAAGCCTGATAATCATATAAAAGGTGACCTCCTTAAGAGTTTATAATAAACTCTGT
>JACNHV010000397.1 GCA_014383445.1 Candidatus Desulfobacula maris | reverse complement strand
CCTCAATAAGGTCAAAAACGCGCCTGACCCCGTCATATATAAACTGCACTTTTTGACCCCCAAAAGTAACCGCTAAGCGCGTTTTAGCCCCCATTTAAGCACAGATTTTTCATAAATTCAATTACTTATCGGGGTCAGACCCCCTTATTCCGCCGTCTCATGAATAAAAGCATTTGCCATAAATTAAAACCCTTCCAAAATAATCAGGGGCCAGACTTGCACAAGCCTAACCCCGTCCTTCATTCACCCTTCACCATTAAAAAAAGCCTGACCCCGTCTATTTTCCTACCGAAAGCTGCTTTCAGGCATGTCGCAAAAGAGCCGCACCCATTAAAAAAGGGGTTATTTGTCTTGATCTAAAAGGTGTAGGGGGATGTCAACCAGTTCTTTATTTATAATCTTTTTTACAATATCAATATCAACATTGATAAATTTAGCAATATCTTCATCAGAAATCTTATTCTTTTTCATATTCTGAATCAAATTAAAATATGTATTATAGCTACCCTGGCGAATGCCTTCCTGCCTGCCTTCCTGCCTGCCTTCCTGCCTGCCTTCCAGCCTGCCTTCCTGCCTGAGTCTTTCAGCTGTAGTCATTGCAATTTCCCCTCCTTTTTTTGATACAGGTTCAATCGCTTTGATGATCCTGCCTGTTTCAATCTCTGTGGCCTGATATAAATATTTTACAATAATTTCTAAAAATTTCAAACCTTTTTCTTCCTGAAAGAATATTTTGCCCAAAGCAAAGAAATCATTTAATGCCTGCTCAAGCTTTTCAGGATAAAAAATATTTTTTAATATCAACATACTGATCTTTAAGGATGCTGCAATAAAAACCCGCTTTTTTATATCGTCATCAGAGTAATCTGATAAATCAATAAAAACGTATTTAAAGTCAGGGATGAATGAACTCAATTCAACCGGCAGATCCTTGAACCTTGATTGAAAACTGCCAGGGTTCCATCTTTCTTTTCCATGGTATAAAACAACTGGAATTACAGGTATAAAATTCTCCTTTTGCTTTACATTATATTCCCATGTCCTGACCATATATTTGAGCAACTGATACGGCAAATTGTTATCAAAATGACTTTTATGCTCGAATAATAAAGAAATCCGTATCTGTGATTGGTTATAAAAGCATGAATAGACCGTGTCTGAAAAATGCTCCGACAATTCCTCATCTATGTATGAGACATTCTCAAGATTAAATGTGGAAAAATCCAGCTTGCTGCTGATTTCAGGAGGAAGAACATGCTTTGTAAAATCAATAGCACGCTCTTTATCTGAAAAAATCTGTTTAAAAAAAGAATCGTGATATCCTGGCATTTTTTAACCTTTCGAATTTTCAAAACACAGATAAGCGTAAATATTTTCTAATACTTTTCCCCCAATAACCACAATAAGAAAAGCCCGTCCTTTCACAAATAACGACAACAAAGCAAGCCGACGTCGTTAACTGTTGCTTAAAAGCCTCTTTTTGGCATCAAAAAGTGCATCCTAAGAGCTTTTCAACCCCTGATTCAGGCGATATATTTTTTAAAAACAGCAACTTATCGGGGTCAGACCCTGCTTTGACTATACAGGATGTATGAGTTTAAGTTGCGGAAAATAGGTTTTATATTTCATTGAATCTCTGGTTATTAAATCAAATTTTGATACTATTGCATGTGCGCCTATAAAAAAATCAGGTAAGGGAGATTTTTTTGTCCCTTTGTTTTTTCTATATTTAAGGAATACTTTACCTGTCAAAAAAAGCGCCTCACGTGGAATTTCCAATACTTTTATACCGAGCTGAGAGATAGCCATTTCTACCTCCTCGATTTTACTGAACCCCATTGATACTTCAGTGTAAACAATTGAATTTATATACAATGTATTGGTTTGGCTGTATTTATCCAGCATATTTTCTGACCAGTCTGCCCAATTGGGATCATCTGTGAATAAATCCAGCAATACACATGAATCAACAAAAACACCCTTCATTATGATTCTCTGGTGAGGCTCATAATTTCGTCAGTTGACATTTTTGCTGTTGCTATTCCTCTAAGTTTTTTAAACTGCTTTGTAACCTCAGGTTTATTAACTTTAACGATGTAAAATTTTCCATCATCTTCCCTGAAATCAATTTCAGTTTCAGGAATGATACCCAATACTTCTCTTACATTTTTAGGGATTGTAACTTGCCCTTTTGTGGTAACACGCATGGTTTTACCTCCAGGTAAATAGTAATACCAATATAGTATTACCACTGCGCGTTTGCAACACTTTTTTTACTTTATTCCCCAATAACCACAATAACCTGTCACACGTAAGCGAAGCCTGACCCCATCATAGATGGAAACAAGCGTTTCAGCCATCTCATCAGAATTCGTAAAAACGGCTCCCCCATCCCCATAACACCCCAAAGGCTTGGCCGGGAAAAAAGAGGTGCACCCGATATCCCCAAGCCCGCCTGCCATGCGCCCCTTATACTCGGCCCCGAAGGACTGGGCAGCATCTTCTATGACCACCAGCCCATTGTCTTTCGCAACCCGGTTAATCCTGTCATAATCACAGGGCAGTCCAAACAGGTCCACGGGTATAATCGCCCGGGGAACCAGCCCTGCCTGGGGACCTTTTTTAAATTCGCGCACAGCCGTTTCAAGCTTTTCCACAGAAATATTAAAGGTATCCGGATCAATATCCACAAAAACGGGTACGGCCCCCACCAGCCGGACAGCCTCAGCCGAGGCAACAAAGGTAAAAGGGCTGGTAAAAACAGCATCCCCCGGTCCGATGCCACAGGCCATCAACGCCATGATCAATGCATCCGTGCCCGAAGAACAGGAAATACAATGCTTCACCCCTGCGAATTCACTCAATTGCCCCTCAAGCTGCTTTACTTCCGGCCCCATAATATATCTGCCATGCTTTAAAACAGCCTGGATATTGGCTTCAATCAGGGGCCGTATCTTTTCCTGCTGGGCAGCCAGATCCACAAACACCACATCGCGCTTCTCCCGAGGCGCCAGCCAGTGATAATCTTTTTTGCACACAGGGCAGACCATATCATCATTCAATTTTTCCCCGCACTCGCACATCCATCCTGTCTGCCGGGCCGGATTGCCCACCACCAGGGCATGGTTGGGTACATCCTTTGTCACAACGGCCCCGGCCCCCACAAACGCATACTGCCCGATGGTCACCCCGCACACAATGGTGCAGTTGGCTCCCAGCGATGCCCCTTTTCTCACCAGGGTCGGCCGTGCCTCATCCATCCGCCTTATGGCAGCCCTGGGATTAAACACATTGGTAAACACCATGGAAGGCCCGCAGAACACCTCATCTTCAAGGGTCACACCCTTGTAAACCGATACATTGTTCTGAATCTTACAATTGTCTCCCACGCTGACATCCGGCCCCACCACCACATTCTGGCCGATATTGCATTCTTTGCCCACAACACAATCACTTCAAAATCAAAATCTTTTGCAAAACTCTTTAAAAGTTCCAGATTT
>JACNHV010000383.1 GCA_014383445.1 Candidatus Desulfobacula maris | reverse complement strand
AATGCTTTTGAAGCCTAATTATTATGATTTAAAGTTGTATTATTTTTCTCGGATGCCACATAAATAATTTCACTGCGTCATCGCTCGGAGATATACTACAGTATTATCTCCTCCCTCTATCCTTGTGAAATTAATTATCTGAAAATCTATACGCTTTAAGATCTCCTACACAACAAATGGTGGTGGGGGGAGGATTTGAACCTCCGAAGGCTGAGCCGTCAGATTTACAGTCTGATCCCTTTGACCACTCGGGAACCCCACCAATTTATTTTGGAGCCGATACCCCGAATCGAACGGAGGACATTCTCATTACAAGTGAGATGCTCTACCAACTGAGCTATATCGGCTCATCTCAGGCCGCAACATTTTGTTACGACAAAAAGACCGAAAGATAATAGCAGAACAAAATAAGATAATCAACTCTAAATTTCAAATATTTTTAAGTTTTAAGTATTGAGCTTCAAATATTAATTTTACACCCTGAATTCTCTTTTTTTTACTCTGATTTACTTTCTTTATTATTTGAATTTAATCCAAAAATTAAATCCAAGCAATATCCAAATTGCATGCTGCCTTGAATACTCCTCATAAAAACATAACACTAAAATCAAATAACTTTTTAATCTACACAAATAAAACAAAAGATACAAGAACTTTTTACTGTTTATAAAACAAAAACCCCACCAGAGCAAAATTAAAAGATCTGGATATTTGCCATAAGAATCATATTTTCTAACCAATTTACGCCAACCCGTTCCGATCCAGAATGTCCCCTCCTCGCTAAAGCCTGACCATATTTGAGATTTCCATAAGGCTTCAGCAGTTAACCCGCAGTTGGTTAGCTCGGCGTTCAAAAATCAAATTTTAATTCCGGATAATTCAGTATTTGGTGGAAATGCCAATATTGGCATTTCCACCAAATGGTAACAAATCGCTCTAGTTTTTATCTTGATTTAATTTTTTTAAAGAATTTTCCAAGCTTGCTATCCCCGCCAGTGGAAGGCTGATCGCCTTAATGCCGCATTATGGATCATGGCTTACAAGCTCTTGATTACTGTAGCGGTTAAACCGCCATGGTGTTTGAGCGAAGAATGAGCGAGTTCATGGCGGTCAGCGAAAGTAATCTTACGTGTGACCTTCAGGTTACGTGTGACCTTCAGGTTACGTGTGACCTTCAGGTTAGAGCTTGTAGCAATGTCCATACAGCGGACGTAAGGTGATTAACCTGGAACGGATTATGCAAAATTTCTTATGGCAAATATCCAGGTAAAAGATATATATCCTTGACAAGTTTTGCCTAATTTTATAATTAATCCATCAAAACATGTTAATATAACCATCAAGGAAAAAATGTTTAAAACCAAACTGGCTTTATTCTTAATGATTGTCTGGATCACCGCAGGTTGTCAACAAGCATACAACAATTCCGCCCCCAACTCTTACAATAAAGCCCAAACACCTACATTGGAAACGCTGGAGCCTGGCAATCTCACTGTACTTTCTAATTCAAACAACAAAAACGGGGTGACTGACACTCAGGAAGAAGCCACTAACTCAGAAGAGACCGCCACTATTTCAAATCCTTTTTTATCAACTCCTGACAAAACAGATTTATTAGCATCAAGCGTTGAAAAGGAATCATACAAGCAAAATCAAAAATCTGAAAAACACGATCAGGGATCCGAGCTCACGGACCAGGAAAAAATCGACCAGGCACTTGAGCTTTGTAATTATGCTCAGCAGATGTGGGAAAAAGGCCAATTAGATGAAGCGCTCACCAACCTTGACTCTGCTTATTCTTTTATTCTTGAGATTGATTCAGAAATTCATTCTGAATTCAGTCAACAAAAAGAAGATATCCGATACCTGATATCAAAACGAATTCTTGAAATTTATGCATCTCGCCAGTTAGTGGTAAATGGACTGCACAATGAAATACCAATAACCCTGAATAAACATGTGCAAAATGAAATAAAACGGCTAACCGGACCTGAACGTAAATTCTTTATACAATCCCTTGAAAGATCTGAAAGGTTTAGGCCTTTTATACTTTCTGAATTAAAAAAAGCTGGCCTGCCCGAAGAGATATCCTGGTTGCCCTTAATTGAAAGCGGCTTTAAAATCAGGGCTCTATCCCCTGCCAGGGCTCTTGGTTTATGGCAGTTTATCCCTTCCACCGGGTACAAATTCGGATTAACCCGCAACTATTATATTGATGAACGCCTTGATCCTCAAAAGTCGACCATGGCCGCTATTAGTTATCTAAAAGAACTTCACAACCTTTTCGGAGACTGGACAACAGCCCTTGCAGCATATAATTGTGGAGAGAATAGAGTATTAAGAACCATCCGAAAACAAAGTATTAACTATCTTGATAATTTCTGGGATCTTTATCAGAATCTGCCCAGGGAAACCGCACGATATGTTCCCAGATTTTTGGCAACGCTTCATATCATGAACAATCTGGACAAATATAATATCAAAATAGGGGTTCCCTTATTGCCCATTGCCTTTAAAACATATGAAATTAAAAAACAGATTCGTCTCAAAGATATTGCAAAAGAAATAGGCGTAAAAGAAGCTGTATTAAAAGACTTAAATCCAGAACTCAGATATGGACTTCTGCCACCGGAACCCTACCTGATAAAGATCCCTGAGGATAAAACCGAGATCTTTCTTTCAAAAATTGATCAAATCAAAATCTTTCATTCTCCACCACCAATGGTTGTATTCCACCGTGTAAGAAGAGGCGATACATTGTCTGGACTCGCTAAAAAGTATAAAACATCCATCCGTGCCATATCAACTGCCAACAATATTCATAAATCGCAAAGAATCATTGCCGGCAAGGTATTGAAAATACCTAGCAAAACCGATGCTGCAAATATTCATGCGGAGGCCTCTGTCCAGGTAGTGCCGGGACAAAGACTTGTTTATATAGTCAAGAGTGGGGACAATCTTTGGAATATTGCCAGAAAATTTGATACTACTACAAAAAACATCATGGCCACAAACAAATTATCCTCCACTGCATTAAGCATTGGTCAAAGTCTTAATATTACATCTGAAAAGCAATTAAAAATTGCTAAAAAAGGGGCCTCTACGTACCAAGTTCAGTCAGGAGACAGTCCTTTTTTAATTGCAAAAAAATATAATATGAGTTTAAATCGATTACTTGCATTGAATCATTTGAATAAAAAAAGTAAAATATTTCCAGGCCAAAAATTAATCGTTGAATAAATTGCGCCCCCGTAGCTCAGTGGATAGAGCATAGGATTCCTAATCCTTGAGCGCAGGTTCGATTCCTGCCGGGGGCACCACTTAATTTGCAGACAATATGAAAAAAAATCCTTTTAAACCTGAGCTTCTGGCACCAGCCGGAAATTTTGAGAAGCTTGAAATTGCCATCCATTATGGCGCAGATGCGGTTTACCTTGCAGCCAAAAATTTCAGCTTAAGAAATTTTTCTGGAAACTTTACAGATGCTGAAATGGTTGATGCTGTTACCTTTGCCCGCCTTCATAAGGTCAAAGTTTACCTTGCATGCAATATTTACTCAAGAAACCATGAACAAAAAGAACTCGAGGACTTTTTATACAAAACCGGCCAAATCGGACCAGATGCAATTATAGTCTCTGACCCGGGCATCATTATGCTGGCAAAAAAAATCATTCCTGATATTGATATCCATTTAAGCACCCAGGCCAATACAACCAACCTGAATGCTGCCAGGTTCTGGCACGGGCTCGGGGTAAAAAGGGTTAACCTTGCAAGGGAATTATCCCTGGAAGAAATAAAAGAAATCACTGAAGATGCGCAAATAGAAACAGAAACTTTTATTCACGGCGCCATGTGTGTATCATATTCTGGGCGATGCCTGTTAAGTAATTTTTTAAGCGGGAGGGATAGTAACAGAGGCCTTTGCAGCCATCCGTGCAGATGGAAGTACTCAGTAGTGGAAGAACTCCGTCCCAATGAATATCATTCCCTTATGGAAGATGACAGGGGCTCATATATCTTTAACTCCAAAGATTTAAGCATGATCGAGCATATTCCTGAACTCATTAATGCCAACATAACATCATTAAAAATAGAGGGGCGAATGAAGGGCATCAACTATCTTGCTTCCGTGGTTAAAACTTATAGAAATGCTATTGATGCTTATATTGACGACCCGGATACATACAAAACAAATCCAGACTGGCTGTCTGAGCTTTACCAGATTTTTCACAGGGAATATTGTACAGGATTTTATTTTAATAAAACAGAGGAACCACAACTCAATTACAATAATATTCACCAGGGGAAAATCCACAGTTTTATTGGAAAAATAATGGGGAGTACAGAAGATAACCATTACAGGGTCGGCATTAGGAACAAACTTACCCTGGATGATACAATTGAAATCCTGTCGCCAAAAGGTTCCCCCAAAAGAATAAAAATAATGGGACTATTTGATATGGAGCATAATTCCATTGATAGCGCCCAGCCAAACACCATGGCCATACTATTTATTGGAATTCAATGCTTTCCCAATGATATTGTCCGCAAAATATGACAGAACACCTTCATAAACGGATTAAAGATAAAAACCTTCTAAACACTATCGGCAGTTTTTAAAAAACCTGATGCTTAAACAACACTGGTATTTAATATCCATCGCTTTTATCGCAATTTTTTTCGGGATACTGGCAGGAGCTTTTTTCAGTCTTATTCATGATTTACCGCAAATAAATTCGCTTAAGCAATTTAAACCTTCGTCTGTCACAACGGTTTTTTCATCTGATAATAAAATACTTGCCAAATTTTATATTGAAAAAAGATTTCCCGTCTCCATTGAAAAAATTCCAAAAAATCTCATCTCTGCATTAATTACAATAGAAGACAAAAATTTCTACATTCATTCCGGCATCAATTTAAAAGCCATCTTCAGGGCAATCCTTCATAATCTAAAGGCCAGGAGCTATACACAAGGCGCCAGCACATTAACCCAGCAATTGTCAAAAACATTGTTTTTGTCTTCTGAAAAATCCATTGCCAGAAAAATTAAAGAGGCCTTTTTAACGATCCAGATTGAAAGACGGTATACTAAAAATGAAATACTGGAATTATATTTAAATCTGATTTATCTTGGCTCTGGTGTTTATGGCGTTGAAGCTGCCTCGCAAACTTATTTTGGAAAATCTGTAAAAGATCTCACCCTTGCAGAATCAGCCTTAATTGCAGGCTTGCCCAAAGCACCCTCTGTGTATTCACCGATCAAAAATCCTGATTTAGCAAAAAAAAGGCGAGATATTGTCCTTCAGCAAATGCTGAGCGCAAAAATAATTACTTCAGTGGAATATAATTTAGCCAAAGCAGTAGAAATTTCTCCAGCGCCCCAAATTACAGAGCAAAACAAGGCCGGTTATTTTATCGAATATATTAAAACCAGCTTAAAAGAACAATTTGATTTACAAAACATCTATTCAAAAGGGCTCAACATCTATACAACTCTTGATTTAGATCTTCAGCAGGCAGCAGAAGAATCTATTTCCAAGCAAATGGACCAACTTGAAATCCGGATGATAAAACAAGGTGTCGACACCTCAAAGGTTCAATGCGCATTGATTGCCATGGATGTTAAAACCGGAGGTGTTTTAAGTATGGTCGGTGGAAAAAATTTTTTTAAAAGTGCTTTTAACAGGGCTGTCCAGGCCAAACGACAGCCAGGGTCAGCTTTTAAACCCTTTGTATATGCCACTGCCATCACATTAGGTTTTTCACAGAATGACAAACTGCTTGATGCCCCTTTATCTTATCGTCAGGATGATTATAAAACCTGGCAGGTAAATAATTTTTCAAAAACTTACTTAGGAGAGATCACATTTCGCAAAGCCCTGGCCTTATCCAAGAACACACCAGTTGTGAGGCTGATGGAGATGATCGGCCCGGACAGGGTGATTGAATTTGCAAAAAAAGCAGGGGTGTCCTCAAAACTTCACTCCAATCTTTCTTTGGCTTTGGGAACATCAGAAGTCAGCCTGATTGAATTGACAGCATCTTATATCCCTTTTGCCAATATGGGGATTAAAGTTGCCCCTTTTTCCATCATTCAAATAACGGATTCAGACTCCCGGATAATGTATCAAAATACGACACAGAAACAATACATTATGTCCCGGCAAAACGCGGCCGTTATAACGGATATGTTAAAAGCTGTCGTGCTCGAAGGCACTGGAAAAGATGCCCTGGCCATACAAAAGGATATTGCCGGCAAAACCGGGACAACCGACAATTATAAAGATGCCCTCTTTATTGGATTCAGTCCGGATATTGCCGTGGGTGTCTGGGTGGGCAATGACGATGCCACCTCTCTTGGAAAATATGAAACCGGCGCAAGGGCTGCTCTACCCATATGGATGGATTATATGAAACACGCTCTCTCCAACAAATCATATCAATATTTTGATATACCGGATGGAACAAAACTGGTATACATGAATCCTGATACAGGGGAAATAACAAAAGAAAAAACTTCAAGGACTGTAAAAACACTGATTAAAATAAAGGACTTAAAATGATAAGAAAAGCCATGCTTGATGATGTCCCGACCATACATGCATTACTTCAATTCTATAATGTTAAAGGTGAACTTTTAGCAAGGCCTCTTAGCAAACTATACGATCATTTAAGAGACTTCTGGGTATTTGAAGATCCCAAGAAAAAAAAAGTGGTTGGATGCTGTGCATTGCAGTTTTGCTGGGAAGATCTGGCAGAAATCCGATCCCTTGCAGTGGATCTTGATTTTACAGGTAGGGGAATCGGCTCTACGCTCACAGAAAGAACCATTCAGGAAGCGTTTTATTTTAAAATCAAGGATCTTTTCACTCTCACCTACCGGCCAACCTTTTTTGAACAATTCGGATTTTCAACCATTGATAAGAATGAACTTCCCATCAAGGTCTGGTCAGATTGTATCGGTTGTGTCAGTTTCCCCAATTGTGATGAAATTGCCTTGCTTAAAAAATTATAAATATACCATTTTATAGGGAATGGGGGGATGTATTAATGTAGATGGTTTCGGTAATATATGCTCCTGGGATACCGTCAACCAGTTCGTATCAGGGTTTAACTCCCGAAGTCTTCCGCCCTCTGAGGGCAATGCATGACTTGTATAATCGTATTTTACATTTAAGATACAGATAAAATTTTTACGTTGCCGTGCAATAACATAATTTTTAGTAAAACTGTTTTGGGTAATACCTGCACTGCTGGCCAATTTTTTTATTTCACTGTCCGGCAGTTTAACTAGAACGGATTTACATACCCCTCTTTCATCAATGCGTAAAAGATTTCTGGATTCACTGGAAGAAACATAAATAGTTGTAATTCCAGGAAGCTGCCTGAAGTATTGAGCAGCTACTATGGCTGCGGTTCTTCTTCCCCCGGACATAACAGGAACACCATAGTATTCAAACAATTTTTTTTGAAAATCTTCAGCATATTTATCACCTTTTTCATAAAGATCTTTTGAAATATACCTTAAATCCCTGGCAAGGTCTTCAGACGCTTCTGCTATGGGCCAGTCTATCCTCACATGGAAATGGGTCAGGGCATATCTTACCTTTGTTCGCTGATTCCTTTGGATCAACAAGGCATAATCAATGGGGAGCAATGATCCTAACAAAGAGAAGAATTCCCCGGTTTCAAAAAATTTAAGATCCCGGTTAAAATTTTCCACATCTGGAAAATATTTATGCTTTAATAGATTATCCTTTGTTGTCTTATTGACGTCAAAGTATCGAATATATTTTTTATGTTTTTTATCGATAAAATCTTCGGAAAAAATAATTAAGAATGAATTTTGTGCACTAAACTCAACCGAAGGAATCCGTGCTCTAGGCTTAAGCTCCCTTAATTCCACAAACGGATAAGGCATCCGTAATCGAAGAAAATTATTATAAGACTCCACCAGGGAGTATCTTAAAACAAATTGATCCAGTTCGTCGCGCAACACCTCATAGTAAGACCTTCTAAGTCTTTCTTCCCGGCTTAAACAATCTCTGTGCTTACAAAATATCACACTATTTTCCTTTTATCATCTATTACAGATTTTATTCCAGAGCAACCACTCCAGGAAGCTTTTTGCCCTCCATTAAATGTAAAAAAGCACCGCCGCCTGTTGAAACATAGCTGACCTTATCTGCAACATTACATTTTTTTGCAGCAAGTCCGGTATCTCCCCCTCCAACAATAGAAAATGCTGAAGAAGCGGCAATGGCATCCGCTATAACCTGGGTTCCTGACATAAATTTTTCCATTTCAAAAACCCCCATGGGACCATTCCATACAATGGTTCCAGCATCTTTGATGGCGTTGGCATATTTTAGTGCTGTCGCTGGGCCTATGTCCAGGGCCATCCATTGATCTGGAATCTGATCTATCAAGACTTTTTTTACCTGGGCATCTTTATCTAATTTATCCGCACAAACCAGGTCATGTGGGAGCAGGAAATCTACTCCTTTTTCTTTTGCCTTTTGAACGATGCTTGCAGCCTTGTCTAATAGATCTTCTTCAATCATTGACCCCTTGGTATCAACACCCTGGCTTTTTAAAAACGTGTTTGCCATTGCACCACCGATTATCAGTTTATCAACAAATTTGAGCATATTCTCCAGGGCTTCAAGTTTGCTGGAGACTTTTGCGCCACCAATTATTGCCACCATGGGCCTTTTGGGATTTTCAATAGAATTGTAATATGATTGAATTTCTTTTTCAAGCAGAAAACCTGCCCCGGATTCTTTTGCAAATTTGGGGATACCTGTGATAGATGCCTGATCCCTATGGGACACTGCAAAGGCATCATTTACATATACATCACAAAGGTCGGCAAGTTTTTTCGCAAATGTGTCATCATTTTTTTCTTCTTCACTATGAAATCTTAAATTTTCCAACATCAGAATCTGACCATTGGTAAGTTGCCTGACCATTTTTGTGACCGAATCTCCAATGCAATCGTCTGCAAAAAAAATCTGTTTTTTTAATAATTGGGACAACCTTTTACACACTGTTGACAGGCTGAATTTTAGATCTTTTTTTCCTTTGGGTCTGCCCAGGTGAGACGCGATAATGATTCTTGCATTCTGTTCCACCAGGTATAAGATAAGATCCAGGGTTTCCAAGATCCTGTTATCATCGGTAATATTTAGTTCTTCATCAACAGGCACATTATAATCCACTCTGACAAAAACCCTCTTTGATGTCACATCAATATCTCTTACAGATTTCATTGGTTCCTCCAAAATTATTTTTGCTTTTTTCTATGAACCTGTTTTTTGCGGGACCAGCGCTCAAAAAAATTTATAGCACCTGATTTGGTTCCCCGTTCAATAATTTCCTCTTCCACTTTTATACCATCTTGCGTTGTCATAGCCTTTTGCAAGCATTTTGTTTTAACCGGGCAATGGTAAAAACAATCATCAGGGGTCTGCCTTAAGCCCTGATCGGTCATGGGAAAAACTTTTTCAAGGAGGCCAAAACATTCTGGAATTTCATTGGCTTTATTCATTTAAGGTCTTCAAATTCTTTATTGAATTTTGATATGTGCCCCTGGGCTGCAAAACTATAAAACCCTTCATTACCAATGATCATATGCTCATGCAATATAATTTCCACATATTTTAATGCAAAAAATAGTTTTCTTGTGATCTGAATATCACTTTTAGAAGGTTCAACATCTCCCGAGGGATGATTGTGTGCAAAAATAACGGCGGCGGCATTATGTTGTAATGCGTTTATTATGACTTCCCGCGGATAGACCGAGCTTGTTGTCAAGGTACCTGTAAAAAGAATTTTAGATGTCAGTACTCTGTTTTTGGCATCAAGAAAAATCCCGACAAAAACTTCTTTTGTTTTATGTCCGATGGCGTGGTGCAAATACTCCATCAGATCCTTGGGATTTTGAACCACATCCTTTGATATAATTTTAGCTTCAAGGTATCTGTCAGACACTTCTTTAATCAACCGGATACCCAAACTGTTTGCAGGTCCTACGCCTTTTATTTCACAGAGTGATTCAAGTCCTGCCTCCAGAACCCCCTGAAATGTTTTAAATTGTTTTAAAAGCAGTTTTGCACTTTGTTTGCAGTCCTTTCGAGGTGTATTCAGGGAAAGCAGCAACTCTATGACTTCATAGTCATGAAATCCGTGAAGGCCACTTTTCAAAAACCTGTCCCACAGCCTTTTTCTGTGTCCTTCTCCCTTATGAGTCGATGGCTTCTCCGTCTCCATTCTCCTTATCCACAGAAAGGTCTTCCAGATTTATATCCTTTTGATCATCTTCCCCCGGCTGATCTTCTTCCTCTGGAAGCCGTGCAATTCCAATAAGTTTTTCACCAGGTGACAAGTTAATCAGTTTAACACCCTGGGTGTTTCTAGAGATCACATTAATGCCTTTAATGGATGTTCGAATCAGCTTTCCTTTATCTGTAACCATCATAAGTTCATCATTCTCATCTACAAGAAGTAAGGAAACCATCTTACCATTCCGTTTTGAGGTTTTAATGGAAAAAACACCTTTCCCGCCACGGGTCTGGGTTCTGTAGTCTTCAATTGATGATCGCTTCCCATATCCATTTTCAGTCACAGTAAGAAGCGTGTCTTCCGGCCCCAATACTTCCATACCCACGACTTTGACGCTTTGGTCGATTCTCATTCCCCTTACACCCATTGAACCTCTGGCTGTAGCACGGACATCCCCTTCATGGAAGCGGATCACTTTACCACCTTCAGAGCCAAGAAAAATATTCATGTTCCCATCGGTTATTCTTGCTACAATCAACTCATCGCCCTCTGCAAGCTTGACCCCGATCAGGCCACCGGATCTTCTTCTTGAATATGCCATCAAGTCGGTTTTCTTCACCCTTCCTTTTTTAGTGGCCATGACCACATACTTATTCTCAACAAACTCATCAACGGTTAATACAGTGGCAAGCTTTTCACCTTCATCAAAATTTAACAGATTTACAATGGCCTTTCCAAGACTTGAGCGTCCTGCCATGGGCAGTTCATAAACCTTTGACTGATAAACCTTCCCAAAATTGGTAATAAACAGAAAGGTGGCGTGGGTGGATGCAACAAAAAGATGTTCAACAAAGTCATCAGACTTTGTTCCCATGGCTGTTTTGCCTTTTCCGCCCCTGTGCTGGCTTGAATACAGTGTAATCGGATTCCGCTTGATATAGCCGCTTCTGGTCACAGTCACAACCATATCTTCCTGGGCAATCAGGTCTTCAATACTGATTTCAGCTGTGCTTTCGACTATGATTGTACGCCTTTTGTCACCAAATTCTTCGTCAAGTTCTGTCAATTCATCCTTAATCAGACCTCGGACCACTTCATCGCTTGAAAGAATTTCGTTATACCAGGCAATGTCCTTTAAAAGCGCATCATATTCGCTAATTATTTTTTCCCTTTCAAGCCCTGTAAGCCTTTGCAGACGCATATCAAGTATTGCCTGGGCCTGGATGGCTGAAAGATTGAATGTGGATATCAATCCGTTTTTGGCCTCTTCAGGGGAATGTGATGCCCTGATAAGTGCCACCACTTCATCCAGATGATCCAGAGCAATTTTCAAGCCTTCTAAAATATGAGCCCTTTCTTCTGCCTTTCTTAAGTCAAATCTTGTTCTCCGGATAATGACATTTCTACGGTGTTCGATAAAATGATTCAGAATCTCTTTTAACGTTAGAAGTTGTGGTCTGTTATTTACAATAGCAAGGAGGATAATTCCAAAACTGGTCTGCATATTGGTATGTTTATAAAGCTGATTAATTACAACTTCATTAATCTGATCCCTTTTAAGCCCTATGGCAATTCTCATTCCGTCACGATCGGATTCATCCCTGACAAAGGATGCGCCTGTAATGATCTTGTCCCGCATGAGTTCAGCTATTTTTTCAACTAGTTTTGCCTTGTTGACCTGATAGGGAAGCTCGGTAACAATAATGGTTTCCTGACCAGACTTTTGATTTACCTCAACCTCAACCTTGGCACGCAAAGTAATAATCCCCCGCCCATTGTTATAAGCTTCAGCAATGCCTTTGGTGCCATAGATATGACCATAGGTTGGAAAGTCAGGCCCGGGAATGTATTCCATCAAATCTTCAATGCCCATTAAAGGATTATCAATGAGTTGGTTTAACGCTGCAATAACCTCTTTTATGTTATGGGGAGGAATATTGGTTGTCATTCCAACGGCAATTCCTGAGGAGCCATTGACCAGCAATGCAGGAAATTTTGTCGGTAAGACTGACGGTTCTTCAAGGGTTTCATCATAATTGGGAATAAAGTCAACGGTTTCTTTTTCAAGATCAGCAAGCATCTGGTGGGCAATCTTGCGCATCCTGATTTCCGTATACCTCATTGCAGCCGGTGAATCACCATCTACCGATCCAAAGTTACCCTGGCCATCAACCAGCATATATCGAAGCGAAAAAGGCTGGGCCATCCTGACAATGGTGTCATAAATAGCTGAATCACCATGAGGATGATACTTACCCATAACATCACCGACAATACGGGCAGATTTCTTATAGGGTTTATTCCAGTCGTTCCGTACTTGCTGCATGGCGTACAGCGAACGACGGTGAACCGGTTTCAGTCCATCACGAACATCGGGAAGCGCCCTTCCGATAATGACACTCATTGCATATTCAAGATAGGATTGTTTCATCTCCTTCTCAATACTTGTCACATTAATATCTTTAGTAGTAATCAACGTTTAAACTCCAATTATTTCTCTTTATGAACCTTATCCGGTTCAACCATAAACTGAAAACTTGAAAAATATATATCTGCAAGGGTTAAAAACAAGGTTGCTATCAACGGACCATAGATAATACCGAGTATTCCATATGCTTTAAGTCCGCCGATAATTGCAAAAAATACGATTAACGGATGCATTCTCACCCTGTTGCCAACCACTTTGGGTTTAAAAACATACTCAATGCCCCAGGAAAGAACCGCATAAAAAGCAAGAACAAAAATCCCAATTGCAAATTTGGATTTCAGCATTAAAATTGCCGCAGCAGGGATAAGTATAATCCCAATACCCAAAATGGGTAAAAAGGCCAAAAATCCCATAATCACACCCCATAAAAATGGAGAGTTCCATCCTATGAATAAAAAAAGTGCTCCGCCTGCAACACCCTGTATCAGACCACCAAGGCCATTTACGATAAGAACGGCACCTGCCATGCCTTTAAATTTTTCAAAAAGTTTTTCATCATGCTCATCTGACAAAGGAGATAGATCATACATGTATTTTATAAACTTATCCCCATCTATGAGCATGTAATACACTACGATCAGCATCAGGCAAAAATACAAGACAATATTAAATACATTGGATGTGAAAAACCTGGCCTGTTCAAACAAGGAGAATCCCACTATCTTTCCAAGCTCTGATATGGGGCTGATCAACTCATCCCAGGTCACCACTTTTTCAATCCCTGTCTTTACCAGCAGGTCATTGAACCGTTCAAGGACCTGTGTGCTTTCAAGCAGATTTTTTAATTGGTTTGAAAAAACTGCGTCCTTGGCCATGACATAAAGATTGAACGCTTCCTTGGAAAGCACCCCGACAAAAAAGACAACTGGAATAAACACGACAAAAAAAATCAGAACGCAGGTAAGAATAGATGCAATTTTCGGAGTCAGCTTTTTTGATAAAAATTTGAAAACCGGATTAAAAATCCCAGTGGACACAACCCCTAAAATGATAATAGCAAAAAAAGGGGCTATCAAATTGCCTGCAAGCAGAATCGCTATGCAGAACAACGCAATAAAAAAAATAAAAACCGCTCTTTGAGAAATACTTTGCTCCAAGTTTTCACCAAATCTGTTAGGATTAAAAAAAGATTAAAAACCATGTAAAGCCACAATATGCAAAGTAACTTGCATAAATGCGGCTTTACATAAATCAAATAATCATTTTGTTTTAACTGCTGATGAGACCAAGAGCTGCCAGAACAAGAAGTATCTCAAATATAATGACTTGAACAAAACTTCCAAAAAAATGATATACAATACCGCCACCAACGATGGCCGGGACCGCTGTAAAAATTAATATGCCTACTTTTCTAGGAATATCCATAATAAAAACACCCCGTTATGCATTTTATTTCAAACATTTAAAATCCCAGTAAAAACCTAAAGTTTTTTACCATTTTAATGCATCCAAGTAAAGACAAAACTTATCTTTCGATAATCATTGCCATACCCATACCACCACCTATACACATGGAGATCAAACCTGTGGAATAGGATTTTCTTTTCATCTGGTTAATGGCCGTCACCATCTGTCTTGCCCCTGTGCATCCAATGGGATGACCGATTGAAACTCCTGATCCCAGCTCATTGGGTTTTTCCACATCAATATTAAGTTCCCTCATACATCCGATGGCCTGGGCAGCAAATGCTTCATTCAATTCAATCAAGTCAATATCAGCAATGCTCATGCCTGTCTGTTTCAACACTTTTCTCACCGCAGGTACAGGGCCTAAGCCCATGTAGGCAGGATCAAGTCCGCCAGCTGCAAAACCTTTAATTTTTGCAAGTTTTTCAAGGCCCAGTTCATCTGCCTTTTCTTCTGTCATCAAAAGAACAGCCGCAGCCGCATCATTTATTCCAGATGCATTTCCTGCTGTCACACTTCCATCTTTTTTAAATGCCGGACGAAGTTTGGTAAGTTTTTCCATGCTGGTTTCCATGGGGCGCTCATCTTTATCAACAATGGTATCTCCCCTGTAGGATTTGATCACTACAGGTACGATTTCTTGGGCAAAGGTACCATCATTCACAGCAGCAAACGCTCTATTGTGGCTCAGCAAGGCCAATTGATCCTGTTCTTCCCTTGTGATACCGTATTTTTCAACAATATTTTCAGCAGTGAGACCCATGTGGTATCCATAAAAAATTTCATATAATCCGTCAAATACCATCAAGTCATGGACCGGCCCGATACCGGTCAGCTCCATTCGATGTCCCCATCTAGCCTTATTCAATGCCATGGGGGCATTGCTCATGCTTTCCTGGCCGCCAGCAAGGATCACCTCTGCCCCTCCCGCCATAATGGCCTGGGCGCCAAGGGCAATCGCTTTGAGGCCTGAACCGCATATTTTATTTATTGTAAAGGCTGTACTATGTCTTGAGATGCCAGCTGCAATCATAGCCTGTCGGGCTGTATTCTGGCCCTGCCCTGCCTGCAGAACATTTCCCATGATAACTTCATCAATAAATACAGGGGTTAAGGAATCATCATAATCATACCCTTTTTTTTCAAGATCAATCATACCCTGATCTTTTAACGTATCTGGAGAAAATTCCCCTTCAGATGCATCTACAGCAGGTTTTAATCCGATTCTATTAAGAACATCTTTCATTACTATTGCACCTAAATCAACTACGGGTACGCTTTTCAAGGAACCACCAAAGGATCCTACCGGCGTTCTAACACCACTGACGATAACAACATTTTTCATTTAAAGCCTCCATCAATATTGATCTTTTCATTATTAACTATTACATTTTAACTATAATTATTAAGACAAATAACAAAGAGGCAAATAAAAAACAAGGAATTATGTCTATGTTTTATTTCTTCCTTTCCTTTTTCAATTTTCGTTTTTCCTTTGGATTAAGAACGGCCTTTTTGAGTTGTTCCTTTTTGCCTTTGTCTTTTTTCCCCTTCTCACCCATATCTATTTCTCCTTGTTTGAAAATAAATTGCACCGGACTATGGCGGTAAAACCATGGCTTCCAGCCGTCAGAGCGAAGCCTTTGGTCATGCTTAAATTAATCTTTTGAAATATCAAATAACTTTATTTGCCACAGCACTTTTTATACTTATTCCCGCTTCCACATGGGCAGGGCTCGTTGCGGCCAACTTTCTTTTCAGCTATCTTTGATTTTGGTGAATTCAACAATATTTCTAAATCGGTAATATCCTCTGGCTTATCTGGTTCTAATCCAATTATATATTTCCAACCCTTTTCTTCAAATATTGATGAGACTTCTTGTATTCTTTTTTCGGTTTGCACATTAACAACAGCGGGCTTTTTTTCAGTGCCTAATTTCGCTGTTTTTTGACCATTAAAAATTTTTTCCATGTTTTCACCCCTAAAAATATTATAGGATTCATTGCAGTAATCGGAAAAATTAGCGATTTTCGTTCGCGCTCTAACTATTCAACTTGAATCATTATATACTACATTATGAAAACAGCATATCAATAAAATCAAAAAATGCCAAATTTACAATTTGTTGAGATGAAAAATCAGGTGTCAAAGCAAATAGTCGAACTACTTTTTAAAAAAAAATGAATCAACAATTTTAGTTTTCCGATAATGGTTATGTTGTGCCTTGACTGGCCTAACGAAAACAAGTATTTCAAAGCTTTACAAATCTAACGATAACGTTGACAAATCATATATTTTACGCAACACTTGCACAACCTGTATTGAAAAAGGATTTCTTTTGCTATGGAACGAAAAGTTGTTGTTGGAGGATGGGGCCAGATCACTCAGCCAAAAACATTGGACCAAACAGCAAAAAATCCCATGGGATTGATGGGCCAGGCATCCAGGAGAGCCGCCGAAATGCTGACTTCTAAGACAGCTCTGACTCATCTGGATGGGATCATGATAGTCAGGACCTTAAGCCACCACTACACATCGCCTGCTAAACAGCTTGCCCAAAACTTAGGTGCCAGGCCAAAGTTCACCCATGTTTCCGGGATTGGCGGTAACTCTCCCCAGACACTGATCAACATTGCAGCCGGCATGATTGCCCGCAATGAACTGGACTCAGTTCTCATTGTGGGCGCCGAAGCCTATATCCAAAGAAAAAAAAAATCAGAAAAAATTGAAAGCGCCCTTTTCAGGGGCATACCCAAAGAGTATACCGGAGATGATCTTATCGGTTCCACAACCTTGGAGAATCAACATGGTATTAAACATCCAATGCATGGATTCCCGCTTTTTGAGACTGCACTATGGGCTGCATCCGGTCTGGATCTGCAAGCTTACCTCATGCAGGTTGGTAAGATGTGGGCTAAATTCAGTGAAATAGCAGCAGATCACCCCTATGCATGGACAAAATCCATGCGAACCCCTGAAGAAATCATCACACCAGGACCTGCCAACAGGCCTGTTGCATTTCCATATACCAAGTATATGAATTCATTTGTTACTGTTGATCAGGGGGCTGCTGTCATATTAATGTCAGAAGAAACAGCAAAAAAATATTTACAAAAAAACCGACAGGCTGTCTATTTCCTTGGCGGAGGGTATGCTCAGGACCGACAGCGCTTTATGATTGAAAAATCTGATTTCACAGTAAGCCCTCCTCTCAAGGTTGCCGTTGAAAAAGCATTGGCAAGATCCTGCATGCCTTTGGAAAACCTGGATTGTTTTGATCTTTATTCATGCTTTCCCTGTGCGGTTTCCATTGCAAAAAAAATGATCGGAATTAAAGATGATGATCCACGATCTTTAACCCTGACCGGAGGACTTGGCTTTTTTGGAGGACCGGGGAATAATTACAGCCTCCACGGGGTGGCAACGCTTGCTGAAAAAATTTCCCTTGGGGAAAAATCAAGTGGCCTTGTCACAGCACTTGGATGGTTTATGCATAAACATGCAGCAGGGATCTATGGGTCAACACCTTTAACTGGTGAATTCAAAGACCATGATCTAATAGATCAAAAAAATTGTTTTGCAGGAAAAGGACCCGTGAAAATTAAAGATCAGGTCACAGGGATAGGAACCATTGAGACCTATACTGTGATCTATTCAACAGACCAGAAGCCCTCTTATGCTGTGATCTATGGGAGAACCAGGGATAATTGCAGATTTATTGCCAGAACACAAAACCATCTGGAAATCTTTAAGCAGCTTACATTAGAAAATATGGTTGGGCAAAAAATAAAGATTGCCTTTAATCCTTCCAAAAACATGAATATTGCTGATTTGGTATAACAACTTTTAAGATAGAGTTCTAAAAACAATAAAAAGCACTTTCTTGAAATGGCATCATGGTTGTTTATTTTGTTTTAATTTGATCCAGGCTTCAAGCCTGAGTTTT
>JACNHV010000251.1 GCA_014383445.1 Candidatus Desulfobacula maris | reverse complement strand
ACCACGGTGTCAGGCTTGAAGACATTTTTTCTATCAGAATAAAACACCCCGATTAAAGCAATTAAAGAACCTCCAAGCGTTATCGCAGGTTCAAAATCTGGTTCAAAATATAGCCATGTGCATGCACCGGCAAAGACGGCTAATGTGAAAATTTTAATTGCAGTTTTAATCATTGGTATACTGTTTTATTAAAATATCTGTTTTAACAGTTCATTCCTGACCTAATCTGGTTAAATGATTGATTATTTATGCCATTTTCCCAACAACTAACTCCAGAAAAAACAAAGACAAAGCGCCCTAGCCATATCTATTTAATAAACAGGATTTGGATTGAATGAAACGCTGCGAACTCGCATAGTGTTGTGGGGGAGATACTCCCATATACCCGATTAATCCCTCTAATTTATTGATTCCACAATAGCGTTTCTGGGTCTATTCTCATTTCTTCATGCACAGACTCTGGTATATGAGGTGACTCTTGCGCCAAAGAATCGATTTTTCGCCGAATATCAGGCAAACTAGACCACTCTTTGTCCTGTGAAAGTACCAATTCAAGCTCTCGACCAAGAGCGTTATATTTTGCACCAGCTGTTTTGTGTTTTTCTGCTTTATCAACATAGTTTAAGAAGGATTGTAAAGCAGATAATATCGCAACAGCGATACTCATGGAGCCAACAGCAATCTTTAACCATAATTCTGGTTGAGTTTCCAAACTTGCGAATACTGATGTACCCACGATTGTCGCCAAAATAATGGAAGGGAAACTAAACCAATAATGAAGTCGTGAAAAGCGCAAGGCTGCGCGGTAATGGCCATGTGCTACAGTCACAATTCGTTGGTACCATTCAAGAGCCACTTTTCTTTCTCCCATAATATTTCCTTTAATTGATTATAATCGCAAATGCCATGTCCACCGACTAAGTATGAGCTAAGCGACGAGCAAGTTCCGGTGTAGCAGTTTTAAGCCTTTAGGAATTCGAGTTGTTTTAGGGTATTTTTAGCCGGTTCTAACAAATCATTATAAGTTAAAACCTGTAATGTACCTTCATATACTGCATTTCGCCTTTTTTAACTTTTCTAAAACCTTCTCGGTGAGACTGGACTGCCTAACTATGCATTTTTATCGCATTTGTCTTTTCCCTAATGAATACATAATCGGGGCATGGTTAGCATTCGGATAATGTGTTTGTTAAAAGATTTTTGGAAATCAATCTGAAAATACTTAGCAAAAAAACAAATGACCTGAAATCACTAAGAATCCTTAAAAAATTCTGAGCCAAATAAACTTCGTTTTTTGCTAAAAGGTTGATTACATTTGTCAATTATTTCTAAGACTTTGAATTTTGGTTCTTTTCTAAAAATTTTAAAATCAAACTCATCTAATATTGGGAGAATGAAACTATCTTTATTTGTTGGAAGGTATATAAGTTGATTGTCTATCTTTTTCAGTTCATTTAGAAAAGCACTTATCTCTGGTTTCTGCAAAAGCAATTCAAAATCTATTATTGCCCCTTCATCTTTGATTTGTTGTAAGTTATCGAAAATAACAATGAATTTTCTCTTTTTTATATTTTTGATATCATTAACACTTACTGGTGTATTTTGCTCAAAACCGTGCATATATAGTTTGGCAGTTTTTAAACTTGATAGGATTTGATGTATAATATCTCGCTGTTGAATGTCATGATTCCCAATATTACTTACCAAATTTTTGTGAAAATAAATTTTAGAATCAGGATTTTCATAAGCAATATCGATTATTCCATGATAAAAAAGGCTATATCCGAGTTTCCCAACAGGCCACCGGCACGGTATGCCCCGGTATTTGAGCAATGGAATGCCGTTTCATACAGTACGGAATTTAGCCGGGATTTGCTCCGGAATATTAAGGTCCCCCACAGTCAAGTAAATGAGGTCTGAAAACGCATCCAAATTCCGAAATCCACTGGCTCTGTTTTTGACAATTTTGATGATCCGATTGAGACCTTCTGCGGCGGCATTCGTCAATCGGTTTTCTACAAAAGGCAACAGACGGTGCGTGTGCTTGCGAATTGTCTTGATAAACGTTTTAATGGATTCCAACCGGCTCCTGATGGCTGTGTTGCACCAACTGTGAAGAAACTCTTCGGCTTGCTTGATATCTGAAAACTCCCAAAACTGCTCAAATTCTTCCTTGAGAACCCAGGCTCGGTGGATACGCCTGTTTCCCATATAAAGAGACTTGAGAGTTTGAGTATCTTCTGTGCTGCGAGTGGAAGAATGTCTGTATATTAACCATCTTAAACCCTTGAGGGCCTTTTTTCCAAGCTTATCGGCTTTGCGCCACTCCTCCTTGCGAACCTCATCGACGGCTTCATTCAAAGCTTTGACGATATGGAATCGGTCCAGGGTCAGGGTGGCGTTGGGACACCATTTCTCGATGGCGCCAATAAAGGTTTCACTCATATCGCAGCATCCTGATACGATCTGATTTCGCTGGTACTGGCTCAGTTTTTCTTTGAAGAAGCGGTCGATGGTCTCGCGGGCTTTACCCTGTCCAATCCAGACGACGCACGATCTCTGAAGGTCATAAACGATAGTGGCGTACTTGCGTCCCTTGCAGTATGAAATTTCGTCAATGCCGATCATTTTGAGATTCCTGATCCTATGTCCTCTCCTTTCCCGGGTGATAATCCGGTGCAAAAGGTCCGACAGAGTCGATGAGGCAAGCTTCAGCAGCTGTGCAGCCGCTTTCTGGGTCATGATAGTAGAATGAATTAACACCGCGTACTCCAGCCGGTAGGTTATCTGAGCATGGGGAGCCGCCCAGGGGATATCTTCCTGAACGCGACCATGAACCTTGCAATCGATCTCCCGAGGTCGGTAAGTGAAAAATACCTTTCTGGCGCAAATCGTAACATCGCGCCAGACCCTCGGCTCAGCCAGGGTGTGTATTATCCGCCCCCGCTTTAAACAATAGGGGCACAAAGCTCCGTTTTTGAATGGCTTTACCTCAAGCCAAAGTTCCCGGTACCAGTTCTTAAATTCGAAACTTCTGACGGAAAAAGCTTTTATTCTCAGTAAACGTTCGATAAACTTGGCTATGCTCATAGGGGATCTCCTTTTTGTATTATGGCTAATACTTTACTTGGAGTGAACCTATGAGTTCTGACAACCCCTAATCTCTCTGATAGATGAGGTGTTCGTTACACTCACTATCTTTATTGATCCGTTAAATACTTCAAAACCGTTCCAGTCTTCGCCTGTCGTTCGTTACACTCACTAACTGGTTTTGCATGCATATTTACCGGATATCTTTCAGCGGTGCCGTTTCACGGCCATATGTATATTTTTTCATCGCTTTCTGTGATCAGGTGAAGAAAGCGATGAAAAAATATGATTAACTTCAGGGTTCGATCACTCCTTCTTTGTCACAAGAAATCCCTGAAATAGTACAATTGGCGTATTTCCTCTGTACTCCTTTATTTCTGTGGACTACAACGTTATTTGATTGATACTACCCGATTTGGGAAACTCGGATACACCC
>JACNHV010000333.1 GCA_014383445.1 Candidatus Desulfobacula maris | reverse complement strand
GGCTCACCATTCCAATCCCCAAAAAGTTAAAACCCAAACTCAAGTATCATTATCCGATTCTTGACCTTTACCAGACTTTCAAATGTCAAGAATATCAATTGCAACCTTGAGCATTCTGGGAAAAAAATATTTTAGTTTTTCGACTGAAAAATTTTTTTAGTGAGTGTGAGCATAAGTCTATAACGAAATTCCCCCGGTGATGAATTTAAAGGGGTGGACTATAATTTTTAAAAATAAGGGGCGGAATCTGTGCGGCCGAGTGCCTCAGGCAGATTATAATTCAGTAAAAAGACATTCCACACTGAACTATTCTGATTTTTTCAATGCCGGACCAAAAGCAACCCGGTTGCGGCCATCCGCTTTGGCACGATAAAGATAGATATCCGCACTATTTAACAGGGCCTCACAAGAAATATCATCAGATAAAGACCATTGATCTATTCCACTGACACCAAAGCTTGTAGTGACCTTTAAATTTTTCTCGTTATATTCAATCGGCAAATAAGAAATTGTTTTTCTAATTCGTTCTGCAATGCTTACAGCATTTTTTATCTCAGTGAATGGCAGGACTATAAGGAATTCTTCTCCACCATAACGACCTACCCAGTCAATATCTTTTCTAAGACAACCCTCCAGGCAGGAAACGATTTCTTTTAGAACATGATCTCCGCACTGGTGGCCAAAGGTATCATTTACATTTTTAAAATGATCAATATCACATAAAATAATGGAAACCGGATTTTTATAACGCCTTGATCTTTTAATTTCTCTTGGAAAATTTTCATTGATAAACCCTCTGTTATAGCATCCCGTAAGCCCGTCTTTAATTGATACTGTTTTTATTTCATCCAGAGCCTTTGTAAGTTCTATCGTCCTCTGTTTTACAGTAATTTCTAAATTATTTTTATACTTCTTGAGTTTTTTCTGAGATTCTTCAAGCAGATCCAGCATGTTCTTATAACTCAAGCTCTGGTAAGACAAGGTCGAAATCTGATTTGCCATCAGCCAGAGGAATTCAAGTTTTTCCTTGAATTCAATTTCGGAAATAACATTCATTTCCTTGAATGCGTTAAGCAATTCATCTTTGTCCGCACCAATTTCCCGGGCATATGAAACCACCCGTTTTTCATCCACATCACCGATGCAGTTCTGGCCAATGAGCCAGTTGGCCATATGAATACCGCCGATGACAATGGGGGCAGCTGCATCTATAAAACCAATACTTTGGCATTTGATATAGCAGGGCATATTTTTATTTAAAGACATGATCCCCAAGGCTCTGCCGGAAAGTATACACTTTTCAAGGCCTTTTTTAGTTTTCCGGACCATCGCACAAACCTTACTGTGGTTGCTTGGTCGGGTAATCGCCTCTCCTGTTGTATCTGTAATGGTGGATGCTATTTTGTTGGCTTTGGCAAAGGTATCCTGAAGCTTTTGAAGATCACTGATATTAAAAATATCAGTGATGCTATAATTTTTAAGATCTATTTTCCGAATTTTACTCAAATCATGAACCTGATTATTCCTGTATTGTTTAAAATTACCAGTTGCCATAACAATATTGATGTGGTCTTTTAATATTCTCAACATTACAATGGCATCCAGACAAGAGTCATAATAGGATAAGAACTTGCTTTCTGTCAAGCCAAGTATCGAAAAGGCAGTCCTATTTCAGAATTGCAGCTATAATGCGATGAATTTTCCGATAACGTTCTTAAGATCATCTTTTGCATATGGTTTTAGAAGATTTGCATCAAATCCGTATTTTTCAAAATCTATTATTGCCGGGCTGAAGGATGATCCTGTAACCACAATCGCTTTGCCTTTAAAACCAAACTCCCTCAGCTTTTTCAGCGTTTCAATCCCCCCCATGCCCCCTTTTATGTCCTGGTCCAAAAGAATGATATCAATCAGAATATTTTTGTGCGTCGTTTGAAAAAATGCCTCTATGGCTGCTTTCCCATGGCTTGTTGAAAAAACTTCACAATTAAAGCTCTTAAGCATTCTTACACATAATTTTCTCAATGAAGGATCATCTTCCATCAACAGGATAACTGGTTTTTTCAATGGATATGAATTTTTTTGGTCCAAAGGCTCTATTGGTTTTAAATCAGGTATCGGCAGGGTCACAGTGACTGTGGTCCCCTTTCCCAGGGTGGAATTGATTCGAACATTTCCCCCGTGCTTTATGACGATTGATTGTGAAACAGCAAGGCCTAAGCCACCCCCTTTTTGAATGCTTAATTCCTTGGTGGTAAAATATGGATCAAATACACTGTCAATATCATGTATGGATATCCCAACTCCGGAATCCTTGAAAGATATTTTGATCAAGCTTTCGTCATTTTCATCTTTCTGTCCTGTGACGATTTGCTTTTTCACCAGGATTTCCAGTCTCCCGCCGTCCGGCATGGCCTCAAAGGCATTGCAGATAATATTTTCAAAAGCAAGGCTTAAACCCTCGGGATCAAGTTCTGATGCTGGAATTTTATCTTTAATATCCATTGAAATTTCAACATCTTTTGCTGCACCGGCTTTTTCAATAGCAGAAATCAGGATATCCTCAACATTATATAAATTCTTTTTGAGCAGGGCCACATGGGATAAGGTGATAAATTGATGGGTCAAATCTCTTGCCTGTCTGCAGGCGGTTTCAGCCTCATTAAACAATTCCTGCTGCTGTGGCTGGGTCATTTCCTCCTTCAAGAGCGAAATGTTTCCCCAGATGACCGTCAAAAGGTTATTGTAATCGTGTGCAATGCCGCCAGAAAGAATACTGAATGCTTTTGCCTTTTGAAGCAGGATAATTTCATTTTCTCTTTCTTTGGATGCCGTGATATCCCTGACAATATGAACAAACCGATCCTTATTGATACCGGTTTTAACTGGGTCCACAGTAATCTGCAGCCACTGGTTGTATGCTGTCTGAAACTCCATGGATTCCCTTAAATTGCTGTTGACCGCTTTTTTCAAAGGGCAGCCCAGGATGGGTAAGTCCAGACCATGTACAATTTCGTAACAGTGCCGGCCGATGACCTGGTCAGCTGATAAGTTGATTAAGTTTTCACAGGCTTTATTCGACTGGATAATCTCATGATCCTTGTTAATGATGCAGACCCAGTCTGAAATGGTATCAAAGGTGGTTTCCCATTGTTTTTTGGCATTTGCCAATGCCTGCTCTGCCTGCTTTTGTTTTGTGATATCTTGAACCATCGCCTGCCAGCATGGTTCACCATCTATAGTAATAGGCCTGAGACTGAATAAAGTATCATACGGTTCACCATTTTTCCGCTTGAACTGTATTTGCATATCATTAACAAAACCTTGGGTATTTAGCAAACTAAGCACTTTGATGCGATCATCTTGGTTATAGTAAAGATTACTGATATGTTCTAATTTCAGGATATCATCTTTACTGTAATTTCCTGGTCTCAATATAGAATCATTAAAATGAATTATTTTTCCATCCTTATTAGCAAGACCAATACCGATTGTTAAATTATGAAATATCTGGTGATATTTCTCCCAACTTTCTTGAGACGCTTTCTCAGATTTTCTGCTTTCGGAAATTTTAGCCGGCAGCTCTTTGGTTCTTTGTTCTAATTCTTCATGGGTCGGTTTTTGCGTCATATGAAAAAGCTCCAAATTCATTGATCCAAAATATTTTGTGTTTTTTACAGTTGTGCAAGACAAGAAAACTAATTTTTACTCAGATCAATTCAATATTCAATCCTCGTAACTGACATATTTTTATAGTAAGCACAATACGTATAAATACTTATGTTTGAAAAGGATAACCCATGAGGAACGGCATTTGGTTTAAAAAAAAATTGATCTTAACATGCGGGAAACCTCCGCTACAAAAGGAATAAGACCATTATTATTTTTATATGCTCCGTGAAAAACATATAATGGAAAAATCTGGTGCAAAATAAATAAAAGTTTAAATTATATGGGAAAAGGTTTTTTTTTAATTTATCAAGGTCCCATCACATCATATTCTGACCGGAGAAACTTTTATTTGGCCGGTAGAAGGGAGGCGAGTCCATTAAAATTTATATAGTTACAGATGTTGACATACCTTGTTCGATTCGTTATTGAACTGTTATTAATCTTGTGTCTTAATCAATATTCAAATGCTGAGAACTTATATGGAAAAGTCTGACTTTAGTTAAATCAAAAAGCCCGATATTTAATATTTAAAAATAGGATTCAAAACATGACTGATAATTCGATTTATAAAAAAGTTGCAAAGGTTCTGGATACACTTCCTAATGGTTTTCCAGAAACGGAAACAGGTGTTGAAATTAAGATTTTAAAAAAAATATTCTCGCCTGAAGAAGCAGACTTATTCTGTGATTTAAGGCTGACATTTGAAACACCTCAACAGGTTTCTGAAAGAACAGGAAGACCCTTGGAAGGTTTGGCAGAAAAGCTTGAAACTATGTGGAATAAAGGACAATTGTTCGGTGTCGATTTTGGAGAAGTCAAAGTTTTCAAAATGATACCTTGGGTGTTAGGTATTTATGAGTACCAAGTAAAAAGTATGGACAGGGAATTTGCACAATTATGTGATGAATACAGCAATACCTTTGGAAAAGAGTTTTTCAAGTATACTCCTCATCTGATGCAAGTAATTCCTATTGAAAAGGAGGTTAAAAATAATCAGATGACCCTTCCTTATGAGCTGGTTTCAGCAATCATTGAAAATGGCCAATCTTTTGCCGTAAATGAATGCATATGCAAAAAAGAAAAAAAACTTCTGGGAAACCCTTGTGGAAAACCCCTTGAAGTCTGTATGGGCATTGCTCCCGTACCAGGTGTCTTTGAAGGTAATCATCCCTGGGGCGGAAGAGCGGTCTCAAAAGATGAAGCCTATGAGATCCTTAAAAAATCAGAAGAGGCAGGGCTTGTGCATTTGGCCAGTAATATTCAAAACGGTCAGCATTATATATGCAATTGCTGCGGATGCTGTTGCGGTGTGCTAAGATCTGTAAATGAATTTGGTTTTTCTGAAGGAGTAAACTCCCATTTTTATGCCATGATTGATGATGAGTTATGTACCGGTTGTGGAATATGTTCTGATGAAAGGTGTCAGGTCAATGCCATTAAAGAGAATGAAGAATCTTACAGCATTCAGAAGGACAAATGCATTGGCTGCGGACTTTGTATCAGCACCTGCCCGGAAGAAGCCATTGTTCTCAAACGAAAGGAAGAAAAGGATAGGGTGGCACCGCCTGCTAATGAAGAGGAGTGGTTTAAACATCGAGCCGTAATAAGGGGGGTGGATTATTCTGTCCATGAATAAAGTTGAACGCAAAGTTGAGTGGTTGCGAGCTTCATGCCAACAATCTCTCAAATATTTTTTTGCTTTTATTTCTTAAATTTTAAAGATTTTACCATTCCCGCCAGATAATCAATTGGTGTTTCCTGTGTGCTTCCAGCCACAGCACCGATAATTTTGCTGTTTTTATAGGTAAAAACACCCACTGTTAATAGTTCAAATGTTTGATATTTCCAGTTGAGTTCAAAATAATTGACTTGGGTTCCATCCAAAAGCCTTGTGGGGTTTTGCTGCTTGATTTTATAATCAGTTATTTTAAGAGTGCTTTTGTATAGATTAATCATATAATCTGACGTATTTTCCAATGCCATTCCCTGAGGAATGTCATCCACTAAAACAGCAAAAACCGGGGTGCCCCTTAGTCCTCTTCTTCTGAAAATAATCGGTGACACGGGTTGGCCGTCCATATCCAAAAGATCTGCATCATATTTTATCGAAAATCCATATTCATTGTTTACGTAGGTCTCAAATTTTAATCCCTGAGAGGTTTCACTGGTTTTTTTATTCATTTTCCTTCGATTAAAAGGACTTGTTGTCTGCAGTAGATTGGAATAGATTTTGATTTCATTTGCTTTGTCTGGATTTTCCGCTAAGGGGGTCGATGATTTCACGGCTGGAACAATATATGAGGACAGGAGCCCCAATGGTGTGTAAAAATCTTCCTGGGCCAGACTGCTTGTAAATACAGCCAGCAGGTTTTTCTTGGGCACAACCATTATAAACTGCCCCTGATGACCAATTGCAGTATAGATATCAGGATTGACTATCCACCACTGATAACCGTAACCCGGTACCAATGTTGCGTCAATATGTTTACGGGTTGACTCTTTTATCCATTGGGATGATATGATCTGCTGACCATCCCACACGCCGTTGTTCAAGTAGAGAAATCCAAATTTTGCCATATCCCGCGGTCGCATTTGAAGCTCTCCATACCCTATGGTTATCCCCTGTGGATTGGATGGCCAGCGCACACTGGTAATACCCGTGGGGCCAAAAAGATTTTTTTCTGCAAATAAAAGTGCCGTCTCATGGGTTTGTTCCTGTAAAATGGCCGATAAAAGGAAGGAAACACCATTGCAATATTCAAAACGGGTTCCCGGTTCTTCCGACATGGGCAGATCCATCATAAATTTTACCCAGTTTTTACTAAATTTCATCTGCATGAGACCGCGCCACCGATACAGGTAGGAATCACGGCAGTACAGACCAGATGTCATTGTGAGCAAGTGTTTAAGCGTTATGGCTTTTTTGTCATCATTGAGATTTTTAGTCGCATATTTTGGAAAAAAATCGATTACTGACTGGTTTATGTTCTTGATATATCCTTTATCGATAGCAATGCCGATCAGGGCAGAAGAAATGCTTTTGGTGCATGAATAGATATTGTGTCTTGTGTTTGAATCAAACGGATAATTGTATGCGTCCAGCAGGATATACCCATTGCGGATAACCAGCACACTATCAATGTTAATATCCTTTTTCCAGATGGTGTCCAGCATTTTGACTAACAATTCAGAGTCCACACCCTGACTTTCAGGTGATGCAGTTTTCCAGCTGCCGGTTGGCCAGTAATCCGGCTGTTTTTCTGCTGCCAGTCCGATATTCCATAATATTCCAGCCACCAGAACAAATATTAACAAATATTGAATGATTTTTTTCATTTTAATCAAGCAGTTTATCTGTGCTTCTGAGTTCGGTGTGAAAATCGTTATTCAGGATTAATTTCCACCACGGTACGACCAGTGATTTTACCTTCTATATACTCGTTGAATAGATCTGGAATATTGTCAAATCCCACGGTACGAGTGGCGATAACATCCATGGCTGCGGGCTTTAAATCGGTTCCCAGACGTAACCAGACCTTTTTTCTCAAGTTGGTCTCGCAATAGGTTGAATTGATCCCCAGCAGATTCACACCTCTCAGAATAAATGGCATCACCGTTGTAACCAACTCGTGACCGCCCGCCAAACCGATGGAAGCTATGTTACCGTAGTTCTTTACCGTACGCGTAATCCATGCAAGGGTTTTACCGCCCACAGCATCGATCGCGCCACCCCACAAACCTTTTTCCAATGGACGTTCGCCCATTTCCAGCGTGTTGGCATCAACAATTTCTTTAGCACCAATTGATTTCAAGTATTCTTCTTTGCCATTAATTGTAAGAGCCGCCACATCATAGCCTGCACCTGACAGCATAGACGTTGCCATACCGCCAACGCCTCCAGTTGCTCCGGTTACAAGGATAGTGCCTTTTTCAGGAGTCTGATAATTATCCTCCATTCGTTGAATGGCCAAGGCCGCAGTGAAACCTGCCGTCCCTATAGCCATTGAGTCATGGAGCGTCAATCCTTCAGGCAAAGGGATAATCCAGTCCCCCTCTACTTTGACAAACTCAGAAAAACCACCGTCATGTTCTTCCCCCAGGCCACGCCCGACAACAAGAACCGGGTCCCCCTCCCTGAAACGTGGATCTTCTGAAGAATGGACGTACCCGGCAGTGTCGATGCCGGCAACCAATGGAAACCGTTTCATGATCCTTCCTGCACCTGTAGCAGCCAGAGCGTCTTTGTAATTGATGTTGGAATAGGCGGCTTTGATCACGACGTTGCCAGTGCCGATCTGATCGATCGACACGTGTTCAAACCGAGAATTGATATTGCCGTCTTGGTTGTGGACTCTAAAAACTTTGAATTTGCTCATTGCATACCTCCTGGGATGATGGATTTAATAATACTTTAAATAACAGTATGTTAGCATAATAAAAACAAATTGTACTATTTGCTTGACAATTATTTATATATATGAAAGATAAATATTGCAATAATAAATTTAAACAACGTTTATTTTTTATGACGGTTTTACACAATCTTTGGAAATTATATCAGAGAAACAGACAAAAGGATACTATAGAAGCGATTTAATACAAATGGAGAATCATTAGCATGACGGCTCTGATAAAAAACGATGCAGACCTGATCCAAACTGCTCAGGAATTTGCCAAAAGTCAAATCGCACCAAACGCCAAAACCTGGGAACGCGAACGTCGTATCGGTTTGGATACATTAAAAAAGGCAGCTCAACTTGGCTTCACTGGCATTCAAGTTCCGGTCAATCATGGCGGATTGGGTTTCTCGTTTTCTTGTAAGGCACGTATTCTGGAAATTTTTGCAGGCGAGGACTTCGGGTTTGCGCTTTCTTTGGTGAATACGCATAATGTTGCGGAGAAACTGGCCCGCCAAGCATCCTCCCGCCTGATTAAAGCATACGTAACCGACATCCTCGCAGCAAATATATTGGGATGCACAGCCCTGACCGAGGCTGGGGCCGGTTCTGATGTGTCCGCAATCCAGACTTTAGCAGCAAAAGTGCCAAATGGATGGCTTTTGCATGGAGAGAAATCCTGGATAGTCAATGCCACCATGGCGGATGTGATCATCGTTTATGCACAAACTGAAGCCGGTAGCGGGACCTCCGGGATTGCAGCCTTTGTGGTTGATGCAAAACGGTCTGGTTTTATTCGAGAACCGGCATTACATGTTGCAGAACAATATTCGATTGGCACAGGCGGTTTCCGTTTAGACGGCTATGAAGCACTGCCTGACGAGATGCTGGTGCCGCCAGGGTTGGCATTTAAATCAGTGATGGATGAAATCAACGGGGCCAGGGTTTACGTTGCCGCAATGTGTTGCGGTATGGTTGATAAAGCACTGCACATCTGTGCTGAATACAGCCGCCGCCGCACGACATTTGGAAAACCCTTGAATACTCGACAAGGACTGCGATGGAGAATGGCAGATGCAAAAATAGATTTAACGGCAGCGCAACTGATGGTAAGCCAGGCAGCAGGCCAGATCGATGACGGAATTGACGTTCAGCTAAATGCGGCGCAGGCCAAAATTTTTTCTACGCGCATGGCAGAACGACACCTGCCAGCACTCATTCAAACCATGGGCGCAGAGGGATTGCGTGAGCGATACCCCTTGTGTCGGCACCTGATCGGTTCCCGGATTGCCGGGCTTGTTGATGGCTCGACAGAAATTCTGCTGGAGCGCGTAGCCAGCTTTGTCAATGAATATGAATACCCAAAAGATGAGGTGTCGTAATGTTTTATCCCACCAGAATAGCACACTCCGCTCCCGATACAGTAGCTTACAAGATGTGCCATACAGGCGAAACGGTCTCCTATGGCCAGCTTGAGTCCAGATCCAATCAAGGGGCGAACCTCTTCAGATCCTGTGGTTTGAAGACGGATGATCATGTTGTGATTCTCATGGAGAACAATCGCCACTTTCTTGAGATCTGCTATAGTGCAGATCGTTCCGGTTTATATTACACAACGGCAAGCACTTATTTCACGCCGTATGAGATTGAATACATCATTAAAGATTGTCGTGCCAAAGTATTTATTACGTCCTGCGCAATGGCCGGGGTTGCGGCCGAGTTAGTATCCCGGATGCCTGATGTTGAACACCGGTATATGGTCGGTGGAGTCATCCCAGGATATGAAAGCTGGGAAACGGCCTGTGCAGGTTTGCCTGAAGACCCCATCGATGATGAACTGCAAGGACTGGATATGCTCTATTCTTCAGGGACGACGGGTCGTCCGAAAGGCGTGAAATGGGCGCTGACCGGGAAGAAGCCAGGCGAATTAACGATGTTAATCGAACTGTTGTGCAAGCTGTTCGGCTATGAAAGCGACACGCGCTACCTTTGCCCAGGACCCCTTTATCACGCGGCTCCCCTGCGCCACAGCATGACAACGATCAACAGGGGCGGTACCGTTTTCATCATGAAGAAATTTGATGCAGAGGAGGCCCTGAAACTCATAGAAACAGAGCGAATCACACACAGCCAGTGGGTGCCCACGATGTTTATCCGCATGTTGAAATTGCCTGATGATGTCAGACTCAAGTATGACGTATCTTCTCAAAAATGTGTCCTTCATGCGGCTGCTCCCTGCCCGATCGACATCAAAAAGAAAATGCTCGACTGGTGGGGAATGATTATTCACGAATATTATTCCGGCACGGAGAATAACGGATTTTGCAAAATCAGCCCCGAGGAATGGATTACCCACAAAGGGTCCGTAGGCAAGGCCGCTTTAGGCACCCTGCATATTTGCGATGAGGATGGAAATGAACTTCCCACGGGGGAAAAAGGAAAGATCTATTTTTCCGTCGGGCATGAATTCACCTATCATAACGATCCTGAAAAAACTGCGGAATCATATAATGAAAAAGGGTGGAGCACCATTGGTGATATCGGAAAAGTGGATGAGGATGGATATCTTTACCTTCTTGAGCGCGAGGCGTTTGTTATCATCTCCGGAGGCGTCAACATCTACCCTCAAGAGGCTGAAAATATTCTAGCGACCCATGCTAAGGTAATGGATGCAGCTGTGTTCGGCGTTCCTAATGAAGATTTCGGTGAAGAAGTCAAGGCAGTGGTCCAGCCCAGAGACATGAGAGAGGCAGGACCAGCATTAGAAAAAGAACTGATCAAGTTTTGCAGATCCCGAATATCACCGATCAAATGTCCACGCAGCATCGATTTCCAGGAAACACTCCCTCGTCATCCAACAGGAAAACTATACAAGCGTCTGCTCCGTGATAAGTACTGGAGTGAAGGATCAAAGCAGGAAGATTCCTTATGTCAGGATAAAGTATGAAACATTGCCAGGAGCCTGAAATATGGCCACAGCCATTTTCCATCACTGAATTTGATACCCCCATCTTACTTGCAATTCAATGTATCTGAGCTGATTTCAGGAGAGATTAGATGACAATAGAATTATCAATCAAAGAAAAAAAAATATTTGAAAAGGCCAAAGACTTTTCAATATCGAATTTTACTTCTGAAAAAAGAAAATGGAAAGGTTGTGATAAATCTTTTAAAGATGCCGTTAAAATATTCTCTGATAATGGTTACTGCGGGCTAGGCCTTCCTTTGGAACTGGGTGGTCAGGGATATAACTTTTTAGAACAGGCATTAATATATGAAGGACTTGCCTATGGGTGTGGTGTACTCAGTTTTTTAATTCAGGCACACAATAATGTAACCAGGGAAATTGGTACTTTTTATAATACATCCAGGGAAATAAAAGAATTGGTTCCTGATATGGCTGCGGGGAAAAGAATAAATGCATTTGCTTTAACCGAAGAATCTTCAGGTAGTGATCCTTCCTCTATAACCGCCTATGCAGAACTCAAAGCAGACTGCTATCATATCCATGGAAAAAAAAAGTGGATTGTTAATGCGGCAGAAGCTATCCATTTTAATGTAATGGTTAAAGATGGTTCACCTAATAGTCATAATATTCTTATGATATTGCTTGATAGAAACACACCCGGTTTAACAATCGGAAAGAAAACACCAATAATGGGGTTAAGCACAATGTCCTGTTGTGACATGGAATTTAACAATTGTATTGTTTCAAAAAAAAGAATGCTTTCTGTTAAGGGATATGAAGAAGTCTTAACAGATATAGATGCTGCAAGCGTATTTGTGCCTTCTATTTCAATGGGTATTGCTCAGAGAGTAATTGACCTTACTGTAAATTATCTTGGTCAGAGAATATCTTTCGATAAACCTATTATATCCAGGCAGGGAGTTCAGTGGGCACTTGCAGATTTGTCTACTAAGGTTGAAGCTGGAAGATGGTTGGTTTATAAAACTGCATCACTTATGGATAGTAGAAATAAAATATCTATCCAGGCGTATGAGAATAATTTATATGCCGCTGAAGTTGCGATGGAGACGACAACTAAATGTTTACAGTTTTTTGGAGCAGAAGGATATACTGAAAACTCGGTGTTAAGTGAAAACTGGGCGTTGGCCAAATTACTACAAATTGTTGATGGCACTTCAGAAATACAAAAAATTGTAATCGGAAGGGAATTAGAACTGCAGGCAAATGAATGAAATCTATACATTGTCTCTAACTTAAATACATAGGGGGTGATACGTTATCGGAATTGGATTCAGGGTAATGATAAGTTGCTATTGAGGACAGCGAGCAGGAAACCATTTGCCGCGCTGCTGAGTAGAGCGTACAAAAAGTAAAGAACTTTTTGCTTTTATTCGTAAAAATGGATTTGTAAAAACTTTAAACAAACAAGGAGAGCAACAAATGTTTAAAAAAATCAGTGTTTTTTCAATTGTAATGCTAATTCTTAGTTTTTCTATCACTGGAATGGTGGCAGCCAAAACTTTGAAAATGGGTGCAGTTACCGGGGCTGAAGCCAATATTTCAAAAGCTGCAAAACATTTTATTAATTTAGTTGAAGAGAGAACAAATGGCTCAGTTAAAATTGAATATTTTCCAGGTTCAATGCTGGGTAAAGCCGCTACTCAACTTGAGAGTTTAAGAATGGGAGAATTAGACTTTTTCGTTGGTGGAGTAGGCTGGTTTAGTCAGTTGGTCGGAGAATTTAACCTATGGGCTACAGCTTTTGTAATGAAAGATTATAACCATGCCAAGGCTGCTATGGACGGCGAACCAGGTAAGATAGCTCAGGGGAAGCTGCTGGATAAATATAAAATCAGGATGCTGGATGGTACCTGGTATAGAGCTCCCAGACAGATATTTTCTACGAAAAAAGCCGGTCCTATAAAATCAATTAACGACCTAAAAGGTGTCATCATGAGAACAGTTCCATTAGATGCATTTGCTATCCCCTGGGGAGCAACACCGGCAACTACGGTATCCATACCCTATTCAGAGCTGTATATGGCTTTGCAGCAGGGCGTAGCAGAGGCATTTGAGGGTCCAATTGATTTGACTGTACACAATAAAATGCATGAGCCTTGTAAGTATGTTTCGTTAACCAGCCATCAATTTGAAACAGCTGGAATAGTTATATCTGAAATGACATATCAAGGATTAACCAAAGAAGAGCAAAACATAATTACAAAATCAGCTATAGATACTAGAAGCTTTATTGAAGAACTAATTAAAAGTGATGTTGAAAAACAGCTTGCAGATTTAAGAGAAAAAGGACAGCTGGAAATAATTGAAGATGTTGATAGGGACAGTTTCTTTAAGGCTTTAAGTCAGGTTCCCTATAAGATGGAAGCAAAGGGAATCTGGGAAAAAGGTCTATATGACAAGGTAATGAAAATCCCTAACTGATTAAATGAAAAATAGTTATAAAGAGACTTATACTTTGATTCAGGGCTCCAAAGGCAGTAGCTGCTTTTATTTGAAGAGAATTCTACACATGCTGAATTCTTTATTCATATTGTAAAAAAATTAACATACTATCTTTTGGAGCTCTGGTATTATTTCATAATTTTAAAAATTTATAGATGAGATGATGAATTAAAATGAAAAAAACTTTTTTTATTATTGATCGAATATTAATTATAGTTACCATATCTTTATTTATTATTCTTCTTGGCTTAATGACCACTCAAGTTATGTTGCGATACGTTTTCCATACACCGATTAGAGGGGTTATAATATATTCAAATTTACTCTTTACATGGTTGGCATATTTGGGTTGTGCTTTTGTTGCCAGAGATAACAGTCATTTAAGAGTGGAATTCTTCATTGAAAAATTGCCTGAAAAAATAATTATTATTCTAAATGCAGTTTATAGATTATGTCCACTTTTTGTTTTAATATTATTATCTAAACCAATCTATAAATTTTATGAATTTCAACGTGGAATAACTGTCGCTGGTGCAGGATTTCCTGTTTCATATTTCACATATGCATTTGTGGTTGGTTTTTCTTTAATCGCTATTTATACCTTGATAAAGACAGATTCTGATATTGAAAGCATATTTATGGAAAATGATGAATAAAAATTAAGTGATATGATCGTGAATGGAAATTGTTTGTAATTTTGTCAATTCACCGGGAATTGCCGGGTCAAACTTATGTTATCGGTTAAGAAAAGAAGGGAATAGTAATGTGGAGCTTAATAATAATCGGCTTGCTGATATTTTTTGTTATCCTGGGAATGCCTATCTATTTAGCAATGGGAATTACGTCAATTATATACATGTTAATTCAGGGCATGTCATTAATGATAGTTCCCCAGGTTATGGGAAGTGCTTTTAATGAATTTGTTCTTTTAGCGATACCTCTATTTATGCTGGCTGGAAAGTTCATGAATACGGGAGGCGTTACCAAAAGATTATTTAAATTTGCCGATGATTTAGTTGGACATATAACGGGTGGACTTGCTCAGGTTAATGTCCTTTTGAGTATTATATTTGCCGGTATGTCAGGTTCTGCTCTTGCTGATACTGCGGGTCTTGGGGAAATTGAAATTAAATCTATGGTTGACAGGGGTTTTGATAAAAATTTTGCTGCAGCAATTACTGCAGCATCATCATCTATAGGACCTATCATTCCTCCAAGTATCATTATGGTTATATATGGATCTATTGCAGGCGTATCTATTGCTGGTTTGTTTCTTGGAGGTATAATCCCGGGTTTACTTATGGGCCTGGGGTTAATGGCAATAAATTATTTTATATGTAAACGCAGAAATTATCCTAAGAATGAGAACAGACCAGGCATAAAAAATTTATTCATATCATTTACATATGCTATCCCTCCAATGCTGACGCCTATAATAATTCTTGGCGGTATTGTATTGGGAATATTCACTCCTACTGAAGCTGCTTTAACAGCATCCTTATATGCATTTTTCCTTGGTTTTTTTATATACAAAGAACTTACTATCAAAAAAACATTTATGATTATATTGGAAGTATTAAAAACGACCTCTTCAATAATGATTATTATCGGTTTTGCAAGTGTGTTTGCCCGCATACTTACTCAACAGGGTGTACCTCAACAAATTGGAAGTGTTTTAACCAGTATTACTACCAATCCTATTCTAATAATTCTGATCATAAATATATTCCTGCTTGTTTTGGGTTGTTTTATGGACGTGATTGCATCATTAATAGCCGTTACTCCAATGCTCTTACCCGTAATTGATACTTTGCCGATCTCAAGACTTCATTTTGGAGTAATTATAGTCTTAAATCTTACAATTGCTTTAAATACTCCTCCAATGGGAGCCGCACTTTTTATAGCATCTAAAATTGCAAAGACCAAGATAGAAGATACCTTTAGGGCAATGATACCCTTTTTACTTGTTTTAATCAGTGTTCTTTTTTTAATCACTTATTTCCCTGTATTGGTTACTTTTCTTCCTTCTATCTTGATGTAACATTTTGAATTCAAAACTATTTTAACTCAGGAGGATTAAGTTAATTCATTAAAATTAATATAATGCCTTAGCGGAAAAAGAAACTTGACTTAAACGATTGAATCATAAATTGAGTTGTGGGATTAAAATGGCTGTAAAACTTTTAGATAAAGAAAAATTGTTGTTCGATGAAGCCAGGGCGTTCGCTTTAAAGAAGATTGCTCCTTATGCAGACCAGTGGGAAAATGGGGAAAAAACATCGAGAGAGGCTATGGATGTGTTTGTTGAAAGTAGTTATTGTTCTATCGGTGTTTCCAAAAAATTAGGAGGGAGAGGTTATAACTATTTAGAATGTGCTTTGATTTACGAAGGCCTTGCTCATGGAGATGGAGCTCTTTCCTCTTCAATCATTCAACTGCATAATAACATTACATGTCTGCTCGCTAAATATTATGATAAAAATGAAGTCATTAGAGAGCTTTTCCCTGCTATCGTCAGTGGTCATAAAAGGGTAGCGTTTGCAATCACTGAGAAGCATTCAGGATCTGATCCTTCTTCTATGAATTCGTATGCAGAACTTAGACATGACGGTTATCATGTCTTTGGAAAAAAAGCATGGATTTTTAATGCTTTAGAGGCGGATTATTTCGTCATTACGGTCAAGAATGGATCACCTGATACAAAACATATGCTTATGTTATTGGTTGATAGAAACACACCTGGCTTTACAATCGGTGACAATACACCAAGATTGGGCAATAATTGCATATCATGCTGTAATTTATATTTGGATGGCTGCATTATTTCAAAAAACAGGATAATCACTGAAAAAGGGTTTAGCGAAGCATTGTCATTCATTGACTTACCCAGGATATTTGTCCCTAGTATAGCTATAGGAATGTCTCAACGAATAATTGATATTACCATTAAATATTTAGGCGATCAAAAGTCTTTCAGCAAATTTAATATATCGGATAAAGGCGTGCAATCGACACTTTTTAAGCTATTGGCTCGCGTCGAGGCTGGAAGATGGCTGGTTTATAGGACTGCTTCAAAAATGGATAAATTTGAATCCATAAAGATACAGTCTGCTATGAATAAGTTATTTGCAACCGAGGTTGCTATGGATACAATCACAAAGTGTTTACAATTATTTGGAGAAAAAGGATATGATAAACTATCGGTGTTAAGTAGACATATGGCTGTTGCCAAATTACTACAAATAGTTGATGGCACTTCAGAAATACAAAAAATTGTAATCGGAAGGGATTTAGAACTGCTGGCAAATGAATGAAACCTATACATTGTCTCTTGTCCGTATCAAAGGAAGAATAACTGGCTGGTGGCAAAACGGCCCTTTATCTCAGGCCGCAGGACATGATATCAATTTTATTGCTTTATCTGGAGCACTGCATGCCTTTACTGCGTGCCTTTGGGCATCGAAATCACAGTCCCGTATCTCCATTGAACATGCTTGGAGACTCTGGTGGTGGGGCATGATGTTGGCTTTTGGAATAACATGTGGTATCCTTGAAGTTCAACAGTCAGGAAAAATTCAAATTGTTGATGCTTCAGGGATGGAAGGTACTGCCCGATCTGCCAATGCCTCCACCTATAGCGGGAGAGCACAAGAAAACCACATTGAAAGATTGGGGATTTTCCAGATATTAAATTGATGAGCTAAAACAATGTGGTATGATTTAACAATTATTTTTTATACATTGAAAGTGATACAGAATGACTATCAAATATGATTCGTTAGAAACTAAAAGTTTGGCAAGACAAATAGCTGATAACCTCCAAACGGCTATATTTAATGGTGATGTAAGAGCTGATGAGCGATTGCCTTCCGAACACGAACTTGCCGAAAAATTTGAAGTATCCCGCCCCACTATTCGAGAAGCGTTGAAAATTTTAGCTGCGAGAAATCTAACCCGTTCCAGAAGGGGGCCCAGTGGAGGCACTTTTGTTAAAAAACCAACTCAAGAAGAGGTCAAAGAAATAATTTCAAATACAACAACCGTATTGATAAATTCGGGAGAACTGGATTTTAAATTTTTTCATGAGGCACGTTATGAATTTGAGACATTTTGCTGCCGTTTGGCTGCTGAGAGACGAAAACCCGTACATTTGGAAAAAATGAAGGCCGAGTGTGAGATCCAAAAAGACCCTACTACAAATCATGAGGATTTTTGCCATTCTGATGTTCGGTTTCATCGAAATATTGTGGATGCAACAGGTAATCCCCTTCTCAGGTTGATCATTGATCCGGTTTTCGATGCATTACAACCGATATTCAACATGGCCATCTATCGCTACCGCGATCGTGATAGAATTGTTTCCCAGCATAAACAGATACACACTGCAATAGAGAATCAAGATGCAGACAAAGCAGTTAAAGTCATGGTGGAACAATTGGATGATCAACAGGAACAAATGCATAAAGCTCATGAATGGAGAAAACATCAGGATAAAATTATATTCAAAAAATAAAATCTGGCCTTCCGTGTTCGAGATGGGTACGGGTGTGACCTCTTTGCCATTTCCGCCAAATGATAAATGAAGAATAAATTGACTGATAGTTGACAACGCGATGATCAAACGTAAAAAGCCCTGACCATTGTAATAATGATCAGGGCTTTTTGTTTAGGATTAATCTGGCAGCGTTCTACTCTCCCACACAGTCGCCCATGCAGTACCATCGACGCTAAAGAGCTTAACTTCCGTGTTCGAGATGGGTACGGGTGTGACCTCTTTGCCATAGCTACCAGATTAAATCGGTCGGATCCTGGACT